>JBDRIM010000022.1:0-39260 GCA_043816005.1 Microcaldota archaeon
GCCACAGTCTCACGGCGAACCACACTGGCTATAGCCAGTACCGCATGGATTACAAGTTTTCACTGCATATGCACAACCTTTTTGTATGCACATTGCCCTTGAACCAGGTGTACAAACCTTTTCCCAATAACAAGATGACCAATCACCATCAAAACATGTTGATGTGCCATTACATGAACTAATAAAACATTGTTTGGTTTGATTAGTTGTACATAGTTGTGGTTGTTCTGAAGGAGGAGAATTGATTTGATGAGGGATTACAAACGGAAGTAGAGTAGAAGATATGATAAGAAGAAGAATAAAAAAAAGAATCAAAATAATTTTGTTTTTCACCATATCACTTGTAACTTAACTGTGGTGTTGACGAACCAGCCTGAAGTTTTTGAATAAGTGAATCGAGACCAAACAATCCACTTTCAGATACCATAGTAGGTGCAGGACAAACGCGTATCTCTTCGATAGAAGTTGCTTCGATCCCACTCAATTCTGCAGCCTTCATGATTGCATCTTTTTTGTTACCAAGTTGATCAACTAGGCCAACCTTTAGTGCCTGTCTGCCACTCATTATCCTTCCATCTGTGATATTTTCGAATTTAGTCATGTCTAATTTTGAACCACGGTTCTCAATTACTACTGATTTGAATTCGTCATATACTTCATTTATCAAAGTCTGCATGATTTCATACTATTCTGTGGTCATGTTCCGATATGGCGAACCAATATCTTTATGTTGAGCAGATTTTATTACAGTAACATTTAGACCAAGCTTATCAAACAATCCCTGCATTTCAGTAAATGTTGCAATGACCCCTATACTACCAGTCAATGCAGCTGGATCTGAAATTATGTAATCAGTACCAGTTGCAGCATAGTATGCACCAGACGCAGCAACTTCTCGAAAATATGCAACGCTTGGTTTATTTAGTTCCTGAATAGATTGGTAAATTTCGCGTGTTGCTACAACTGAACCACCTGGAGAATTAAACACTATGACAACAGATCCAACGTCCTCTCGGTTATTCAAGTTTTCGATTGTTGCGGCTATTTGCTCTGAACTGGCAACTCCGTCTGAAAATAACGAAGATGATGATCCTTCAATACTAAGTGGTTGGTTTATATCCACCACAGCAACACATTTCCCAACCAATGTTGGTGTTAGTGCTGAAATCAAAAAGAACATAAGTATAAGTGTGAAAAAAGCCATGATAAGAAGTAACCCTGTTCCAAGAATTAATCCGCTACCGGGTTTAACTGAGCGTCTTCTGACTTCAGATTGAGATTCCATGTATTGAAATCACATGATATAAATATAAATGTTTAGAGAAGAAAATAATCATGGCACTTTTAGATGTGTTACTTTTCCTTATTCCTATTTATATCGCAAATTCATCACCAGTAGTGTTGGGTGGAGGTATACCATTAGATTTTGGCAGGAGATTAAATGATGGAGAACGAATTCTTGGTGAGGGAAAAACAATAAGAGGATTTATTGGTGGTATTCTTGCAGGTACAGTTGCTGGTGGGATAGTAACTTTATATTATCCATTACCTTTTTTTGTCAATTCGCAGACTCAATTTTTCGCAGGATTTGTTCTGGCTTTTGGAACTCTCTGTGGGGATGCACTTGGAAGTTTCATAAAAAGAAGAGTAAAGATTCAATCTGGTAAGCCATTTCTTCTTGATATGATAATGTTTCTTATTCTTGCCTTGTTTTTTGTTATGCCATTTGCGAAAGGTGAGTTTTTCACATATGTAAATCTTGTGTTTATTTTTGTTCTTACTCTTATTATTCATCCATCGATGAATATATTGGCAAATAAAATTGGATTGAAGAAAGTTCCATGGTAATTTTGGTTTTTTTAATGAACTCGCGTCCCGCTCGTTTTGGTGTTGGACTTGCCCCTGGACCCCGTATTCGCGTAGTGATGTTGTAATTGACGTTTCAATCACGAACATGTTCATGAACGGATTGCCGTTCATGACATTGATAAACAAAAAACCTTTCGAACCCCCATCTCGAAGCGATCAGTAATAAAAAAATAAAAAAGAAACAAACAAAAACATTGCCACAGTAAAAAAATACATGGAAGCAAAACTTCTCAAAGAAGCTTTAGAAAAAGGTAAAATAGAAAGAGTAAGCGCTGAAATTGAATATTTAAGATTCTCCGTCAGATTTAAAGGTATTGAAAGAGGCACAGTTGTAACTGCAAATAGAATAATTCCAGCTTACCCTCACATAAAACGAATTTTTACACTTGAAAATGGAATTAGGAATAATATCAAAGCCACGACAGTATATGTAGAAGAAAAAATAGACGGCTACAATGTGAGAATTTTATCAATAAACGAAAAAATTTATGCATTTTCAAGAGGCGGATTCTTGGATGTTTTTGTAACTGAAAAAGCAAGAGAAATGAGACTGGAAAAATTTTTCAAGGAATATCCAAATTATATTATATGTGGCGAGATGATTGGGAATACCCCACATACAGAGCCAACCAAAAAATTTGATGTTTTATTATATATATTTGATATAGATAGTGGAAACGAATTTGTAAGTTGTGAAGAAAGACATAAATTAGTGAAAAAGTATAAAATGGTTGGAGTTCCTGTTTTAGGAAAATTCAGAACAGATGATTATTCTAATTTAAGAAAAATAATACTTTCGCTTAACAAAAGCTGTAAAGAAGGAATGGTCATAAAAAGCGAAGACAGAAAAGAAGCTGTGAAATATGTCACCGCACATTCAGATATAGAAGATATTGCACAAGCATCAAATCGGTTCTTTGATATGCCAATAGGATTTTATCACCAGCGTGTTTTGAGATCTGCAATGTTTATTAATGATTTTGGGATGGATAGAGAGGAGTATGCGAAAAAATTAGGTATTGCTTTTTACCGCGGCCTTGAAAGTTCAATAAACAATATCAAACAAAAAAAAGAAATAGTTGAAGAATTTGAAATTCTCATAAAGGACGAGAAAGTTTGGAAAGATATACTAAAACATAGCAGCAAAGATGCGAAGATAACTGAGATTTTCAGAAGAGAAGAAAAAGGAAACACACGAATACGATTTAGTAGAACTTATAAAAACACAAAAAAAATCCTAAGTAGTTATGCAAATGGAAAAGCAATTGAGGATTGACTACTTTTTCAATTTTGCCAACATCGAATGAAATTTTGTTGCATCAATACACTCAGTCCCAACTTCATGTGCAAATTTAACAACACCCTCATCTGATGATACTATTGCAGCTTCAAGTTCTTTTGCAAGTAAGACAAGTTCAAAATCTTCCTTGCTATCTATTATCCCAGTACGCAAAGCATCCCGATATTTCTCACGAAGTTTGCTTAATTTCTTATCATTATCAGGATTGTTATCTTTTGCAAATTCTTCAGCAAGCCTCATGCCCTTATTCATCCTTAAGCGTATATCTTCAATAAAATTATAGAAAACAGCAGCAGGAAGATATATCCCATATGTGTTTGGCGCCCTCTTTTTTATGATAAGTTCAAATTCAGTTAATGCTTTCGGATCGATAAAGTTTGCTAGTTCTTTGAACACAATTGGTGGCATATAAAATTCAACATCAAGAGTATGAACATGCTTGATAAATGCAAGCATTGCAGAGCTTGGATTTTTGCCGAATTTCTCACGGGCATATGGATTGACAAAAAGCGAGGTATCCAGAACATATTTGCGGTTGGCCATGAGTGTGTAACAACTTCAAGGATTAAAATTGTTTACTTAAGCAAAATAAGGCAATGATTCATCAGATTAACTTAACAAGTCCTCTTCCTATTTCTGGGATATTACCACCAAAAAGATTTGTAGTGTTGAGTACAAAAGTTAGAAGAACTACGAATGCAATCATTGGGAAAAGACATATCGAATGAGAAAGATGACGAGTGAAATCATCTATTTGAACAGTAAATACATCAACCAGTGCATCCTTATTTGCTTTGAGCTGATCTGGAAGTTCCATTGCTCTGCCAACATCTGCAGCACCACATCCAAGAACTTTGACATCACCAGGATCTGGGATGGAACATACATATTGAGTGCCGCTCAATTGATCAGGATCGAATGTTGAGATTACAGATTGTGAGAGAGGCGTTGCAGTAGCTGCCATGAGTATATATGCAAGTGGAAAAACAAAATAAAGTCCAATAGACATTGCTATTACATACGCCCCAGCACCTCGCGTTGGTGGAAATGCACGGAGAGCAACGCCAATAGAGAAAAAGAAACCAGCATAAAATTTGATAAAGTTGAAAATATGAATAAGCAAGTAAAATATGTACATGTAAAATGACAGTGATTGGGTTGCGTTAGCTATACGTTCAGATAACCATTTAACACCAAAACCAGATGCATGTTCAGACATGAAAATTTCCATGTATATTGACGCCATTCCATCAACAGGGATAGCAAGTGCATAAAGAAATTGCATGAATTTTGTGACGCACCTCGTCGGGGTTGCCATAAATAATTTCATCCAATCAATCAAAGTATCGCACTGCCCAGTTATAGTATCACACTCAAACGAATAGCCAAAAGTTGCTGGATCACTGCATGACTTTCCGAATGATGTTAAAAATAAACATCTTGCCAGACTATCACCTGGATCAGCAAGAAGCCTTTCAAGAGTAGGGATAGTAAAAACAACAATCATCACTATGACAACTGTTGAAATTGCATAGATAAACTCGGTTTTTGCAACCTGTTCAAGACTTTTAAGACTGAAAAGACGTGACATGAGAATAAGTATGGATGCAGCCAACACCCCGATTGCAGCAGCAGCTATGGATATTGTACCCCAATCTGCGTAATAACTCATGTCAAATGCCATTATATCATCCTTGTAAGAGAACTCACGTCAGCTTCTTCCCCTAAAGTCTTGCTTAAGACTTTTGCTGCAGCTGTAAATATGATAACATTTATTGCAGGAATTATAAAACCAACAACAAATGCAAAACTAATCATTGACATCGGAATAAGGAAAAGAGTAAGGAACATAGTACCTACAACTGATTGTATCATGTCTCCTATTCCTCCAAATACTCCACCGATTATATCCATTATGCCCCCGCCACCAGTATTGAAATTGTTTTCATAATACCGTTCAAGAGACTCCATAAAACCGCCATTAGCTGAATCGGAAAAGAAATCACTAATCATACTTCCAAATGAAACAAGCGGACCGCCTGAACGATTGTAGAAAATTGAGTACGTCAGTGTCGATAATGCAGGAAAAATAAAAAGGAACACCAATGCAACAGCAATCAATGTACCACCCAATTTCCTTGTTGGTGTAAATGATCTTAAGAAAATTCCTAATGGTAGATAAAAATTCAAAAATGCTTGGAGTGAAAATATGTAAACAACTAACTGTGCATGATTGATAATGAAAGCAAGCGAAAGTGCAGTAGTCATATTGTAAAGAAGTTGTTTGAGTGGTGATGCAAGACCTGTAAGTGGTGATGCGACTAAACCAACACCAAGAGGTCTGGCATAAGGAGTCACAGAAGCAGATTGATCAACATAGATATTCATTATGTAATTAAGATTAAGCCAGCTGCTCATGTCAGTATCTACTTGCTCGTAATACATTTGAGCCGCTTCATAAATATTTGTATCATAGCCAACACTAGATGGGAGAAGGTCTAATGGAACAAAATCAGCAAGACGAAGATAACTCAATGAACCAAGCATACCAAAGATAATCCCTATAAGCAATGCAGTTATCATAATTTCAAGTAATTCCTGTTTCACATATCCAATTAATTGCGGATTTCTGAAAAGTGTTCCCCACATATACATAGCTGCAAGCAATGTTATTGATGCCATCAAAGCTAATCCTGAAAGCGCAACAAACCACCAAAGTCCTGGAAGTGTTGCAAGAGCACCTGGATTTATCGCAGATGAACCGGAGATAATATCTATGGCGTCTTGCATCAAATCAACCGAAGGAAGGCAAAGAAATTTACATCTGCCTTGAAAAATTCAGCTGTCTCTTTTGCTGACGTCAGAGTAATGAATATATTGAGAAACGGCAAGAATACACTCATTATTACGATATAATACACTGCTCCTTTTATTAGTTCAAATGCTAATGAAAGCGCGCTACCAAGGAAAAATTGTATAAACACGCCGGACATTAACAACATGACGATTACAACTGACCCAAAGACATTCAATATGCCGCTTCTATGGAAAAAGCTATCCATTGCTTGCTGCGGATCAATGATTGTCAGTTTCATTATTTTATGGACTTCATAGTCGAAAATGAACATGAATGGATAGAAAATAACTAATGAAAATGCGAGTGCAAGCACTGCTTCCCCACCATTTCTAGTCAAAGGAAATGCTCTAAGAAGCATCCCAAATGGAATAAATAACCCCCACATCCATTTTTTGATGAAACACAATGTGACAACGTGAAGCAACCATTCACTTATGCCAAGTGAAAGAAATTGTAATGCACTTCCGATGATATCAATAATAGGTTTAAGCACCGGACCAAGATTGAATGAATACATCGCACGCCAAGTCATACCAAACCACATCGTCGAAGAGTAGATTGTATGGATAACCATGTTGTAAAGCATGAGCATGCTGTAGTGTGAGATCATGTCGCCAACCATAAGCCTTGAGAATCCCATCGCAGCATCCATAATGTTTTCGCTGTTACGATAAATTGGATCGCTGCTTCCAGCAGTGCTTAAAGAATAGAAAAAGTTTACTGATACTAAAGCACCTATCACAACCATAACACGCATGAATGTCAAACCAGTTTGAAATGCTTCATCCTTTGCAATTGCAGTAAGATTTGGCGAGTTTAAAAACTGTCCAACAAGATAAAGACCTGTTATTCCAAAAATAACAATTAATCCGACAAACGCTGCCGGAGCAAGCCATAAAGAAATTATTGTATCTACACCGAGAAGATTATTGATCCAATCGTCGCTGCAATCAGTTGGTTTGAATGCGCCTAACACCCCAGGTACAACACTACCAGCAGCAGAACCTGCGTTTACGAATGCATCAACTTCATCAGCAACACTATCTTTTGTTTCATTGAAAAACGTACTAAGTGAATTTGGATCTGCTGTGAATATAATAGAGGTTAATAATAGGAAAAATAATAATGGTAAAATTTTCATTTCATATCAGCCTCGTAAGACCTGCGATCTCTATGTCGCCGCCAAATGTCACTGAAAGGGAACGTATCCCTGCAATTGTTCCAAGAATACTAAACAATGCAAAGAAAACAGACCAGAATGTCAATCTTGCAAGTGTATCTAAAGGACCACCGGATTCAAATGCAAATCCAATATAATTATCAGCTTTGTTTTCTTTTGAAACTTCATTGAACCAACTATCAGCGGATTCACTTGCTGCTTTTAGTACTTCTTGTTTCTCGTCTTCTGTTGCCGTAACAGTTTTTGTAAGATCAAAACCTGGAGTTGTCCTTTCTGTTGGAGATAATTCTCCGCTTTCCATTTTTTCATAGAACGTCTTTGAATCCATACCTTCCATTTGATTTAAGTAATCTAACGCGTCGCCGCTATTATATGTCCCACCAAGCAGCATTATGCTTGTTCTGTTAAGATACATTGCATTGGCAATTGGCGGATCATGATACTCTGCTGGAACGTCGAAAGGGGTTGAACTTAATGCTGCAGGGTTTGCTTCACTATTCTGCCAGGCAAGTTGGACAATTGGATCATTTTTTATATCAAGCATTATCAATGCCCCAAATGCATAGAATGATGGATATATGAAATAAAGCGCAATTGCTATTGCTAACATTAAACCGCCTAATTTACGCGTAAATGGGAATGCCCTCAACAAAGCACCTATGACAAAGAATGCAGGGAATATGGCAATTGCAATAAATCTTAGCATAACCTCTTGGAATTTAGTAAGCATGAGAAGTTTCATTGCCCATTCAAAACTAAGTTCCTTGATTTTATTACCCATGGTATAGAAACCTTTCCAGGGAGTAAATGTAAAGAACCCTGCTTTTTCAAAAATGAATTCTATGTTTATTGTAAATTCAGCATACATAGATGTTTTGATGTAATCAAGATAAGTAGTAAATGCAAAGTTTTTTGTTTCGTCAAAAACCTCGCGCATGTACCAGATCCCAAGCCGCATATGGCATGATTCAACCCCATGATAAACAGAAGCCGGATTATATGAGATAGTACCTGGAATATCACTACTAGCGCAAATATCCTTGCATTCGTATCTTTTGATCGGGTTCCCACTTCCAAGAAAACTTTGTTCACCATAATCAGTTGTTGGTATGTAAAAACTTGTTACGCTACCAGCACATCCAATACTGCTGCCTCCAGTACCACCGAAATTAGATACACCAAGCGAACCTTGGACAACTGCATCAATTAAGGGAAGTCCAGTAATTCCAAGTGAGATGATAAGAGCAGAATAAAATATTTCTGCGAGTTCCATCTTTGCCCAGCCTTTCATCTTATCATTCATGAACATTTCTGAAAGTGCATAGACAATGGCAACAAGGATTGTAGTAAGGCCGAGCGCAACGCCAGCAAACCAAACCCAGTCGTTCCAAAGACCTAAAACTCCCATATCATCCCTTATTTATTATAAATTTAGTCATGGAATTTATGAATGCGATGGTGATCATAAGTGCCAAAGCAGGCATAAAAAGCACCAACAGTGAAAGTGAAGCAATTCGTTGTAAAATCGGTATGAATTCTGCCATGGAAACTGCATTTAGAAGACCTTCTGAAACAATCTTCCCTAGTAAAGTACCAAGAGTATTAAACCCGGGAATTTTAAAAAGTGGACTCGCAGCAGGATTAAAAAGATAACCAGCAGCACCATATTTGAATGGACCGCATAATGATTGAATAAGTAATTTTGGACTTTTGTATGTTTCAGCGCCTATACTCTCGAATATTTGTCCATTAATAAGATAAACAGTTGGGAAAATGAACTGGAACCCAAAGGATAATGATATAAGAAATGCACCCGCATCACGAGTGGGTGGGAAAAATCTTAGCACAAGACCAGCAGGTAGAACAAAGGACACCATAAGCCCGTCGATAAGATGAAGTAGTGCTATTTGAACTGAAACAGTACCGTAAAAAGACACTAAAGTATAACTTAGAACATTCGCAACTGAAACAAATGTATCCACCCCTGGAAATACTTTATAGGTCTGAGTAAGAACAAATTCTCCAGTTCTTCTACTGAAAGTTGATAGCATTGATGCGCAAGCCTGTATTTTGAAAATATCCATACTTGCCTTCAGTGCACTATCGGAAACCGTTGTATGCATGAAGGATATTGCAGCTTCTGGAGGCCCTGAAAAGTGAATAGAATCATATAAGTGAAGTTCATTAGATGATACAACAGCTTCTCCAACTGCAAACATGCCAATGACAAAGATAATTAACACAAAAGAACTCATAAGATGAGAGAGTTCAATGTTGAGATAGGCCTCCCATTCTGGAATTTTAAAGACTCTTGAAATTAGATAGGTGACTAGTATGATTATTGAAACAAGAAGGGCAATATCAACAAGCAGTGCACCATAGAAACCAAGATCAACGCCACCTGCCAGAGGTTGATTAAATAAATCAGTTTGAAATGGGATTATTATATTGAAGATGATAATGTAGATCGCTGCGGCTAGTATTGAACCTGCAAGAATATTATTTGCCCATGTTGTGGCTCGTGCACGCGTCTCGGAACCAAACATCTGACCAACAACATATGCTGCTGCAGCCAACACCATCATTGCCGCTATCAGAAGCCCTAATCCAGATTGTGCAATATTTAGGATTTCATTGATTTTTCCATGGCCAAGAAATGGATCATAAAGATCAAAACCCAATAATGTACCGGAAAAAAATCCCGGGAGTACTGCAACGAAAAGGAAGATAATGATTGCAACTATACCAACAGCAACAAGCATACTTTGTGCCCACACGCTTGCTTTTGCTCTTATTTCAGAACCGAAAAGCTGACCAGCGACATATGCTGCCGCTGCGAGGATTACCATAGCTAGCATAAGTGGAGCCATTAAAGTTAGAATGAAAATAGCTTGATCAGGAACAGCAACTGCTGGATCCTGAGGAAGTTGATTGAAGAATACACCTGAACTGGCCAATGATAGTGAAATTACAAATAAAAGAAAAATTAATTTTTTCATCTTAGACTACCTTTGTTAATCCGATAAGTTCAGCTTCTCCGCCGATCATGAGCGCAACGCTTCTGTATGCTGTAACAGTAATAATAATTTCCAAAATCGTTGTGAGAGTAATGAGTATTATGAAAGGACTCACAGTAGTAACTTCTTTTATGAGGAAAAAGAAAAGACCTGCAGATGCACTTGCTGGCATGACCGGGTTATTGAATCCAGTCCAGAAAAAGTCCCCTGCCATTCCAACCATGAAACTCCAAATTGAGAAAACAGTACTAAGAAATCCGCCAACAACAGTGAACGCGCCTTTTACGAGATTAGAAATACTACAAAACATACGAACGATAAAATTTCCAGAACATGGTGCAGAAGCACCCGAAGTAGAAATATCAACAACACTAGGAGCATTAAATTCTTCGAATAGGTGTTGAGTTGCTTCGCCCTCTCCAGCATTTGTAACATCGCTTTGCCAATCACTAGCGCTTTTCGTTGTGTGCATTGCAGTTGCTGACGATGGATTGTATGTGAAATCAGCTGGTTGGTAAATGTCAAATATCATGTAATTAGACAAAAGAACCGCAAATGGAAATGCAAAATAAAGAGCAAATGCTATTGCAATAACACTTGAGCCAGTCTTTTTAAAGAATGGAAATGCGCGTATGATGAGACCAAGAGGAAATAATAATAGTGGTACTATATCTCTGGCAAAAAGCAACATAAATTCCTTACCCCATATAAGTGTAAGAAGATACCCGATCGCCTCGACAACAACTGTGTGTGCAGTACTAAGCATGCTCAAACCAGTAAATGGAGCTAGTGAGATGGAAATAATGTTCACGGCAGGGATTGGAGAACCGATTGGGAAACTGATCGTAGATAAGAAACCAATTAAGGCTTCGAAAAGATAAAGGTCCATATATTGAGCTTTTAGTTTTTGTTCAAGAATACCCAACGAGGCTATTGAAAGAGAAATATGACTTGTAGTGAGGCCATTCAACACACAATTAGGAGCAGCAGAGTTGAGATTATTAGCGTTGAGACAAGAATCAGGACTTGCGGATGCTAACGCTGCGGGTGGTATCGACGCAAGTAATAGTCCTGAAACAGCAGTATTTAATATAGCATCAAAACTTAGCCAGAAAAAGATTATCATCATAGTGAAAACTAAGGTTGCAAGTTCCTCTCTTGCAACTGCAATCATCTGAGGATTATTAAGTGAATACCCGATTATAAATAATGAACTGACAACACAAATTGTAAATCCCAATGCAAGAGCTATCAATGTTCCTGCAGCAGGAGGTAAGGTTATCAGTAGTGGCAGCAGAACCTCCATAAGATTAATATTCTCTAACGGCTTTTTAATAGCTATTGCTAGTAAAATTTCTACTACTGTTTATGGGATGATAAAATGTACAGAACACATTATATAAAAAATGCAAAAAAAATACATGGAACAACAATAAAAATAGCTGGTTGGGTCCATGATTTTAGAGATTTGGGAAAATTAAAATTTGTATTAGTTAGAGATATAACAGGCATAATTCAAGTGATATTAAAAAAAGGAGTAGTAAGTGAAGAAATCCTGGAAGCAGTAAAACTAAATAAAGAGGACGTAGTTGCATTTGAAGGACAAATTAAAGAGAATAAAACAGCCCCAGATGGAGTTGAATTGGTACCTACTGGATTTGAATACTTGAATAAGGTTGAACTTAAATTGCCTGTAGATCCTACTGGTGTAGTGCCTTCTGAAATAGATACAAGACTCGATTATAGGTATTTAGATTTGCGAAGAAAAGAATCTACCTTGATATTCAAGACCAGATCAGTCGCAGTAAAAGCATTTCGTGAAGTTTTAAGCAACCTGGATTTTCTTGAGATTCATCCTTCTGCCATAACAGGAGCAGCAACAGAAGGAGGTGCAGATGTTTTTCCTCTACAGTATTTTGAAAATAAAGCCTATCTTGTCCAATCACCGCAGCTTCATAAACAACTAGCAGTGATAGGTGGTTTTGACAAAGTAATGATGACAGTTCCCGTCTTCAGAGCAGAAAAGCACAATACAACGAGCCATCTTAATGAAATAACTCAAATGGATATAGAAATGGGTTTTGCAGATCATAACGATGCAATGGATGTTCTGGAAACAACAACTTTACATATTCTAAAAAGCGTAAAAAGCGAAGTCGGTGATGAGATTGCCAAACTTTGGGGGGAAGTTATTATACCGGAAAAAATACCAAGATACACTTACACAGATCTTGTTAGCAAACTAAATGATAGTGGTTTTGAGATGAAACACGGATGGGACTTCACAAAAGAAGCAGAGAAAAAACTGCATGATATTCTTAGAGATGAAATTTACTTTATTTACGATTGGCCAACTGAAGTCAGGGCATTTTATTCTATGCCAGATGAAAAGAATCCTAAAATATGCCATGCATTTGATTTGATGTATCGCGGTTTAGAAATTTCAAGCGGCGCAAAGAGAATTCATATTCCGGCGATTCTTGAACAACAGCTTCGCAGTAGGGAACTTGATCCTATTGATTTTGAATTTTACATAAATGCTTTCAGGATGGGAGCGCCGCCACATGCTGGTTGGAGTATTGGACTGGACAGATTAGTAATGAAAATTTGCCAGCAGGAAAACATTCGAGAATGTACAATGTTCCCAAGAGATAGGATGAGATTAATGCCATAGTTTTTTGTTGATGACTCGCTTTCATCTCGTGAACGGATGCAACAAACAAATGCTCGCGAAACCGAAATAGAACAGGAAAATGGTGGAAACATGACAAATGTATTCATTATCCATGGAACCGGTGGCCACCCACAGGAAAATTGGTTTTCGTGGCTCAAAACAGAACTGACAAAACTTGGCTATAATGTTATTATTCCGCAATTTCCAACACCGGAAAATCAAACACCAAAAACTTGGTTTGACGTCTTTGATAGATACAAAAAAGACTTCGATAAAGAAACAATTTTGATTGCGCATAGTTTGGGTGGGGCATTTGCACTTCGAATTTTGGAAAAAAGTAATATAAAAATAAACGCCACTTTTCTCGTAGCAACACCAATTGGGATTAGACCAATAAAAAACTGGGATGGAGATCAGCCATTTATTGGAAATAAATTTGATTGGTCAAAAATTAAAAAGAATGGAGGAAAATTTGTTGTTTTTCATTCAGAAGATGATCAGATGGTTTGTGTTGAAAATGGGATTGAATTAGCAAAAGAATTAGGCGCTGAAATTTTTATTGAAAAAAATGCTGGTCATTTTAATGCTAAAGCAGGATATACGAAATTTGAATTGCTTCTTGAAAAGATAAAACAATGTCACCCTGTGTGAAGCGAGGTATATGCCAATAGACATCAAAACTCCTGCATATTTTACAATTTATAAGGATACAGTAATTATAACCACTGTTTCGTCAGATCCACTTTGTATAGAAATTGTTAGCCAAGAACTTGCAGATGCTTTCAAAAAATATTTTGAAGAATTCTGGAAAAAATCTAGACAGTTTAGTGAGTAATATAGAATTAACTGAAGAAACTTAATAACAAACAAAACGCAAGCAATGTTTTTAATTTAAACTACGTTCAATCTACTTATGACAATTCTAGTTACTAATGATGATGGCCACTCAGAAGGTTTGGAGATGCTTTTTGAAGTTGCAACCAAATTTGATAAAACTTATGCAATTATTCCAAACAGACAGCGAAGTGCAGTTTCTGGTGCATTAACTATGCACAAACCAATTCGCTTGCATAAGATAAAAGAAAATATCCATTCGATAAATGGAACCCCCTCTGATTGTGTTCTTTTTTCGCTATTTTCAAATGAGTTCCCAAAACCAGATCTTATTTTATCGGGAATAAACTGGGGGGACAATGCAGGTATCGACTGTTTACTTGGTTCTGGAACAATTGCAGCGTGTTGGCAGGCAGCATTAGAAGGGATACCTGCCATAGCATTTTCAATGGCAAAAAAAGAAAGAGACTGGAGAAAAGAAGGATGGGGTGACCGTGAAAAAATAACAGACACAGTGGAAAAAATAATCAAAACATTGAAACCAAATCTTAAGCCAGAAATGTTCTATAATGTCAACCTACCTAGAGATCTTGAAAATGCAAAAATAGTTTACATGCAAAAAATGCAGCGAGATAGGTTTGGCGTTAAGATAGAAAAAAGATCAGATCCATACGGCCATCCTTATTATTGGATAAGTGGGGTTTTGAATAAAACTGAAGAAGGAACAGATGTGAATGAAATCATAGAAAAAAATAACATAGTAATAACTGAAATTTCTCTCTCAGTTTTTGAGGGCCGCTAACAGATTTTAGAATAAAATTGGTAATCTTCTTTCAGACCTTTTAGAAGGGGAGTAAACTTTACTCCGAGTGATTTTAGCTTTTTGTTGCTGCATAAAAAAGTCTCATTAGCAAATGGAAATTCGCGCTCATCAAAATTCTCTCCGTCAGTATTCAGATTGAATTTGAGTGATGGTTTTTGACCGACAATTTTGCCCATTTCCATCACCAGATCATGCAAACTAATTTTCTCATCACCAACACAATTGTAGTTGCCGGTGACTTTGTTCTCAGCTATAAGTGCAATTGAATTTGCTACATCTTTAGCAAAAACGAATTGGATCATTGCCTGACCATTGCCAGGAAGAATTAGAGGTTGATTTGATTTTATTCTCGAATAGATGAAACGTTCTCGATCGCAATAGTTATCAGACCCGAGAATATATACTGGACGAATAGTTGCAAAGTTAATGCCGCTTTTACTCAGAATCTGTTCGCATTCAACCTTGCCTTTATTGTAATCACCCCAAAGTGGCCAGATTCCAAGAGGTGAATCCTCAGTTAATGGAAATTGATTTGTTTTTTTGTATACTGCAGCAGTACTAAAATGAATAAAAAAATCAAAATCAATTTGCTCTAACGCAGTTCTAGTTTGAATGCCGTTATATGCGCACATGTCAATGACAATATCAAAATGTTCATCTATAGAAAAACCATTGTTCCTATCACCTTTGATAAATGTGAGGTTTTCATAAGCCGAACGAATGAGACCACGATTGAACAATGTAATATTGTAATTTTTGGCAAGCAACTGAATGACAAGTAGGGGGCCTACAAAGCGAGAACCACCAATAACCAAAATGTTCATAACATTAATAGTATAAGAAGCGTTATATTTTTTGTGAATTATAGCATGGTTCGTCTTGTTCTTACGTGAACTGTTGCATTGAATTTTTTCTTTAATAGTGTTTTTGCAGCTTTGATTCTTTCACCATCCCTGCCAATTGCTATCCCACGATCTTTTTCTTCTATTGTAAGCATAACTGCCTTTTCTCCCATAATATCGCGGATTTCTATATCATAGATTTTAATATTTCCAAAAAAGTTCCTGATAAAAATCTCAAGATCAGGACTGTCTGCAACAACTATGACGCGTTTTTTAAAAACATCTCCCAGTTTTTTGATGTTTAATGCATTTTTACCTATTGCTTTACCTAAAAATTCCTGTCCAACAAGAAACAGTATCGATGTTGTTGTAGTTAAATAATCAGATGGCATAACGTGAGTTATCTTCTCAAAATTTGAAAACATACTTAGATCGTCTTCAGTTAATTCAACCATAAAAAATCACAATTTTTTAGAAAAATAACTTAAAAAATTATTTTGCAAGGTCCAATATATTTGATGAGCCTTCCTTGTATACTGACAATACAGATACGGGGTAAGGTTTACCACAAACCGAACCCAGATCCATACTACTACCATCAAAAACGATTATTGGAATCTCGGATTTCTTGGCGAAAATCTCAACCTTTTCTTTGATAGCTACGGGTAGATTATTTGCCATTATAAAAAGTTTTGCCTTTGCATCATTGTTTGGTGATATGCTTGTGCGAGTACCAAACTCAACAGAACCGCTTTCAACTGCGAGTCTTATTGCTACTGTGATAGGATTTTCTCTTTCTTTCTTTGTTTTCCTTCTTCTGACTAGCTTTTTTACTTTTATTTTTTTTGTTACTTTTTCTTCAACTTCTTCTTGAACGTTTTCAACTTCTTCAGCCATTAAATTCACCTTTTCTTAGTATGTTTCATTGCAAGTCGGATTTTTCCCGTACCAACAGGCACAGTTTGACCAACAATGATATTTTCGGTAACTCCGATAAGTTTTTCTTCTTCTGAAAATGCACTGGCATTAATAAGATGCTTTATTGTTTCTTCAAAAGCAGCTCTTCCCAATACACCAACTTTTTCACCAGATAACCCATGCCTACCTATAGACTTGACAGATCCAGCATAGGTCATTGCATCAGCAATCAGCATGATATGTCTAATATCAACATAAAGTTTTTGCATATTCAATACTTCTGTTGTTTCCTTTATGATGGCTTTTCGTGCTGCTTCTATACCATAGACACGTTCTATTTCTTTTATGTTATTAGTATATATTTTCTTAGGATCAACTGCTGCATTCTCTGACGCACCGACAATGTTAAAACCACCTGCGCGTACGAAGTAATCTTCAGGTCCTTTGAGTACAACTGCTTTATGGATACCAATTACACCTCGAACTATAGTATCACGGACTTTTTGAGTTAATTTTCTTACTGCTTTTGCAGTAAGTTTTTTCTCCTTCTTGTCTTTGTCTTTTTTCTCTTTTGTTTTAAGTTCCCGTACTGGTTTAAGCGTAATTGTCTGGTCATCTATCTTAATATCACCAGGCGAAGACTCAAATGCTTTCTTAACCATTGCAAAAGTAATTCCTTGGGACTTTCCGTCTTTATCGTTAAAGATAACTTTTATTGTAAGATTTTCAAGATCATCCTCAACCTCAGCAACATCTGAAACAAAAACACTGGAAAGTTCTTTTGCAATTTTCTCAGCATCAGCCCTGCTCCTTGCATAAGATGATTTTAGGTGGATATCTATAATGGCTTTTTTTGGTTCTTTTTTTGCATCAACTATTTCAATCAGCCTTGGTAGACCAGTCGGTACGTGTTCTGCAACACCTGCATAGTGGAATGTACGCATCGTCATCTGCGTACCAGGTTCACCTATACTTTGTGCACAGATAACACCCACGGCCTCATAAGCTGGAATTTTTAGAGTTTGTCTTTTTATTGATTTCATAATATTCACCTTATGCAGTATCGATATCGTCCTGCTTCGTGTCCCCACCTGTTTCTGCAGTTGATGAGAACATTGGATCTTTTCCATCTCCACCGTAAATGAACTGAATAACACTCATATCCGCATTTCTAACAGTAAGGTCATCGAATACGACAAGATCTTGGAGTGCGTTGATTAACCTACGTTGCATGTAACCAGAACGAGCAGTTCTAATTGCAGTGTTAACAAGAGCTTCACGACCACCCATAGCATGGTGTAGGAATTCGTAGGGTGTTAGGCCTTTATGGAATGAAGAATAAACGAATCCTTTTTCTGGTCCGGTAACAGTACCTTCTTTGAAGTATGGTAGTATTCTTTTCCTATAACCACGTGTGATTCTTTTACTTCTTACTGTTTGTTGTGCAACTAACGCAGACATCTGAATGGCGTTAAGAAGGCTACCACGTGCACCGATCTTTGCCATGATAATAGATGGATTTTCAATACCAAGATCAGATTCAACAATTTTGCCAACATCTTCACGTGTTTTGCTTGTTATTTCCATAATAAATCCTTCAAGCGTTTCTCTAAGACTCATGCCTGGAGCACGCTCAAGTGACCTATTTTTATACTGCATGATAAGATTGTCTATTTCTCTATTCATCTTATCAGTTACTTCTTTGGCTCTTTCGCCCCCTTTCTTTGATAGTGTATAATCTTTTAGAGAAACGCTTAGACCATGATAGGCTAATGCTTCGAGTGCCAGTCTACAAGCTTTGTCAATAAAATCACGAGTGAATTCAGAGCCATGTGTAACAAACATATTTTCAAGTAATTCGCCTTCCATCGCCTTACTTTCCACTGCACCTTTTATGAGTTTACCATTTTTTATGATGATTTCTTCTCCTAGCTTTGAGATTACCTTAAGGTTTGTATCATTTGGTAGTAAAAGAGAAAACAGAAGTTTTCCAGAATATTTATCTTTTTTATCTGGTCCTGGAAGCTCGTTTATTCCAATTAGATATAACATGCTTGCAGCTTCTGCTTTAGTAAATTCACTGCCTTCTTTTGTCAAAAAGTAAAGCCCAGACACATGATCTTCTTGTGGTTTGATAATGGCATGCCCATGCCTTGGTGAAAGAAGTTGGTCTTCGACTTTAGCAAGATGTCTTGCTTCTGCTTGGGCTTCCTCGGTTTGCATAATATGCAAATTCATTTCATCACCATCAAAATCAGCATTGTATGGTGAAACAGTAACTGGATTAAGTCGGAACGTTTTTCCTGGAAGAACCTTAATCTCATGCGCCATCATTGAGATTCTGTGAAGCGATGGCTGTCTGTTGAAAAGTGCAATATCACCATCAACAATATGTCTTTCTATAGTATATCCAACCTTCAGATTTTCTATTTGTTCTTTCTTCATTTCCTGTGTGTCGCCAACCTTGATTCTTCGACCATCTGTTCGGATTATGTAAATTGCTCTTGGATATGCTTCAGAAAGAATGAGTCTTTTTGCATATGGTATATTCCACTCAGTTATTTTCATTGGTATTGTAAGTTCTTCTGCCATGAGTTGTGGAACACCAACCTCATCTAGATCTATCCTAGGGTCAGGTGAAACAACTGTTCTGGCAGAGAAATTAACACGTTTACCGGATAAATTATATCTGAAACGACCTTCCTTACCCTTAAGCCTTTGTGCAAGTGTCTTAAGAGGTCTCCCGCTCCTGTGCCTTGCAGGTGGAATATTTGCAGTTTCATTATCAAAGTAGGTTGTTACATGATATTGTAAAAGTTCCCATAGGTCCTCGATAATAAGCTGTGGCGCACCAGCATTTATATTGGCATCTAACTTTTGGTTGATTCTTATAACATCAACTAATTTGTGAGTAAGATCATCTTCACTTCTTTCGCCTGTTTCAAGAGTAATTGATGGCCTAACATTTACTGGAGGTACGGGTAATGCTGTTATAATCATCCACTCTGGTCTGGAATATAAAGGATCGAAACCAAGTTCTCGCAAGTCCCCATCATTGATTCCAGCAAGCCAATCACGAATATCATTTGGAAGCAGTATGTCCTTGTCTTTGTAAATAGTGGTTGGTTTCATGAATTTTATTTCAGGTAGAATAGCACTGCAATGTGGACATAATTTTGATCCTTTGTCTTTTTTCTTTTTTGTAACTGTATCCACATGTTGTGCAGCAGCATTTGGATCAACTTTCGTTTCAACAACATCAAGTAATGAAGGAAGTTCATCACTAACTTGTGCAACTGCAGGAGTAACTGGCGTTACTGGTAACGGAACAACTTTTACTTCTTCAATTATTTTTTCAACAGTTGTTTCCAGATCTGCAGCTTCTTTTATTGCCTTTTTACTAAGTAGTTTGTAGCATTTCGGACAGGTTAACTTGATTACATAAAAAACATGCTTAGCAAATTCAACATGTAACACAGGTCTTACTATGTCTATGTGTCCAAAGTGACCTGGGCACTCTTTAACAGTACCTCCACATGTTTTGCATCTAAGGCCAGGATCGACGACACCAAGCCGTGTATCAACAAGACCACCATCAATTGGATAACCGTCGTCATCGTAGGTATCAGGTACGACAATCTTTGCCGCTGACATCTTCCTGATCATTTCTGGAGAAAACAAAGAAAATTTCAACTTATCAAGAACTTTTTGTACTTCAACCATATAAGCACCTTTTCAACCTTTATTCTTCAAAATTATTCTTGGGAATATATATAGAGATTTAATCTCGTCAAGCAGTAATTTGAAAGCATAACTAATTTCTACAGGTTCAACATTTTCACCCTGGCATATTGGACACACGTCACGATTACGTGCATAGTCATGTGTTGCAATTGAACCGCAATCAGTACAAACTAATTGTAATGACTTGTCGCTTTCTTCCAAAAGCCTTTCACGTATAAGCATACTGGCCCCATAACCAATAAGACAGTCACGTTCCATCTCTCCAAATCTAAGACCACCTTCACGTGCACGACCTTCGGTTGGTTGGTGAGTAAGTAATTGTACTGGACCACGACTTCTTACATGCATTTTATTTGAAACAAGGTGGTGTAATCTCTGATAATAGACATTACCAATGAATATTTTTGCCTTGATCTGCTTTCCAGTTAATCCATCATAAAGAATTTCTTCACCATCTTCTTGGAAACCATTCTTCTTCAATATTTCCTGGAATTGTTCTTCTGTACTTCCTCCAAATGCAGTACCGTCCATGAGCATACCGCCTAAAGCACCTGCTTTACCACCCAATGTTTCAAGCAAGTGACCTGCAGTCATTCTCGACGGAATTGCATGTGGATTAACAATAAGATCAGGTGAAATACCACTCTTTGTAAATGGCATGTCCTCCTGTGGTACGAGCAAACCTATGACACCTTTCTGCCCGTGTCTTGAAGCAAGTTTATCTCCGACTTCAGGTACTTTTGCTGACCTTACTCGGACTTTGACAAGCCTGTTTCCGCTCGGACCTTCAGTGATCATAACCGAATCAACTTTTCCTTTCTCTCCGCTTTTTAACGAAAGTGAACTTTCTCTTTTCTTTTCTTCAACTGCACCAAAAACAGATATTTCTTCAAGGAAACGAGGTGGTGATGTTTTACCAACAAGAACCTCTTTATTATTTACTTCACTTTCGGGCATTGCTATTCCGTCTTCAGCAAGATGTCTATATGCTTCTTCGCCACGGTAACCAACAACTTCGGGGGTTGGAAGTTCGATCTTGTCCTTTTGACCACCTGGATACATTCTTTCTTCTGTCTCGTATGTTTTAAACATAGTAACACGATGGAGACCACGATCAATAGAGGATCGGCTTACAACAATTGCATCTGCCATATTATATCCATGATAACTTGTAAGTACGACAACACAATTTTGACCAGCAGCTTTATCTTTCAAATTTAGAGCTTTGTAGATATTTGTCTGAACAAGTGGTTGCTGGGGATATGACATAATATATGATCTAGTGTCATACCTTGCACCGAAATTAGTTGTATAAACACCAAGTGATTGTTTAGCCATAGCACAAGCCATGGTAATTCTAGGCGAAGAATTGTGTTCAGCGTATGGTAGAACTCCTGCAACAACACCGAAAATATTTGATGGGTCAACCTCAAGGTGAGTATGATCAGGTGTCAAATCTGATTCGGTAATTGCAACCAGGACATTTTCTTCTTCTTGTGCATCAAGATATTCTATAATACCCATCTTTATCAAATGGTTCCAATTGAGTTCGTTGTTCTTTATTCTTGTAAGAATTTCTGAGGTTAATCTTGGTTTTCCGTTTTCAACAACGATATATGGTCGTCTAACTCTTCCTTTATCAGTGAGTATATGAAGTTCGTTTAGTTTTGAATTGTAATATATATTTACCTGATTGCTCAATTCGTTCGTTCGTCTGCGTTCTCGCAAACGACTAGCTAAACTTTTTCCATCTGGATGAGTACCAACTATCCTACCATTTAGAAAAATGGTTGTTTTGTCCGGTGCTTTTCGTTTTTTCCTTTTGATCATAAGAAATCACCTAAAACTAAGCATGACCTTTTACATCATATGCTTTGAGAATTCTTTCAATGTCCTCTTCCTCGACACCAATAGAAACTTCTGCCATTACTGAAAGATTTTTCACAAGAGAACAACTTGGACCTTCTGGAGTTTCATTTGGACATAGTTTGCCTATGTGGGTACCGTGAAGATCTCTTGCCTTGAAATGTGGATGTTTTTTACTAAGTGGGGATATAACACGTCTCAAATGAGAAATTGTCGAAAGATAGCTGACACGATCAAGTAACTGTGAGACACCAGTCTGTCCTGCAATCCAATTACCAGTTGCCATTGCATACTTAATTCTGTCTCCCATCACATCCTGCCTAATAAGTGTATGGACTTGTAATCTTCTTCCACGTGCATCGGCTCTTGATGCTTGGTAAACAAGATCTTTAATTAAAAATTGGAATGCGTAACGGAAAAGTTCTTCCATCATGTCCCCAGCAAGTTTAACACGTTTATTTGCATAGTGGTCCTTGTCATCTGGGGCAAGTTCATGGTAAGAAACCCTAGTTGCACGTTCAGCCATTCTGATAAGGTAGATTGCCTTGTCAATTCTTGCGGCTTTAGTAACTCCAATATGAGGAAGTAAATAATTATCCAAAAGATTTTCCATTCTGTTTAGTCTGAATTCAGGTGGTTGACCAGGAGAAAGTCTTCTACTAAGCATGTCAATTGCTTCATCACGATTTGTTGATAGTTCGCCTTCTATGTTAAGGATTACA
Organism: Microcaldota archaeon; assembly: GCA_043816005.1. Lineage (GTDB taxonomy): Archaea > Micrarchaeota > Micrarchaeia > Anstonellales > Bilamarchaeaceae > Bilamarchaeum. The sequence goes on from JBDRIM010000022.1 coordinate 22,647, forward strand.
TCATTCCGCATATGTTTCTCATCACTAAAAGCTGATAGTAGCTGGTTGTTTGTCTCAAGACCAAGAACACGTAAAAGTTGGAGGAGGGGAATGCCAGTAGGTGTTGATGGAAATTCTGCTGAATATACCCCATCCGGATTTCTTTCCACAACACATCTTGCTCTAAAACCATAGTGGGTAGAGAATATTTTAGACACTACACCATTACGTTCATTTGTTACCATGAGTTTATTTGGAACAAGATCCTCAATTGAGGTTAACACACGTTCACTACCGTTTATTATGAAAATATCCACCTGGATCATCAGGATCTTCTCCGTTTTCTATGAGCTCATCTTTCCTCATATGAGAAAGATAACATAGTTTGGATTTGAGCATAACTGGTAGTTCACCAATAAACACATCAGAATAAACAGGCCGTTCTACCCCATTGAAAACAGGTATGATTTCTAGGAAAATTGGTGCTGAATAACTAAGATTTCTTAATCTTGCTTCGTTTGGTAGGATTTGTCTGTAACCCCCCTTAACCTCGTAATATCTTGGTTGTTCAATTCGGATCTTGCCTAATTTAAGTTCAAAACCTTCAACATTTGTTTGTATCTTTCCGATTCTGTCAACAACCTGTTGTATACCAACATCCAAAAATTTATTATAAGACAAAAGTTGCTGGTTAACGAGAGTGTTAACCCTGAAATAAGCTTCCATTAGGCCTTCAACCATTTAAATACACCTCATGACATTCACACTTATTAAGAAGAAATGCAGATGCATTTCTCCATCTCATCAAAAGCCGACCAACTGATCGGATCAGAATTACTCAATAACTATCCTGTAAGTGGTATACTTACCAGTCCCATCATCTCGGTTAATTTTTAACAAATTACCAGGCACCGCCTTTAATGCCAAAACTGCAGGATCTTTAGAATATATTTTAGGGAGCTGATGCTCGCCGATTCCGTATTTAGAAAGGACTTTTGCTTTTTCAGCATCAGACAGAACCTTCATTTCAGGGACGAGATTATGAGACAAAACATCTATTGTAGAACTACTTTGTTTTTTCTTCAAGCAGGATCACCCAGTACGAAAGAGCAGAGCCAGCAATTGTGCTAGCATCCAGTGTATGGGGAATTTATAAGAGAAGTATTTATAAATATTTGGATTATTTTGACCATGTATAAGAATTCACATGGGGACTATGAAAAAGACCACAAAGGATTATTGATACAAAAATAATATAAAGCATATCCAACTTACTCATAACATGGTTCTAATTATAGATAATGGTTCACAATATACCCACCTAATCAAAAGAACCTGTCGAGAATTAGGGTATGAGGCACAGATGCTTTATGCAAAAGCAGGATATGACAAAGTTGATGAATTTTTGAAAACTGGAATTGCAAAAATCATTCTTTCAGGTGGTCCTAGTTCTGTTTACAGTGATGAACCGAATCTAAGCTCGATGATTTGTCAAAAGGTATACGATGAGCAAATAAAACTACCATTACTTGGCATATGCTATGGACATCAGATGATTGCATATAAGTGGGGATCCAAAGTAGCAAAAGGAAAAAGTGCAGAATATGGTATTGGCGATATTGAAATTGACAATGGCGGTGTAATGTTTAAAGGAATTCCTAGGAAACTACGCGCGTGGGTATCTCATTTTGATGAAGTAAAAGAATTACCAGAAGGCTTCGTAAAACTCGCTCATTCAGATAGATGCGAATTTGAAGCGATAGAACATAAGAAAAGACCTATTTTCGGCGTCCAGTTTCACCCAGAAGTTTGGCACACAGAACATGGTGAAGAAATTCTCAAGAACTTCCTTGAATTTTCTAAGTAGATTTAACATCTTTCTGTGTTGGGATTTTAGCATCTGGTTGGTCTGGTTTTGATAGTTGCTCTTGTTTTGCATTTTGAATGGTTTGTTTCAATGGCAATTCTTTTTTTGTAACTGCTTGTATATCCTGCAACTTTTGAATCGTAGTGATAATCTGTTCCTCAGTAACAAAATTATACTTTGCTTTCATGAAGTTCTCTGTAAAAACCAGTTTCCTCTTGAATTCACGTGATGCATCAAATATAAGCTCAAATCCCGACCATAAAACATACCAAAGAAGAACAGAAAAGATAGTTAAAATAGGAGTAGTATCTAATTCTGGAACTGTAATAAGTAAAGCAGATAGAAGTATACCAACTAGGATCCTTATCATACCGTCAAAACGTTTATCCTTTTGAATTTTTTCTAAATTTTTTAATTCTTGTTTAAAATAATCTTTGAACCTTTTTTTAATCAATGATTCTGTTTTTTCAGAGCGCTCATTTGCAGGAATAGTGAAATTTACAATAAATTCCCCTTTTTTCTTTTGTGAATAGCGCCTGCTTAATTCACGTAAAAAATCTTCAGAAAGCAGTCTTGTTCCATATGGAGAGGGATCGAAATCAGAGAAGATATCATCATAATTATCAAGTGCAATTTGAGTAATTTGCATGACATCTGAAATGGTTTTCAAATCACTTTTAGTTTGCTCTTCCATACTAATTTGACTTCTTTGATGTTTATAATCCTTACTCGCGAATAAATTATATGGCGACTAAGGTATATATCATAAGACACTGTCAAAGCAAAGCAAACTCAAAAAGACAATATAGCTGTTCAATAAAAGATGATGACGGATTGAGTGATTTAGGAAAAACACAAGCAAGAGAATTGGCTGGTTTTTTCTCGGGTATCAAAATAAAGAAGATTTATGCGAGTCCATTTCTGCGTACACGCCAAACTGCTGATGCGATTGCAAGATACATAAAAACAGAGATAGACGTGGATGAAAGTTTTAGAGAGCTTGATTGTGGTGAATGGGATGGTAAAACAGAAGATGAGATAAGGGAAAAATTTCCTGATGAATGGAAGGGCTGGCATTATGACCCTCAGAATAATCCGATTCCAAAAGGTGAATCTCTACTTGAAATAGGAACTAGAGTATTGCCAAGATTTCATCATATTATTAGAGAGCATAAAGATGAGAATATTATAATAGTGACACATTACTGTGTTTTTAATGTGATCATGTGTTCACTTTTTTCAAGCCTGGCAAATTTCAGGAGTTTCGATACTGCAAATGGTACAGTTGCTGAGATTGTAATGGAAAATGTCCCGCGACTTAAAGAATATACAAGCTCAGTATCGATAAGATCATAGATTAATTTATAAGTTTAATACAAGTATAGCTGCTGGTGATAATATGACCTCATGTCCAAAATGTACAAATAATACGCATTTGCCAGTGTTGCAATGCACTAAATGTAAAGCAATGGGATGCAAAAATTGCTGGAGTGCATTTTGCAAAGCTTGTGGTTACAGCGATATTAGACCAATTTAATTTATGTTTTTATTTTTCAATTTGCTTATCTAGTTATGTCACCAGCATTCAACTGGGCAAGATATTCTTTATGTTTCTCAAAATAATCTCTGCTTGGTTTAAGTATTTCTGTAAGTTCTCTGGTTACTGCTGCCTTTAGATCCATTGGATGAAGTTTTCCCTCTAAATAGATTTTTTTCATTTCATCTGCATCAGTAATTTCAAGATCCCCGCCGAATTTAGCTGGTCTTTCGATCTTCATTGCTTTGTCTCTTAAAACTAAAAATTCTGCATATTCAATAATTGGATTTGCTTCGACAATCTTTTCAGGACAATATGCTTTTGATATTTTTCTTTTTATTTCTGCTTCAGAATCATGAATAAAAATTGCAGAATCAGGTTTAGATTTGCTCATTTTCACATCTACTTCTTGATCTACTTTTGAATCAACATCTTCACCTGTTTTCATACCTTGTGGATTCATTCTTGAACCGCCAATCAATCCAGGTAGGAGATGCGTATGGAGTGCCACAAATTTTTTGTTGAATTTTGGTGCAAGTTCACGTGCTAGCATATGTACTTTTCTTTGATCCATCCCAGCATGAGCAATTTGAACATCTAAAAGGAAAATATCTGCTGCTTGAAGTGCTGGATATAATGCTACACCAGAAGAGATAGTATCTGAATCTTTACGGCCCATTATTGTTATGCATCTGAGCATTCTTTTCATTGTTGTATCGCGCATTATTTTTACAACATCTTTCCAGTAATCAGCATTGTATAGATCAGTAGCAAGAGAAAAATCAACCTGATCTTCTGTAAGTCCAAGAGAGATAAAGGCATGTTTGAAATATCCTTTGGCAACAGCCCGTATTTTTTCAAGATCGCCACCTAGTTTATCATTAACCCATGAATGGTAATCAGCAAGCCAAATTGTTGGTTTGCAACCGGCTTTGAGAAGATCTTTTATTTTTAGCCCTACACAAAGCCCTGAACCTAAATGAACCATTCCTGAAATTTCATAGCCAATATAGTGTTTTGGATGTGAATATGTCTCGAAGATTTCTCTAAGATCTTTATCTGTAACTATTTCTTCAGTAGGTTTTCTTTTGACTAAATCAATCTTTGTTTCGATATCCATAGGTTCACCAGGAGTATTGAGTTAGGAGAAGTTGTTATTTAAACATTATCAGTCAAATACCCAAACTGTCGAGTGTAATAATATCTTACGAACTCGGCTTACACAGCACATGTTTATAGTAAGACCATGTGTCCTTTGTTTGTAGTTGGAAAACAACGAAAACAGATTAATGTGAACATATTAGTATTTCTAATATGCCTCTGTAGCTCAGTTTTGTTTTGCTAATTTTTCGCTTTGTCGCGAAAAATGCAAAACGACGAGAAATGGTAGAGCGGCTCTCTTGTAACCAACTTTTTGGAAAAAAGTTGGACAAAAACCAAATTGTTTCAAAATCCTTTCGGATTTTGGGTTGTGAAAAACTATTTTTTGCCTCACGGCAAAAAATTAGCAAGACGGTTTTAGTCCTACCTTTTCCTAAAAGGTAGGAAAGGAGCAGGTCGGGGGTTCAATTCCCTCTAGAGGCTTTTTATTTAAAAAAATATAGGTGAAAAAATGGTAGGTAAGAAAAAATTAACTGATGAAGATATAACTGATGGGAGTGGAATAATGAAAATTAAAGACTTAAAGCCGGGAACCGGCAGCGTAATGATCGAAGCAGAAGTTGTTTCGATGGATTCTGAACGCGAAATAAACAAATATGGAAGAACATTGAGAGTTGGAAATGCCACCATAAAAGATGACAGCGGATCAATAACGCTTGTTCTTTGGAATGAACAAATAGATTCTGTTAAAGCAGGGAACAAGATAAAGATCGAAAACGGGTATGTAAACGAATGGCAGGGAGCGTCCCAATTAACCTTAGGAAAATTTGGGAAACTTACTGTAGTTTAACAACTCCATTTTCATTTTTTACATATACTTGTTTTTCGATGTTGTGTAGTGCTTCTACTTTACAAAGAGTTGGTCGCACTAGTGAAAAGTCATTTTGAGAAAAACGGACTATCCAGACATCTGCTAACGTAGATTCAACAGTTATTGCTCGCCCTATATCTATAGATCTAGAATTCCCATCTCCTAAAGCACACACTTCATTTATAGTATTTCCAAGTGAACGCGCTGAAGATGCAAAATGAAGCAAATCTACGGTCATGATGGACATGTCTTTAATTGTGATCAAGGCAACTACTGAGATAGAGATAAGTGAAAGTGAAACTAGCGATAAAAAGAGATATTCAAAACTAATCTGACCCCTCATTACATCCCCCAGAGTAGAAATAGAAAAGAAAATTAATAAAATAAGAGGTTTATCGAATATAGCTAACGTTTCTATTAATTACCTCATTCTGTGCTTCCATGGTTTTTTGCACTTCGTCCTGTACTTTCTTCAGGACTTTCTGGCTTTCTGCTGCCCTTTCATCAAGTTTTTTCAGATTCACCTTTATATCAAGGTATTTGCAAAGCATAATGGTGATTTGACGAGCTGATGCAGTATCAATATACCCACCATGAGTTTCACCCATAATACACGCACCCTCCATATTTTTGAACTTGCACAATGCAGGCAAAAGCCCGGCAGCACCAACAATTGATCCCTTGGCTTCACCAAAAATAACATTGAATTTTTTTAATCGCTCTCGCAACCCATCTGATGTTGCAACTCCAAAAATCCTTCTTTCTTCTGCAATTTTACCTGTACTATAACCACCAACAGTCAGGATCTCATTTGCATTGATTTTCTGACAATAATCAAGTATTTTGCCTGCAACTTCATATTGACCAACAGAACTTAGAGCCTGGATATCACCAACAAGTATCAATACATCTCTGTTCTTCCCTTTATAAAGGTAAAAACTGTTTCTTATTAACCTCATGCCTCCCTTTTTAGTCATAAAAACTTGATGTGGAAAATGAGGGGAAATAAGAGTTGAAACTTTCTTTGCCTTGAGCTCATCTACAAGATATCTACCGACAACTTGGCCTATGAGACCAATTCCAGGTAAACCGGTCAATAGAACTGCTTTTCGCAATTTTTTTATCTGGGTTTTTTCTATAATAATTGTTTTGTCCATATTAAGCACCAAATTTTACTTTCCTGCGATAATCTCCATAGGGGTCAGTTGGATTAAATTTATGAGGATGTGCAGATATTGTTTGGAGTTTACAATGTAATTCGGAAAGAGTATAACTTTCGCAGAGTTTACAAAATCGCATTTTAAACATCAGATCTGCCCTCAAATTACTAGAGTTTTATTCTCTATCAAACTTAAAGTCACAGTTGTTCTTCTGAGCGTAAGTTTTTATATGTTCCAACACACTAAGAAGCTTTTTCTCCCCGGTTTTGTAATCTGGAGCTGTTAATGATATTTTGTATCTTGGTGCACCCAAATAATGCACAGAGATATCATCACTTACTTTTAATGCGGATTGTAATGAGTCTACACCATTGGAAGAATAACACATTAGTGTAACGATAGCATCGACAGTCACCACAGGTTTCTTTATACTTTTTGTTGCGATCTCAACAATTTTTGCTTTAAGCTGTTTAGGAAGATCTAGTTTCTTGAGTGCATCTTCACCTTGCATACTTGTTTCTTTGAAACAACTATAGAGATCATCGAAATGGTTTTCAATCTCTTTTTTAATAGATACAGGATCAGAAGTTACTTTTGAAGTTTTTATTGCGATTTCAAGAAGTTTGTCGCCTCGCTTTTCGTTCTGCACCAGTTCAAATTTTGCTTTTTTCTCTTCTTCACTAACTCTCTTTATTGAAACATCGACTTGGTTTTTCTCACGATCAACATGATGAACCTTCACAACATGGCGCTGCCCTTCTGAGATAAATTCATGGATGTTCTTAATCCAACGTGGCGCAACTTCTGAAACATGCAAAAATGCATCGATGTTATTATATTCTGGAAGTGTACAGAATGCACCATATGCTTGAATTTTTTTTATTATCGCAATGACTAATTCGTCTTCTTCAGGTAGTTCAACTATCCAAATCACCCAAAACTTCGCCGTGGATAACTGCAGTTCCACCAGATGGATGAGCTAACGGTTCTTTACACCCATTACATTTCACTATAGCAGAAGTATGGCTGAAGACAACTTGCTCGTTACCACATTTGCATTTGACTTTTAGATATTTACCAGACATATATTCACCTAAGATTTAAACTCGATTTTCTTTGTAGTTCTTCCGCCCACAACGCGTTCCTGTTTTTTCTTGCATACGCTGCATTGTAAAACAAGTTTTTGCCGTTTTCCCTGCTTCTTGACTGTTTTTTCACCAGCCCTTTTACTTCCATGTCCTTTAAGACTTCTATTGTGTGCTCGGTTACCTTTTGCCATGGTTCTGGCTCTGCCCTTACTGGCAGCCTTAACCTTATGCAATTTGTGAGATTTGCAATAAGGACAATATGCATTTACTTCTTTTGGATATTTCATGTTTTATCACCATAATTAAAAGACTTAAACCGTAGTTCAAGAATCTTTCATAGTTTCATTTTTAATGTAATTATAATATTTCTGCCATACCTGCTTTAAGAAGCCATTCTGCTTCTGCTTTGGGGATCAGCTGTTCATCCCCTTGTTTGAATGGTCCGTATATACTGTTATCAAGACCACGATATTGTGAAATATCTTTTAGAACCTTGATCCTGCGCGAATTCCCCGCATCAGGATCTTCTGCGGTCCAGATGGTATGTTTTTGTTCTCTTGATTTCTTAATAATCGAAGATAACTCTTTTAACATTTCCTTTTCTTCTAAAGTAAGTCCAATAACTTCTTTTTCGCCTCTGACTGACATGAGAACGATTTTTTCTTCACGTTTTGCTATTATTGCTATAACTATCTTTTTGATATTTTCATATTCTTTTATTGCAAGTAACGACTTTGAGGAGACGGCTTCAGTATTTTTTTTTGCAAGAAGCTGTGAGACTGAGTGATAAAAATCACCAGACAGCTTTACAACTGCTGATGAATCCATCTCACGTTTCTGTATCTCTCGAAGTTCAGAATAATTAAGTACCATATCGACCAACCGATTTTTTATGGTCGAAGATATACAAGTCATTGTGACTCTGTATAAACCCGCTAGGATAAAGTATCACGTTGGGTTTTTATTTGTTCTTCTTAGGATTGATCTTCTTTTTTGATTTGTAGGGTTTTGTAATTTTCTCAATTTTTGAGGGTTGTTTTTTTGATTCCTTATCGAGTGGCATAAGCCCTTCTGCTTGTGGTTTTTTTTCTTCTCTTTTCAATACTGCCCTACCCTCAGTCATTGGCTTTGCATATTGTATGGGCATTTTGGCGTCATACACTATTGCATGTTGGATTAGTGGTTTTTTCTTAAGCCTCAGCATATAAAGTGTTTCTGAAATTATGGATGATAAAATACCCATTTTTTTTCTTTGAATTATCGGGGTTAGAGAGATCTTTTGCCCTGGTCCTATTGGTGCTCCGCTGACTAGTTCCCATTTGGTTTTTTCAGCATCAACACAGGTTTTACAAAGTTTCCTACCATTGAGGATATATACTAATCCTTCAAGATTACGACCACAACGATCACAGACTTCTGTATAAATTATCGTCGTTAATTTTGGTTTCCTTATTGTTGGTTCATTAATCCTTCGATCTTCATCTCTCATATCCATTATGCAATATGGACAGGCTAACTGACCTTTATGGTATTGCAATTCGCTTGCTGGAAGGTACATACGGCACCTCCAGCAGGGTTTATTTAAACCATAGAATACACACGCATTACAATAGGCCTGACCATCAGAACCATATTCTGTTGGACCACTGGTACCACATCTTGAACATAAACCCATATGAGGTACTCACGAGAAGAATTAAAAAAGTTAGTGGCTGTCAAGATAATGGATCGTATTTTTGTTTTTAGTTTTTATTCTCCTTACTTGCTCCTTCAAGCTCACTCCAATGTGTGACAATGCTTCTTGAAGTGCAAGTTTAAATTGTTTTGAATTTGCATTGATATAATTTTTTTCAGCCCAATTATTCATCTGGTTTCTGACAGTATTCACCATAATAGATGTTGTTTTTGTTAAATTTCTGTTTGTCAAATGAACAAGTTTGAGATTCACACGAAAAAAGAACGAGTCGCCTTCTTTTCTGTTAAAGTTTACAACCAATGGTAATGTTATCTTTATATTTGCAAGTTTATCCACGGATTTGGAAGTCGCAAGATCAATCACATATGGCTTATCTCTTGTACCTACACTTAGCACAGTAAGTTCAGATGGGCTAAAACTACTTGCCATCATAGATACCATATTGCATCTGAAAGAATGAACAGTTGTATCATGAAGATATTTATTCAGGGCAACATTTTGATTTTTCACAAGCCAGTCTTGTACAAATAGGATTTGCTGTTCTCTTGGAAGAGATTTTGCCTGGTCAAATATTTTTTTTACTGGTTCCTTTGGAAAATGAATAACAAGATAACCGTTTTTTGCACTTAATAGAGGTAGAGTAAGAGTTATTGATGTTACTTCGTCGTCTGTTTTTTCAATCTTTGGAACAATCATCTTGACAGCTTTTTCATTGGACATTGTTACAAATTCCACGCTTGATTGTGATATCATAACATGAATAGGATAATAAAAATTATAAATCAGTAGATTTTGTCTACGGGGGTTTATTCCGTATTAGTTAGAATTGTTTCTCCTTAATATTTGAACAATTAACTTAATTTATCAGATTGTCCTCTTTTATCATTAAGACTAAACAAACTCGAGATAATTAGATAAATTAGAAAAAGAAAAATAAAAAATAAAAAAAGGTTATTGAACCTTTTGTAGTTGGGCTACGAAGTCTTGGGCTGCTTCGAGAGTATCTACTGCGTCTGTACCAGCGACCACAATCTTTGATCCCTGAACGACTTCTCGTACAACCTTTCTTTCTACTGTCCAATCTACTGGGGTACCCTGCAACAGACCTGCTGTTACGCTGTTAACTTTGTCACCACCGACGGACACCAAAGTGTTTACACCAACGGCATCAGAGTCAAGTACGACTAAGTTACCATAGGTTCCGGTGTATGGCATTGCAACAGTAACTGATGGGGCATTGTTTGGCATAATGACTGCCGAAACGCCTTCCATGTCTGCTGTACATGCTGGTGCACCACCTGCTGCGCTGCATGCGCCTACAGTTTCAGTTATTTCAAGAACTTTAACTGTTACGCCGCTTACAGTTGTTGATTCACCTTCACCAAGAGTTACAACAGTCGCAGATGAATCTTCGACAGTTGAACCAGATGATGCAAGGAACCATTCTGCATGTGCAAGCTTGTGTGCCATCTGAAGGGTTATAGAACTTGCTGAAATTGCGCTCAATCTAGAACCTCTTTCAGATACAAAACCAACATCGACTTTGGCATTTGTCCATTGTGTGGTGACTGGACCGGCATAGAAGTAACCAAGTTCTTCATTGTCTGACATAAGCCAAACATCGCCAGTTACATTGTATCCATCAAAGTCAAAGGTTGCATCTTCTGGAGAATCTGAATTAATTTCATCTACACCCAAAGTCCAGTAGTCTGCAAACTCTGCTGGATATGCTTTTTCTGCGATACCGATATAGAAAGAGTCGGTTCCAGTATTTATAGTGTAGTTATTATGCTCATCAGATAGGTTCATCAATTCACCAAGAGCATCATCAGTTCCAGAGAATGTGCTATTCTGTATAACCATCATACCTCCTGGATTAGTGCTGCTGATGAAGTTGGTATCACCATCTCCAATTGCAGAGTATTTTACTTCCAATGGTTCTGTGTAGTTGTGATAACCATAGTCACCATTCAAAGATACTCTCATGAAGACTGAACCAGGCCTTAGACCGGCTGAGGTTGCTGACAACCCACAAGTTGCACCTCCAAGTGCTATATAGAAGCTGTTGTCTGACAATCCATCAGTTGATGAAACATCATCTCTGTCAGTAATAAATACTGCTGATGATGAACTCGAATCAACTTGCATATATGGTGCTTCGATGGTACAGTTTGTCTGAACCGAAGAACTGTTGAGTGGACCACTGCTATCAGAAATTGTCTTATCTGATGTCTTCAGTTGGAATTTCAAATTCACTCTATCTGAAGAAGCAATATCCAATCCCTTGTAGGTTAATTTCCATGCAGTTGGATCTTGAACAATTGAGAGATAATCTCCTACTGTCAAAATATTATCACCGCTGCTGGAAATTTCTTCTACATCGTCTGCGTAGAGGACAATGGTTCTTAAGGTATCTGCATCGTTGTCAGTTGTAGTACCGCCTTTGTTCTTCCAACCAAGAAGTACCTGATAACCATTGTTCAGGTTGTTGGATGCATCAAGTTCATCGCCGTCAGACAATTCAAGCTCTTTAGAGTAAATTGCTACATCAGCCCACTTTGCACCAAATGTATAACCTGGAGCAACTTTGTAGACGTGGAATCTGTAGGTTTTACCATTGACATTGAATTCCTTTGTTGTTGCTGGGTCAACCTTGTCTTTTTTCAAGACATTGCCATTGGCATCCAAAATCGACAAAATTGCCGATGTAGAGTCACCGTGGGCTTCAAGGTCATCCAATTGGAATTTCAAATCATCAATTGGTAAAGATTCACCCTGGTTCAAAATACCAGAGACTGCTTCTTTTGCCAACCAAACTGTTCCGCCGTTTTGAAGTTCATATTCATTAGTTAAACCATCGTCACCTGGATGTTCCATTTGGCTTATAATCCATTCTTCACCCAAGAAGTTAATTTTAACCTTGTGTGTTGCTGTTTCATAGTCCTCTGTACATTCTGTGTAGTCATTACTTGAATTTGATTTTGTACAGTATGGAATACCAAGTTCATCAGAACCTGGGCCATCGAACTTCAAAGTGTAAGCCAAGAAGTCAATTCTTCCAACAACATCTTCAACATCGGTATCATAGTGGTTGTCTCCTCTAAGCCACAAATATTGATATTCAGTGTATACATTGCTTGAATCTGGATCAGTTATTGTGGTTGTTTCAAATGGTGTGAATTCAGTTCCACTGATTCTATACATCAATGTTTCTGATATACCAAGGTCATTTCCAGATGTACCATCCGTGAATGGGTTTGCAGTTGCAGATGTATCTATACCACCAGCAGTGTATGCACTGTCAGTATCAGAGATGTTGTTTATTTCTCTGTCTACAAGCTTTCTGTTCAAGTAGTCACCGATTAGGTTGTCACCTGTCCAGGTTCCTGCTGCAACTGAGTTTGGAACAGTTATTTCCAATTTTGCTTTCTCGTTGCTAATTGCACAGGTTCCGCTTCCTTCATCTGTTGATGTACAGGTTGCTGTACCAGATACTTGAGCGGTTAAGGTTGTGCTCTTATATGCTTCACTTACAATCTTTCCAGCAATCAATGCAGCTGCGACACCATCGCTTGGTGCTCCATTGCTTCCAACAACAACTTTTGCCACTGGGGCCCCATTGTCATCGACCAGCGTAGTTGATCCGAACATAAGTCCGGCAAACGCTGCAGAGCTGGCCAAGATAGTCGCACCCGCGACAATTGCGCCAATTTTCTTCAAGTTTACTTTCATTAATTCACCTCAATTTTTTTTCACCGCCCATTGTGTAGGGCCGCCTAAAATAATTATCGGCGGTGGTTTTTTTCTCTTACGGCCCAATCTCAGACGAGAGTTCCCATCTGAGCTCTAAGATAGGGTTTACCCTATCTCAGTTGAGAGAGTGTCAGTCAAAATCTTTATAAACGTTGCTCTCATACCGAAACTCTGGTTTATAAATTACAGTTTTTACTTAGACAATAGACGCAGTACATATACGTCCATAAACGTTTAAGACCTTAATTACTTCATAAATCAAGATACATACCATCTTCTGCAATTTTTGTTTGCTGGAAGATTTCTTTTGCTTGCTCTAATAATATAGTAATATCAGAATATCTAGGACTTATATGAGTTAGAACCAATTGTTTAACATTTGCTTTTTTAGCAATAGTTGCAGCATCAATAGAAGTGCTGTGCATTCTCTCAATTGCATCATCTTTCTTCGATGAATCAAATGTTGCCTCATGTATAAGCACATCTGCATCTCTTGCTGCTTCTATAAGATTATCATTGGGAAGGCAATCCCCACTATAAACAATTTTCCTTCCTGGGTTTCTCCAGGTAACATCTTCGAGTTTTACCTCACCTTTTTCAGTTTTCACTTTTCCCTTCTTCTGGATTTCCTTGAATAATTTTCCTTGAAGCCCGAGTGAATGTGCTTTTTCCTCGTGGAATTTTAATTTATCATTTTCCTGAAAAATAAATCCGAAAGAATTTTTCACGTGTTTAACTGGGAATGCGCTGACAGTAAAATTTTTTCCAATATGAATAGGACCATTTCTAAGTTTTGAAAGTTTTACGAATTTATATTTGTCCAGATCTAAAGAACTTGGACCAAAAATATTCACCTGACGAGGTGATGGAGAGGACAATTTTAGTGTTTCGAGCAAACCAAAAAGACCAAGATAGTGATCAAGATGTGGATGGCTTATGAGAATATGGTCTATACTACCATAACCAACTTTGTATTTCATAAGCTGGCGTTGGGTTCCTTCACCGCAATCCCAAAGCATAAGTTCGCTTTCGTATTTTATCGAGATGGCCGGCATACCACGGTCAACTGTTGGTGCAGCACCAGAGGTTCCAAGAAATGTAATACGAAGCATGAAAATAAAAAGAACCGAGGTTCTTTTTAAATCTCCTTTTTTATAATAATAACGACTGTTTGTTCACAGTAGTATAATTCTAAAAAATCAGAATAAGGTATCCGGCGTCAAATCTTTATAGGAAATAGCTGATTGAGTAAGAAGCGATAGAACTGTTTTCAAAGATTGTTCTGACAATCCAAGATCAGGAGCGATTTCTTTAATTTCATAGATATTTTCTTTTCTATCCAAGGATGTAGGTAATGGAATCAATGATACAAGACCTTTTTGATTAAAATCAAAAACAGCAGACCTAATATCAGATCCACCAAGCATTCTTAACGCCCGAAGCATATGCGCTACCTCAGGTCCTGTGCTAAGCGGTCCTTCGCTTTGCATTCTACGAATAAAAATTAATTGATCAGAACCAAAAGGAGGAAGTGCGTACATCCCAAAACCACGACCGAGAAGAAGAAGCATACCCATAAAATCAACAGAAACTTTTTCCAGTTTGGTTGAGCATACAATATATTTTGCATCTTTATTTGTCATTGCTGCGCTATAAAGAAGAAGCTGAAAATCACGTTTTTTTTCAGTTGAAACAAATGAACGACCGAGTACAATAACATCTTCAAATTCATAACCATCTATTGCACCAACAATTTGATTGGAACTGTTTTTTATGCACACAACAAAATGTCCTGAAACGTCTTCCATTGGAGTTGTACCAAGTAATTGAAGTGCCTTTTGGAATTCAGATGAAGCACGACTTATGGAAAAAAATTTAAGCCTGTGATTAAATATTAAATTTTTCAATGTCTGCCTACTTTCCCATGGAGGCAATTTATTCAAATCAGGCATTATTTCGAAAGTAGATGAGACAGAACGAACATCATGAAATGCAATATTCAGTGTGATTGGGTCAAGAATTATTGTTTGAACTTTTGGTTCGTGGGGTTTGAAAAGTTTTTTTGTTTTTGCAGATTTTATTTTTTTAGATTTTTTCTGTGATAGTTTTGGGTGGTGCGATTTTTTAGATTTGTTTTGAACGTGGGACTTTTTCTGGCTGTGTTTTTTTTGTGAATTTTTTTGGCCAGATTTCTTTGTGTGTTTTGTTGTGTGTTTTTTTATTCTCTTAGCTTTTGGCATGGAGCGAATCTGTCGATTCGCGACAGTCAAAAAATTCTGATTTTTTGCCATACTATCATAACAAGGTTAAGCCTTATAAAATTATTCAGGCTGTCAAAAATAAAAAAAATTATCCAAGAGCATGTGTGAGTCTATCGCTCAGTAATTCTATTTGATGGGTGTGTGCAGCACCAAATGCCAATCTTAAGTGATTATTATTCAAACGCATTGTTGCGCCTGGTTGTATTGTTGCACCAACCTCCCTTGCAAAAAATTCCATCACTACTCCTGCAGACATTGATTCTGCCCCCATGGTTTCACACACGCGTGATACTGCTCTTTCATTAAGACGTAAAACTGCATAATAACCTCCACCATGAGCATGTTCATCTAAGACAACTGGACCTAAAGTATGCTCAATAACCTCTGCACCATGTCGCTCATGTAACCTCACTCTTGCTTGTTCCAAACTGCGTGCAAGTACAAGCCTACGCTGTTTAAGATCAGCATTTGCACCTACAATGCCACAGTCGTTTGAATAATAAGCAGCCGCAGCTGCTTGTGCGGGTTTGTTTACTGGACCCGAGGTGAATGAAAGAAGTCCAGTCATTGACCTTAAGATATCAAGATTTTGCGTTGCTATTGCTGATACCCTGAAACCAGACCCAACCAATTTTTGCAATCCGAGAATTGTCACCACCCTCTCAAGTAATGTTTTCTTATCAGGTTCTGATAAAGTTTGTGCAGCTTTTTGTAACGAAGGTGCACCGTGCCCAAATGTCACATAACCATAAGTCATATCCTCAAGAACAAATACCCTGTGCTTAGCGATAATACGAGCAAAGCCAGCCATTTCATCACCAGTCATAAGTTGGCCTGTTGGATTGTTTGGATTTGTTAAGAATACTGCTCCAATTTCAGGATAATCTTCAAGAACCTGTGATAGCATTGTAGGTGTAAGCCGTGCAAATAAAGTTCGCGGATCGTATGGTAACATCATTTCAATCAAACGCTCTGATCCACCAGTATATAATGCCTGTTGTGGTCCTGTTGCCCAGCATGGATCAACAATGAGAACACTCTTATCAGGAAAACTTCTGTAAAATATATCTAAAAATGCAAATTCTCCGAATCTGCTCCCGGGTATTGGAAGTACGTGTTCGCTAGTTATAGCATCAACACCAAATCTTCCGCGCATGTTAGCAGCAACAACATCCCGCAAATTTGGTTCTCCGGGTACTGGTGCATACGGGATGTCCCTATGTTCTCTAAATACACGATCGTGAGCATCGATTACTAGTTCTGGCATGTTCTCAGTTCTAAGATCACCAAGACTTAATGGG
>JBDRIM010000023.1:0-2214 GCA_043816005.1 Microcaldota archaeon
CTCGTTGGAAATTATAGGTTCATTGCCGTCTAGAGCAGATCTCTACGATGACGGCTTTTCACTTTAATTTATGGCAATTAGCAAAAATGAAAAACCGGCTGATACTCTAACCGATGAAGCAAAACCAACTACTGCTACAACTGATGAAGTAAAACCAAGAACAGGGACAAGAAAAAATGTATTTGGAAGTGGAACATTCGGATCTGCGGTTTTTGGATCAACTGCAGGATATGAACCGGACAAAGACGCCAAACCGGCAAACACCATAACAGATGACACAAAACCGACAATATCAATATCTAAAGACGTAAAACCAATAATATGAAAAAAATAAAACAAATTTTAATATCAATTTTTATAGGATTATTCGCTGTTTTTGTTACTTATGCCGCCAATACTTTTCCAACTTCTGAAAATAACTGGACTGACGGAGACGTGATTGAATCGGATTGGGCTAATCAACTTGAATACAGAATTGGCGCTACTAGCACAACTTCTCCATCCACTATTACATATCAACTTGATCAATTAATGGGAACAACAACTTTACCCAATCTTTCCATTATAGGAACAATAACAACTGGAGTATGGAACGGAACAATAATTGGCGATACTTATCTTACTAAAACAGGAGATTGGACAGGAACAATTGACGGCAATAATTTTGCTGGTGGCGCAATAGGAACGGGAGAATTGCTTTATGGATCATCTGCTGGATCTATTGCCGAACTTACGATTTCGGCTTCTTCTTCGGTTTTAGTTAGTGATGGTTCTTTGCCAGTATGGAATACAAAACTTGGTTCAGCATCAATAGAAGATATTTATTTATTAAATACTGGTGATATAGGTATAGGAGTATTTGATTTTGGTGGAGCAACTTCCCTTGAAATACCTAATGGAGCAAGTCCGACAGTTGACATTATAGGAGAAATGGCGATTGATTCAACTTCTGGTCAGTTGATTTGGTATGATGGAGCAAAAAAACGGCAAACTCTAGCAGAGTATTATCCATCTATGGAAATATCCAGTTCAACTTTGGCTTATAAAGGAAGTTATAGCGCCACAGGAACTACGACTTTAAGTTTCAAAGGAAAACAACGGGCAATTACTTATACTTATTTTTCCTGCACGACTGATCAAGGAACAACCACTGTTCAATTCGGAGACGGGACGAATTGGAGCGAATTTTATTATTGCGGATTTGATATTCCAGCGGAAGATACCACTATAACCAATGGCTCTTTTACCGCAACAGAAAAGTTTCAAATGCAAATAGGACAACAAGAAGGAAGTCCTAATAGCATTCAACCCACTTGGACTTATGAAATTACTACTGATTAATATGATTAAAATAAAAGAAAAAATAAAACAGGGATGGCAATGGTGCAAAACAAAAACAAAAACGATTTTGATTTCTTTGGGTATTGTGGGAGTTGCGATTGCAGCGGGAGCAGTCATAAGCAATCCGCCTATTCCCGCAGAATTACAATTAAAAGCGTCCAAAGAAAGAATATGGAAAAGTGAAGTTCAGAATGACATAAGATGCAATGAAAAAAGGATAGAATGCGTCAATTACGGTTTGATGAAAAAATACTGGTATGTGAAAAATGATGAAATAATTCCCCAAAAAATAGATGAAGTTTTTACTTCCGATGAGTTAAAAAATCTCAAAATAAAAAACAACTTAACAGAAAGCAGACGGGATTATAATTTAATTGAATTTGATTTAGGAGAAAGAAAAAGGGCGACTGTATTTTATGTCGGCATTCAGTTTGTTAAAGAAAAAACAACAGGCAAGTGGTTTCATCTGGAAACCGCCACCACCACTATAGAAATGTTTGATAAACAGGTTGGATTAAATCTTTTGCAAAAAATAATAGTAGCCATTTGGGGAGAAAAAGTATTTGCTACCACCTCCACTTTTTATCCCGACCCTGATACAGAAACAACGAGTGTTGATGGAAATTCTATAAGGACAGATGAAGCAACTTGGGCAGGAGCTCACGACGCCACTGCTGGGACGGCTGGTTATGGAGCGGATAATGGAGCTCAAGCATATGCAGGTGAATCAAGAATGGAAACCAGCGCTTATAGAATAAGCAGGGGATTTTTTCTTTTTGATACTTCTGCTATTCCTGATACAGATACCATTAATTCTGCCACCCTTTCTCTCTATGTCTATTACCTTGCAAATACAGATAATGATGGAGAAGA
>JBDRIM010000024.1:0-32946 GCA_043816005.1 Microcaldota archaeon
GCTTAATCTTATTTATTCTGGACCGTTGATCAACAAAGTAAAACAGACAAAACACAAATACAAATACGTAGTACCAGGTAATCTTGAAAAACAACTAAAACCAATTTTAGGTAACGATGCAGTTTATGGCTGGCAACATAATATACTAAAGTACTATTCTAATTGCGAAATGGTTTTCTGTCATGGTGGACACACAACCATAATGGAAGCTCTTAGCTATGGCAAACCAGTAATCTCTATTGTTGATTCTGCCTACAGCGAGAGGGTGAACAATGCCAAACAACTTCAAGAACTTGGTGTTGGTGTCTATCTCGACAAGAATTCAGTTTCTGAAAACTCCATAAGAAATGCTATTGATTATGCAAAAACACTAAACCCAAAACGTCTTCAACTATACTCGAAAATGGCATCGAAGTCTCCTCTTGAAGAATTTGACAAACTCTTCTATAAATGCGCTCTAAAATAATCCTCAACATGTAATTGTAATTCCTTATTAGTTTCAAAACCAAACTTTTCATGCAATTGAAGCAAATAAGGATGGGGAGAAAAATGGGGAACAGTAATGGCATAGCCTTCCATATCCATTGAACCTGATTTTAGCGATGCGCCGCTATACTTATCGTAAACGTTTTTGAATCTTGTTGAGGCGGCTGCATGTTCCTTAGAAACTATTTTGCCTTGTACACTTTGATTAACAAATGAAAATGCAATTTTTTTCTTTTCCACTTTCCCAGTGATCAAATTAATCAGTGGTTTCTCAATTTGTACAGTTATTTTTATCTCTCCTCCAGCCATTTTTGCATCATATTCACCTTTCTCGAGGTGCAATAGTAAAAAAGAAGTGAAAAATTCCTTTGAGTCATGGAAATTAGTTGCTTTGGAAAAAATTACTAATTTCTCCCCAGCAAAGAACATTGATCTCATTGCGCCATGTCCAAATGAATTTCCAAATCTCTCTTCATCAACATTAATATTCTGAAAATAATTGTTGGGTACTGCATAAGCAGCCCTGGCTTCAAACATTGGGTAGATGAGTTTTACCGGCCAGTTCATAGAGGAGTAGATGGTTTTTGATATCGGAGAAAGCGTTTTGGCCATTATCTTTGAAAACTCCATCCTGCCTTTGTCCTCTTCAATCATCTTTTCCATAAATTGGACATATTCTTGCATATCTTTTGCCTTATCACAGAAATTGCACATACTACAAAACCGTCGGCTTGATTTTTAAGTTTATTTATTCAATTATCTTCACTTCTATCTATACCAAGGAGATTCAAAAAGGATCAAAGTCCTTTTTAAGAGGTTTAATCATGAAAAAAAGTATTCTTACAAAAGAGAACATCCTTAAAATCGCTGTCGTAGCTATTGCGCTTCTTTTCATTACTGAAACATTTTATTTCGGTAATGGATTGTCAAATCTATTCAGACCCTCTAGTTCTGGTTCGAATATAACTGGTGTTGCTGTTTTCAATGGCACAATAAGGACCTATGATCCATTTTTATTTGTTCAAGGCCAAATCCCACAGCCTGTTATAGACAAACTCAATGCAAAAAAAGAAATTCGTAGCATTCAACAGGTATCAGGTGGCATCATGATTAATTTAGATAGTCGTGACAGTGTATATCCTATTGCGGTATTTCTAAGGGAAAACAATGTTACTTCATATTCCAGGGCAAATATTGTAGTTGATGAGCAGATTGTAGTTCAAACTCTAACTGGTAAAATACTAACCTCCATTCCTAATGGCGTCATACAGGTTATTTCACAGCCTCTTGTTGATGCTGACAGCGTTGTTCCAATCCAAATGGAAATTGTGTTGAGCAATGATGTGGTAATATATTACGGTACAGCATCGCTTTTGGAAGAGGACATAACACTTAATTTGGATGCACAAATTATTTCCCTAGATCATAAAACATACACCTATATAATTCCATGGGAGGATAGGAATTCTCTTGGCAATCTTTCAGCTTATGGGGATATAAACTACAAAAAAGTCGACAGTATAATTTTTACCCAACCGCTATCTGTTGATCAAATTCTTCTTAAGAAAAATTCTCCATTTATAACCTATATTGATGCAAACAGTGCACAAGTAGAATCATCATTTGATGATTTAGAACAACTTAATTCAACTTTTCAAGGAATTGGTTTTGTTCTTCCTTCATCTAATCTGGTTATAACTACCAACACTACTCCAGACTTGCAATACAATTCTACTGTTGTTTACAACTATATAGTAACATTAAACAGTACTTATACGTTTGAACAAGATTCGTTTTTGATAACATCTTCAACTCCTTATGAAGATGGATCAGATATTAAAGTTTCAATTGATGTATTGGCAATGGGAAATAGGGTTCTTTCTATTAAACATGTCTCCCTCCCATCCTAACAATTTTCTTTAATCTTTGTTCTGCTTCAATGCTGCTAAGGTATTTTATCACATTAGGTGGCACATGTTTTTCCCATTCTTTATTTCCTTCCCCCATAAGTTTCCTTATGTTGGTGCCTTCCTTCGGTCCGCGATCATAATAAGCAACTGGTTTAACCAGTACGCCGTGTTTTGAAAATAGCATTTTTATCAATGCATTATTTGAATAAACTGACCCAACGTCAACTGGTGGTATATGCATGAAAAGGTGATCCACCCATATTCTATTATCATTTACGTCTGGTACTGGGACAATAACCAACTTTGCCAATTCGCTTTTACTGAAGCAAAGCCTTATCATTTCAATACGTTCGCCGCATGTAAACGGATTTTCGGTTGTAAAACCATCCTCTGAACTTCCAATTGCTATTACCACTTCAGGATATTTTTTTAATAGTTTTTTTACTGCATACTGATGTCCGTGGTGGAAGGGTTGAAACCTTCCTATGAACAATGCGCGTTTCATATTACATATCACCTATTATGTTTCTTTCATTACCTGTTTAAGCTTTATACCTACTAGTTTTGATACTCCGTCTACTTTTGTGACGCCAATTACAGAATCTGCATTTGACATTACTGTGTCATTATGTGACACCATTATGAATTGGCTTTCTTTGCACATGCCAATGACAAGGTCTGCGAGGTTTTTACTGTTGGTTTTATCCAATGCTGCATCAACCTCATCAAGAATATAAAATGGGGCTGGTTTAAACATCTGAAGTGCAAAAACAAACATCATTGCCACAAGCGTTTTTTCTCCACCTGACAATGCGTCAAGTGCATGTTCTTGATTATTCCTTCTCAATTTAATAAATAGACCGCTTTCAAAGGGTTCTGATGGATTACTAAGATGAAGGTGTCCTTGACCTACATTTATGTACTTAAACATCTTGCTAAAATTATCGCTTACTGAATTAAATGTTTCAAAGAATGCTTCTTTTTTATGTTCATCAATTTCACTTATCATCGACAGTATTGCTTCTCTTTCCTGATCAAGTTTCTCTATCTTTTCTTGAACATCTGCCATTTCAGCCTTTTTCTTTTCATACATCTCTACTGCTGCCATATTTACATTTCCTATTGTGGAGAGTATCTCTTCGGATTGTTTTATCATATTGTTTAACTCTTCTTTTTCGAGTTCAAGGAATTCTGCACTGCCATATGATGCAAATTCTATTTGCATATCTTCTAATCGTGTTTTTGTAGTTGCTGTCTTTACTGTGAGTTGGTTCATATCTCTTATTACTTTATCGAGTTCTATCCTTATCTGACCACGTTTGTTCCCAATTTTTCGTAGTTCCTCTTCACAGGACCTCATTTTTTCGAATATTCTTTCAATTTCTTTGCTTACTGATTTCATTTTTTCTTCCATATGTAAAAATTCCTTTTCATCGTCGCCAATCTGTTTTTTCATCTCTTTAATCTTTTCAACTACTTCTTTCTCTTCTTTTTCGAGTTTTTTGGCTCTTTCTTCTTTGGCAGTATACTCTTTTTTCCTTATATTCATCTCACTGTACCTGCCTTCTATGGTGGCTTTAAGTGATGAAACTGCAGCACTGAGTTCTGCCCTTTTTTTACTGCTTTCTTCCGAACTCCGCTTATACTCACTTTCTGCAGCCCTAAGATGTTCTTTTATCCCTGCTAATTTTCCCTCAGCTTCAGTAACTTTTTTAGCGATATGTTCTCTTTCAATTGTTCTTTCTTTAATTGACTTTTCAAATTCTGTTATTTCCTTTACTATCTGTTCTTTTCTTTTTGCCAATCTCTCTATTTCTTCTCTTCTTTCACTTTCCATTTTTTCTTTCATTTCTGCTGTTTTTACATGAATCTCGAACCTAGCTTTTTCAGCTCTCATCTTTGATTCTTCTTCTCTTATGGAATATAACTCCTGAAGTAAAGACTCTTTTGTACTTTTCATATCGTTGAATTCATTTTCTATCTTACGTAGATTATGGTTATTTAGAACTCCAGATTGGGTTCGTCCACCGCTTACTATCCCTGACCTTTCAAATATCTCGCCGCCACTTGTTACCATCCTACTTGTTCCAATACCAAGTTTTTTTGCATCTGTGACACTGTCAACAAGTAAGGTATCTGCAAAAACATATTCAATTGCTCTTCTGACATTTGATTTACACTCTACAATTTCTAATATCGAGGAAATTTTTCCTACTTTGACTGGTTGAGGTGTTCTAATAGAGTCAAGAGGAATAAATGTTGCTCGCCCAGCTTTTGCTTTCTTTAATTTTTCTATAGCTGAAGTTGCTGTGTCTACACTATCTACAATGACATAGAGAAGTCGTGCTCCTCCTGCAGCTTCAATGGCATTTGCATATTCAGGATCAAAAGTGATGAGGTCAGCTACTGTACCATATATTCCATTTGTTGTCTTAGCAAGATCTCCTATGAAACTTAATGCAGGATTAGCTAATTGAGGTGAGCTTCTCACCCTGAAAATTGATAGTTTTTCCTTAAGTTCTAGCATTTGTCTGTCCAGATCAGTCATCTGAGCATTTATTTCCTTTGTTTTTGTGAATGAGCTGTCTATTTCCTTAGTGATTCTTTCAATCTCTCTTTTTGTATGGTTTAAGTCCTCACGTTGTCCTTCGTTATCATCATTTACTATAATGCTTTCTTCTTCTGCTTTTTTTGCATCAACAACCTGACGTTTTGCATCTATTTCTGAGGTTATTGCTCCTAGTTTTTCTTTTACTGATTCAAGTTCCTTCTCATGTTTTTCTAACGTTCTTCTTATTTCCGTTATTCTATCATCTTCAGTACTTCCACCATGTTTTGCAAGTTGTTCCTCTGCATTCTTTAATTCGTTTTTTAATCTTATCATCTCTTTTTCAAGAGCTACAAGACTCTCCCTTTCTTTTGCAGATTCCCTCTCAATTTCTTCTATTTCGATTTTGATATCTCCAATTGTTTTTTCTTTGTCATCAACAAACTGTTTCTTTGATGCACATGATGCCTTTAGCTCTTCAAGTCGTCTTATCATGGCATTTGTTTTTTGTTTTGACTGGAGTTCTTCACTTAATTTTGCTCTTACTGAATCAACTTCACCTATCTCTGTTTCAATGTCTGCCATCTCTTTTTCTTTTGTTTTTTGCGTAACATTGAATTTCTCTTCTTGGTTATCTAACTGTGTTTGATCCTTACTTAATCGTTCAATCTCTTTTTTCAGTACTGTTCCCTTTGCATTTGTGAGATTTTTCTTGGCTCCAGTATATTTTATTGCAGTTTCTTTTTCAATTTCAAGTTCTTTGAGGAACGCTTCCCTCTCTCCCATAACTAGGTTTGCATCTTTTATTCTTGTTTCAACCATATTCAATTCGCTTAAAGCTTCTCTTTTTTTCTCTTCAAAATCAGCTATACCTGCAACACTATCTATTATTTGTCTTCTTTCCTTCCCATTCATATTTACTATTCGTTGAACTTCACCCTGTGCTATGGTGTTCCTTCCACTACTGTCAAGGTTATGTTTTTTCAGAGCTTCTACAACACTACCTCTAGTAGTTTTCTTATCATTAATTCGGTAGCGTATTTTACCATCTTCTCTTATTGCCCTTCGTATCTCATAACCATGGCCATCATCACTTTCAAGTACAAGACTTACTTCTGCAGTTCTTGATCCACCATGTATCAAATCAGTGACCTTTCTGGCACGAAGAGATTTTAGGCTTGTTTCACCCATTACAAATCGTATGGCATCGCAAAGGTTGCTCTTGCCACTTCCATTTGGACCTGCAAAACAAATGAATGTTGCCGGCAAATGAACGTCTGCTGCTTTGAATGATTTGAAATTCCTTAATTTAAGACGGGAGATAAAAACCATTTAACCGGACGATAATCTCAGAGCAGGTTAAAAAGCGTTTCTGCGCTAACCCTTGGATTTAGACAAATTAGTCTGATAAAAATTAGGTGCGTGATTGAATTTCGCTTCAATAATCTGATGTAAGAACAAGAAAAAATGGACAACTCAGCGAACGTCGTTCGCTTAAGTCCAATAAAAGGAGGTTAAAAAGGGACCAAGGTCCCTTTTATTGGACACGGAGGGATATGTTCCCCGCTTTTTAGTAAAAAGCGGTCAAAAACAATCTGTTGATTTTGCCTTCGGCAAAATGCGAAAGCATTTTCATCAACTAATTTTTGACCGACTTTTTTTCAAAAAGTCGGATTGAACCCCCAGCCTTCCACAAATTGGAAGTTTTTAGTTAAGTTTTTTTCCAAAAAACTTACGCCAAGCGGATGCTCTACCGTTGAGCTACGTGCCCATTGTTCTTTTTTAGAAAAAAAGAACCAAAAAACTGGCTGTTTAAAAAAAAAATTAAGATGGAGATATGAAAGTTACAGAGTCGCCTCGGAGCAATATTGTTCCTACACCTCTCTTCACTTCACCGTTGACCATCTGCTCTGCTTTTTCTAGAACGATGTTCATGTGTACGTCATATGCTATCATCACACCTCGGAATTCGCTTCCACCTTTCATCCCGATGATGACTGTGTTGTTCAATGCGCTATTCAATACATCAAATGGTCTCTTTTCTGGCATAAAAATTTCACCTTCCTTTTTCATTAATAAAAATTTTTATTATTGATCGTTTCGACGATCAATGGCATAAAAATTTCACGCTCCTTTTTCTTTATCTTTGAGGGAAATTTTTATAATTGAACGGTTTTCCGTTCAATGGCATAAATCCACCTCAAAAAATTAAAACTTATAGCATCTTTAATCCAGTTAATATTTAAATCTTCTACTTATATTTTGTTTCTGGTGCTATTATGGTTAAATCAAAATCTGAGTTACCTATTGAAACTACTTACAAAAAAATGTCTGATAAACTATTTTCCATTGAAGCTCCTATGGAGTGGGAAGCTCGTTATTTAGATGTAGGTGGCGTTTCTCAGCACAATATGATAACATTTAGATCACCAAAAGACGTACAAAAAAATTCCACTTCCCCCAACTCATTATCTGTTCAATACTTCGATCGGGATGGTCCAATTGAATTAGATGCTCAGACGTATGCTAATAACGAAGCATCAATTAATCCTGGTGGTAAAACCCAAGCCAAAAAATCTGATTTCAATGGTTTACCCGGTGTTCTAGCAATAACTCAGGATTTACCATTTAATCTAAATGAAGGACAAGTGCTATGCACGGTCCAGTCAAGGTATCTCCAAAATCCAAAGAACCTCAAATTGTTCAGAATAAGTTTTTGGTATGATAAAACAAAAGAAAAAGAATTTGATCCTCTATTTGATCACATGCTCAAGAGCTTTCAATTCAAATGATCATTCGTTATTTACGATCGTCTCTATTTTTCCAGGTCCTTTGAATATTATTATTCTATCTGCAGTGTTGCGCAATGCAGCGCTGAATGCAACATCTGTTGCAATTATCATTGTTTTTTTGCCATATGCTTTTGCCTTAACTAACACTGGCCTGTAATCTGTATCCCTTGTCATCAAAGCAATAATATCTATGTTTTTGTCAAGTACATATTCCATTGCTTCTATGGCCATCGTCACGTCGACGTCTCCGGTTGTTATTTCAGTCTCAAACCCTTGGTTTACCATTGCTTCAATAAGTTTATCAGATGCAAACTGATCAAGATAAATTTTTGAGATTCTGATGTTACCATATTTACTGATCTCTTTTCTAAGCTCATGAAGGTCTACATTAAATGCCTTGCGTAGTATGTTCGGACCATCGACCAAAAGTGCAATATCTAATCTCTCCTTTTTCCTTTTCAAAAATTCAAACATTATATCTACTCCAACGTAAAGTCAAAAAACTTCATCGCATTTTCTGCGGTTGCTTTTGCAACTTTTTCTTCGCTAATTTCTTTTACTTCGGCAATATACGCGATTGCTTCGCGAATGGACTCGGGAGTCCTGCCAACATAGGGTGAATCACTTTCCACCAGAAGTCTATTCAGCGGTATACTATTAATAACTTTTCTACGGTCTTTCGAACGAAGATGCATTATGGAAATGTATCCTCCATTTTGCACGATTTCTTTAGCATTTTCTTCAGATCCTGAATAAAAATGCATCAAAATTTTCATTCCGCTAATTTTTTTCATTATGTTCTCAACTGCATTTTTTGGAACTTCATTTTCATTCGGATTGTTCCTCGAGTGTATAACAACTGGCAATCTCATTTCATTTGCCAATGCAATCATCCTATCAAATGCCTCATTTTGTTTTTCTACATCTGATTTTGTTTTTGCCCATTTGTAATCCAAACCTATTTCGCCAATAGCATTTGGCTTATTTTGTCTGATAAATTCTATCCATTCGTCCAGTTTTCCAATGCCTTCTTTTATTGTTGTTTGGGGGGCTATGCCAAGTACAAATGGGTAGTTTTTTGCTTTTGCTAGTTCTACTGCCTTTTTGTTACTGCCATGAGAATAAGCACAGACAACTGGATAAATGTCCGACGGAAGAACATACTCTTTTTTCATTTCAAAGAGGTGGGTGTGTGAATCTACAAGCATAAATTTGTTAAGTGTCTTTAATTATAAAAACTTTCTAATATCATTCCTACATAAGTATGAATCTGTAAAGGGGAAAGTTTGATTTAAAAACCCTAATGCTTTATAAGTTATACTTCACTCGAATTATCAGGTGTAAAAATGTTCGTGCATTTTTACTTAATAAAAATTCGAAATTTTTATAAGTGTAAAAACGCTGATGTGTTTTTACTTAATTGAAATCTGAATTTCAATAAGGTGTATTAATGGTTGATAAAGTTTTTGCTATTGCAAAGGAATTAAGGGTAGGAAGATATGTGCTCATAGACGACATTCCATGTAAAGTAGTGGAGGTAGAAAGCTCAAAATCAGGCAAGCATGGATCAGCTAAAATGAGGATAACAGGTATCGGCGTATTCGAAGGCCAGAAGAAAACTCTTCTAAGTCCAGGTGATGCTGATGTTGACATGCCTATTATCGACCGTAAAAATGTTCAGATAATGTCAGTAAATGGTACAAATGCCCAGGTCATGGATCAGCAATCATATGAGGTTTATGATATGGAGATACCGCCAGAGCTTCTAAGTGCAGCCGCACCAGGTAAAGAAGCAGAAATTTTGGAATGTATGGGTAGAAAAAAAATGGAGAGGATTAAATGAATGTTAATATTATTTCAAACAACGACAATAAACTGTTAGACAGAAAGGAAGTAGAAGCAGAGGTAAGTTTCGAGGGCGCAACTCCTAAAAGAGTACAACTCAAGGAAGCTGTTGGCCAAAAGATCGGAAGTAATCCTGATTTAATGGTACTAAGAACTGTAACTAGCAACTTCGGAAGACATATGGTGAAAGTTAGAGTGCATTCATATTCTTCAAAAGAAACATTGATTGCAACTGAACCTGTACATATAAAAGTAAGAGAAGGACTAATGGCAAAACCAGAGAAAAAGAAAAAAGCAGCGCCGTCAACTAAAAAGAAGTGATTTTAATGGCTGATATTAAGAAAAAACCTGCTCCAGCAGCAAAAAAGAAAGAAAAGAAATTAAAACCATACAAAAGCGGCAAATCTTGCCTTAAATGTGGTGCCGGTGTACGATTGGCCGAACACACAGACAGACGTTCGTGTGGCAAATGCGGCTACTTTGAGAAAAAATGAAACAATTTTTTCTATTTCTTGTTATTTTTTCTATTATCCTATTCCTATCAATTATATTTTGCAATTCTCTTCATCTTGGAATCTGTGATTTTCTAGAACAGTACTATACTATTCTCGGATCTCTTGCAATTCAATTAGGTTTATTCTCGCTAGGGATGTTCTTTCTTTGGAAGAAAAATTTGAAAACAACGTTTGCTGAAATCGGGTTCCCTGGCAATCCAATAAAAACAATACTCTTTACTATTGCCGGCCTCATTTTGTTATTCGGCATTTTATTACTTCTTGGTATCATTGCAACATTAGCCGGTTTTAATGATCAACAAAAAGTCGCAGACAAAGTAGTTGGTCTACCAGTTATAGTCCTTCTATTCGCTGTATTTGCAGCACCAATAGCAGAAGAATTATTTTTCAGAGCATTTCTAGTTAAAGCATTTGACAATTTTTTTCTAAAATTAATAAAAATTCCAAACACGGGGGTTATCTTCTCATCCATTTTTTTTGGTATTGCACATTTTGCCTATGGTTCGGTTGTTGAAATTATCGGAGTACTTGCAATAGGATTAATACTTGCATCCATCTTCAAAATTTCAAAAAGCATAACTCCGTGCATTCTTATTCACATGATTTATAATGGGCTTTCCATAATAGTTATGAAGTTTGTTTTAGGAATTTAAGGTGTCTGTTAAATGATAACACTAGGTATTGAATCAACTGCTCATACACTCTCAATAGGCATAGCAAAAGACAGTAAAATTTTATCTAATGTTATTGATACTTATTCAGGTGGAAATGAAGGTTTAATTCCAAGGAAAATGGCTGATCACCATACTAATGTTTTTGCAAATGTATTATCTATTGCACTGAAAAATGCGAACATCGCTCTAGCGGATGTGGATTTGATTGCCTTTTCTCAAGGGCCTGGAATAGGTGCTCCGCTTTCTGTTGGTGTAAGTGCAGCAAAATATTTGGCATTGTGTTATGATAAGAAAATTGTGGGTGTAAACCATTGTTATGCACACGTAAAAATTAGCGAATTTTGTTGTAAAATGAAAGATCCACTAGTACTTTACCTTTCAGGTGGAAATAGCCAAATCCTTCTAAGAGAAGGGGAATTTTACCATATCATTGGCGAAACACTTGACATTGGCATTGGAAATTTATTTGACAGTTTTGCACGTGCAATAAAAATGAAAAATGCACATGGTTCTGCACTTTCAAAACTTGCAGAAGGTGGAAAATATATTGAACTCCCTTACTCTGTAAAAGGGATGAATTTAGTGTTTTCTGGGTTGCTAACTGCAGCAGAAAGGGCAGCAAAAACACATTCACCTAAAGATGTTGCATATTCTCTTATGGAAACTTCATTTGCAATGACTTGCGAAGTTACCGAAAGAGCACTCTTCTTAACAAAAAAGAAGCAATTGGTAGTTTGTGGGGGAGTTGCGCAGAATAAAAGGTTACAACAAATGCTCAAGACTATGTGTAAAGAAGATAGCATAAAATTTGCTGTTGGGCCAGACGAATATAATCGTGATAATGGTGCTATGATTGCATATGCGGGTTGGTTGCAGTATAAAAAACACGGGGAAACAAAAATCGAAAAATGCGTTCCGATTACTAATTACAGAATTGATAGAATGAAGGATGTGTTGGCAGGAAAGCTTTAATCCATTCGCGGTGATTATTCCTCATGAACTTACTCAAACTCGGCGGTTCAATTATTACAAATAAATCTGGCTGGAGAGAAGCCAATCTTTCGGCTATAAATGCGTTAGCCAAAGCAGTTGCAAAAGCATGGAAAAAATCAAGAGACTGGATAATTGTTCATGGTGCTGGTTCATTTGGTCATCCTCTTGTTGTCAAGTATAATCTTAATGACGGTATTACAAGCACCGAACAAAAACTCAGATTTGCAGAAACACACGAAGCATGTACGGAACTTTCTGTTCTGGTTTGTTCTGCACTTAATAATGAAGGTGTTCCAGCAATTCCAATTCCACCTGCAGTTGTAATTACTTCAAAAAACAAAAGAATTCATTCTTTCAATACAAAATTAATCGAAGACTATTTGAAATCTGGATATGTTCCACTTCTATTCGGAGATATGGTTCCTGATTTAGAACTCGGTGGTTCTGTTTGTTCAGGTGACCAGATAATTTCTTATTTAGGAAAGGGTGCTGAGAAAATTGTTCTTGCAACTGATGTTGATGGTGTTCTTGACGATTCTGGAAAAGTTATTCCAGAAATATCAGAAGAAAATTTTGCAGAAATTTCTAAACATTTAAAGAATTCAACAAAAAAAGATGTTACTGGTGCCATGGCTGGAAAATTAAAAGAACTTCTTGAACTTGATACTCCTTCTTTTATTGTAAATGGATTAAAACCAGAAAGAGTGGAAGCATTAATGTTAGATAAAAAAGTGCTTTGTACTAAAGTTTCTAAGAGATAAAAAGAACTCCAGTTCTTTTTCAATCTCTTATAGTTATCTTTCCTTTTGTTCCATCCACTTCTATCATCATTCCATTTTTCAAAATTTGATGATTGTCTGCCTTATCTACCATGGGAATTTTGGATATAATAGCACCAACAACAATAATTGGCTCTGCAGAAACATTGATTATAGCGGCTGGGGCTTTTTTGTTTTTAGCCAATTGAAGCATAACGTAAGAACCAACTGTTGATCCTTTGCCATTTGGAAAAACCAAAATTTTTCCAACAATGGATTTGCCCTCAAGACAATGTCCTTTTTCTATTACAATGCCTGTTTCAGGGTCTACACCGCCCAAGAATCCAATTGGGTCTTTACTAACTAAAACCTCGCCAGAAACTTTTCCGCGGGCAATTGAACGTGCTCCCATCTCAAACAATCTATCACCTAGTTAATTATAAAAGAAAAATTAATAGTCCATATACTGTTGTAGTTCCCAAGCAGAGACCTGTGTGGCATATTCCGTACATTCTCTTCTTTTTGCAGTTATATATGCACCAAACAAATGTTCCCCAAGAACCTCTTTCCCAAGCGCACTTTTTTCTAAATAAGTTATTGCTTCAAGAAGAGACCCAGGAACAACTTTTATTCCATTTACTGCTCGTCTCTCTGCTCCCATTTCAAATACATTTTCGTCCACTGGATCAGGAGCATTTAGTTTTCTTTGTATCCCATCAAGTCCTGCACGTAACATTGCAGCTAATGCAAAATATGGGTTGAAACTTGGATCAGGAACCCGTAGCTCAACTCGAACTGATTTTCTATCTGCAGTGTGTGGAACCCTAAGTAATGCTGATCTATTTGTTCGTCCCCAGCAAGCGTTTACTGGCGCTTCATATCCAGGAACAAGTCTTTTATATGAGTTTACAGTTGGGTTTGTTAGTGCACATAACCATCCTATATGTTCAAGTTGTCCTGCAATAAATTGAAGAGCAGTTTCAGAAAGGTTATGCACTCCTTTAGGATCTGCAAACATGTTTTTTCTACCTCTCCATAAACTTTGGTGAACATGTGCACCACTACCACTCACTCCTTCAATTGGCTTTGGCATAAAAGTGGCAAAATATCCATGTTGTGCTGCAATTGCCCTCACAACCATCTTAAATGTCATGGCATTGTCAGCTGTTCGTAAAACATCTGAATACCCAAAAGCTATTTCATGTTGGCTTTCAGCTACTTCAGTATGTATCATTTCTGCACGTATCCCAAATGCCTTAAGTGCAGCGGCTATTTCCATTCGCATATTCCACCCAGGGCTTCCAGCATCGTTACTAAAGTAAGTTCCATTTCCAGCAGATTTAACAATCTGTTTTCCATCCTCACCTATTTTAAATAAGAAAAATTCAAGTTCTGGCCCAGTGTTATATACTAATCCTAAATTAGCTGCAATTACAATTGCTCTTTTTAGAACGTTTCTTGGATCTTCTAAAGATGGTTGTCCATCCATACCATGTACATCACATATCAATCGCGCAGTCTTTTTTTCTGGATCAGTTACCCATGGGAGTAATGCATACGTTTTTTCATCTGGCGCAAGCACTCTGTCACTTTCACAAATGCGAGCATACCCCTTTACTGAAGAGCCATCAAAACCGACTCCGTTCCTTAGTGCCGTATTCACTCTATCAAACGGTACAATACCTGAGTTAACTCCACCTTGTATATTTGCAAATTGCAAACATACAAATTTTACTTTGTCTGCTTTCATTCGTCGTACTAGTTCTGGTTGTCTCAGTTTTGCCATTTCTCCGCCTCTTAATTCTACTCTGATAACAAATGATTATAAACAATATTATTTTGTGTTTTTTTATTCTTAATACAACAACGATAAAACTTGCATTAGTGGATTCACTGCGAAAACTAGGTTTAGAATAAACCATATAATTGCTATTTTATCCTTATTGAAAAAATAATCAATAAATGAATAGAATGCAACAAGCAAACCACCAAATCCCAAAAACAATCCAAAGTAAAGAGGATATATCTTAGCATCAGTTGCCATACCCGCAGCAATAAGTATTAGTCCAATAGTGCAAACAAACGTTATTTTATCATTTTTATAGTTTTTTGTTAGTACGAGGTATCCCACTCCAACAACTGCAGCACCTAGCAATACAATATATTTGATAATGCTACCCACGTCTATAAAAGCTAAGCTCGAGCCTAGTGTAATAATAATTTGAAGAGTAAATAACATTTCTTGTTTGTTTATGCGAGCTACTGCAGTAAGTACGATGGCCCCAATAAGGAACAGTACTTTTTGCTGTAAAGATGCTGGTTCAGAAAATACACCTACAAGAAGAAGTAACATAGCAACTAATCCGATATAGAAAACCAAATCATTATTTTTCGATGATTTTTTTACTGCCATATTTCACATCTCAGTTATCTGTACAAAATATCTTCAGCATCTCCAAATGCAATTTTTTGTTTACAAAGATTTGGCAAATAAGATGCTGCCTTTCCAGAATTCGTTCCTGTTATATGGTAACCCATCTGCTCAAGAGGACAAACCACCATACAGGTGTCTGCAACAATTCTTCCACCAGCTGCAAGAATTGCTTTTTCATAGCCAAATTTTACTGCCATTTCTTTTGTTTTTCTTGCAGTACAAATCCAAAATTCGCAGGTTGGTTTTTTCTTGCTGACCATCTCTGAAATCTGTTTTATTTCATCTAATGAAGCATGTGGGCAACCAATAGTTACTAAATCTGGTTTTAGTTTCATATCCAACTCGTCTTTTGTCTTTTTTATTTCATCATCAGTTACAATCAACCTTTCTGCATCATTACTAACATTCCATTCTGGTGTTATCCCTTTAATAAAAAATAATGGTACTGAGCCTGTTGCTGCCATCGAGGCACCAAGTACTTTCAACTGTTCTTCTTTTGCAGTTTTAATTCCTTCAAATGCAGGATAGTTTGTTTTTGCCAATTTTCCAATGTACGAACCAAGTGCACTGAAATCCGCAACTGTTTTTAGTTCACATTTAACATCAACATGAAGCGTTGCCACTCTATTCTCATCTTTATGCAATCCATATTCAGGAGTTACGCCGCAAATTGCTCCTGCCAAAGCAGAAGGTCC
The DNA here is from genome assembly GCA_043816005.1 of Microcaldota archaeon. Classification (GTDB taxonomy): domain Archaea; phylum Micrarchaeota; class Micrarchaeia; order Anstonellales; family Bilamarchaeaceae; genus Bilamarchaeum. The sequence continues at coordinate 15,651 of JBDRIM010000024.1, forward strand.
TCCTTCTCTATTTGTTTTTGCACCTAAAACAGAATTACAAAATGCAACCGCACTTGATTCTGCCCATGCAACATGCTCTCCTTCCTTTGGTCGTATTCCAATGAAATACGGGGTGCACGTACATGTTTTCATAATCCCCATTTTTCCATAAGCATCAAGAACTTCAAGTTGTTTTTTGGCAAATTCTTTTGGTATTTTCATCTCTTCCCATTGTTCAGCATCCATTCCAGCTGGATTTAAGAAAGTCGGTATTTTTACCTTGGCACCTTTTTTTACTAAATCTGTAAGATATTCCAATCCCGCCTGGCCAATTGTCTTGAATGAAACTCCAGAAATCTGGGCACTAGTTATATTTACCATTTTTTCTGCACTATAAATCTTTCCTAACGCAACCAAAATTTCCATTGATTGCTTGGCTGCATCGCCAAATTCTCCATCGTACATTTGTTGTTCATGTTTTGTTAATTGCATGCAATCATTCCTTTCTAGTCCACATGAAAATTCCGAAAATAATTATCACTATACCAAAGACTATAGACCAAAATGATATGTCACTAGTAGTTTTGATAAAATTACTTAAAATATTAGAAAAAGATCCTTCTGAACTTTTGAAAAAGGTTGCAGTAACAATATTGACTGCGCCCATAAGCAATAGACCAAAGACTGAGATTAAAAGTCCCCAGAAAAATGCATGTCCTGCGTGCTTTTTCATCTAATATACCTCAGATATATTCCGTTAGTTCAATTTTTTTCCATTTTGCTTTTTCGAAATTTTTCCCATGGGCAACCAATGGTTTAGTGGCATCAATTCCCATCTTTGTTGTTTCGTAAGTATGTGGATCAGCACTTGGATCAAGTGAAGAACCTTTTTGTTTTATTTTTATTACTATGTCTTTATCTGCCTGTACTCTTGTAGCAATTGCCCATTCAACTTCCATTGGATTATCAACATCAATATCATCATCAACGATAATAACGTGTTTGAGTGATTTATGGCCAGCAAATGCAGCTTCAATTGCTTTTTTGCCATCTTCTTCGCTTTTCTTTTTTATTGAAACAACTGCATGGAGCCATGAGCATCCGCCAGGCGTAATGTTTACTCTTTTACATTCACACACTTTGGTTACTTCAGTAAAAATTGTTGGTTCTCTTGGCATTCCCATCAAAACTTTATGTTCCAATCCACCAGGAGGTAAAACATGCCAGAGTGCATCATTTCTATGATACATTTTAGTTATCTTCATCACTTGCTGTTTTCTTATAACATCATAAGTTTCTGTTAAATCAACAAATGGTCCTTCGTCATGCATTTCTTTTGTAATTCTTCCTTCAAATGCAAATTCTGCATCTGCAGGCACTTCTATTCCATTGCTTAATTTAACTGTACTAAAAGGCATCAGAGTATTTGCAAATTCTAGTTCATCCTGGCCAATTTGAACTGATGTTGCTGCAGATAAAAGAACATTGATTGGTGCACCCACTACAATTGCAACATTCAATTCTCCACCAGCCCTATCAATAAATTCCTGAAGGTGGCGTTTCAATATTCTGACAACAACTTTATTTTTGTCAATAACCATCATTCTATGGAAAGAAACATTTCTACCGTATTCTTTATCATGTGCAATAACTATTGCTGAAGATAAATAAGGCCCACCATCATTTTTAAAATGAACAGGAATAGGTAATTTATTAAGGTCAATTTCTGTTGTACTATTCTCCAAAATTGGTCCGCTTTCAATTAGTTTTGGTTTTGTTGGATTTGTAAGTGCATTGACAAGTTTTGGTATAAGTTCTTCTTTCGTAATTCCAAGATATTCACAAACCAATTCACGGGTTGAAAAAACGTTTCCAACTGCTTTGAATTTTGATCCTTCAACTTGTGGAGCATAAACAACATTACCATCAAGTGCATACATTATCCCGGCAAGGTCAAGTTGTTTTAAAACTGGTTTTTTAATTTCCTTTACTATCCCACTTTTTCTTAATTGTTCTATAAATTCACGAAAAGAAGTTGCCATAAAGATACCTATATATTTTATGTTTAAATGTTTTTGGTTCTTCTATTAAAAACTACGTACACAATTTTCCATATCAAGAAGAACAATTTTTGTTTCGCCAGTTTTTTTACTTTTTTGTATGTATATTGAACCATCACCATATAATCTAAAATGTGGGATTGCATTGTCTAATGCTCTCATATCTCTATCGTAAGCCTCTATGATCAAATCGGGTATGAGTCGTCTCTGACCTTGAACACATGTGAGTGTTGCATTACCGCCCTTAGTGCAATCAGTCATTACTATTCCAGATGATAATCTTTCACCCAAAACCGCAAATACTTCTGGTACAAATATGGTTTCGAGTGTCAGATCAGATGCTGTTCTATATAATTCTGCTTCTTTTTCCATTAATTTTCTGAGTCCCACTCCTGTTGATTCACTTATGGCATTAAGCAGTACTGTATTTCTTCCTTCAAACCTTACTCTATAGGCATATCTTTTTCCACCATGATCTAGATACTGTGCTGTTCCCCTGTCTATTTTTTTTCTTTCTTCCGCTGGTAGTTTGGCTAAGAAGTTATCCAATGTCTGATATGCATACGAGCCTAATATATCTGTTTTTTGCAGAATTTCGCATAAATTTTCTGGTAGTTTTATCACGTGTAATTTTCCATCACCAATGTTTAGTGTGAATGTGAACTGAAAATTTCTTCTTATGTGCGCACTTCGTAAGGCTTTTTGGGCCATTTTATTATCAGTAAAATCTCCAAGCAAACTTGCTATTACCTGTCTTCGTGCATCTTCTATTGCACTTGGTGTTGTTTCAATATTTAATAAGTTGACGAGGGCACATATAGTTTCAACATCTCTGTCAAGTAAGATGCCTTTTAATTCCTCATGTACTCTGTACAGTTCAATTGATTTATCTTGCAAAGTTTTTCCAGAATTAGTTGGTCTTAAGGTTATTATTCTCGGATCAGCTAGTCTGTGATTAGCAATTCCTTCTAATGCAACATCTGCTATTTCTGCTCTAAGCGATCTTCTGTCTGCACCTCTCGTATGTCCCCCTCTTGTTAACCTAGCAGACATAATTCTTTTGTGTATGTATATGTTTAAATGGTGTACTGTTTTATTGTTTCCATCTCTTCCCGATACTGTGTTCCAAACCAAGCTGATCAAGAACTCGAGCAACAACAAAATCTACTATATCCTCAACTGTTTTTGGCTTTCCATAAAATCCTGGGGTTGCAGGCAAAATTATTCCTCCAGCCAAAGTCACCAATTCCATATTCTTTATTGTTATAAGAGAATATGGTGTTTCTCTAACAACTAAAATCAGTTTCTTTCTTTCTTTGAGCACAACTTCGCATGCTCGCGTGATTAGTGTATCTCCGACGCCATTGGCTACTTCGCCAAGTGTTTTTAATGAACAGGGAACAACAACAACTGCATCTGGTGGATTAGAACCAGAAGCATAAGGACAGGTAAAATCTTTTTCGTCGTAATCCGCTTTTGGCAATTCTATTTCTTCTGCTTCTGCAACTTTTTTTGCACCAGAACTAACAACTATCTTAACATCTGCTGTAATGTTTTTCAGTACTTCAACTAAACGTTTTCCATATTGAAGACCTGAAGCGCCAGTGATGGCTACGAGAATTCGCATAATCCTATTGAGTCCCAACAGAGTTTTAAATATTCCAGGTTATTACAAACTTGGTGAAATCATGTCTCAAAGTTGTAAAAATTGTGGAAGTAGTGGACACCCAGTTATAAAAATGATTGGTAATGGTGCAAGTGGAATTTCTTCAAGTGATGAAAGTTGGGTATGTACTGTATGCCTCAAAACTCGTTACTTATGATATAAATTCTTCTAATTTTTTTCCTAATCCTTTTGCATTTTCCCAATTTATTGCAAATGATTTTTCATTTTCTTTAAAAATCCCCAGAGGCAGAAATAGCCATGGCTCTCTACTTCGTCTCCAGCCAATGTAGCACGTTATCCCGCTAATTTCTTCCCATTTTCTTAAGTTTGTGAATTGTTCCCTATCAATATTTAGATTTTCTTTTTCCCAGGCCTTTGCTTCAATACCAAGTTGTACTCCCCTTCTAAAGACAAGAATATCTGGGCTAAGTGAATTTACTCCACTTCCAGCTGCTCTTATCACGCAAAAGTCTTTAGTTGAAAAGTAGTCTATAAGTTCTCTTTCTGCGCGTGAACCTTTTCGGTATGTAAGCATGTTTTGTTAACTGTTGTTTAGTTTAAATAGTTGCGTGCGTTTCAAGTAATCCGGTTAAAATTGTCGGATTAAATGGTTTCGCTACTATTTCCAAAGCACCAGCTGCCATAATTTCTGCTCTTTCTTCTGCTGTGAGTTCTTTTGCAGTTAATACTACGACTTTTGCATCTGGTTTTTCTGCTTTAATTGCTCTTAATAATTCAAGTCCATTCATATTTGGCATTTCCAAATCAGTTAATACAAGGTCTATCCCACCTTGTTTAAAAATTTCCAAAGCTTCTCTTCCATCAGATGCTGTTTTTGTCGGGTGTCCTTTTATCGAGACAGCCATTTCCATTATCATTCTCAGGTCTTCAGTATCATCAACAACAAGGACGGTTGCTTTTGTTCTAACTGGTGATACTTCTGGAGTTCCAGTTTCTATTGCAGTGGCATCTTTCACTGCTCTTTCCCATGCTTGGTTATCTACTGGTTTTACTAAAACATTTGAAATTCCTCCTATTTGTTCTACTGCATCAAGTTGTTCTGGATTAGCAATTACAATAATTTTAACATCTGGATTTCCCTGCCTTATATATCTTAATATTTCATCAAAATGCAGCATTGAATAATCAACTATTACTATGTCCATTTTTCTATCCTGAACCACACTCCCAGCTTCTGTTATACTATTTGCAGCAGTTGTTTTGTATCCAGCCATATTAAGCGCAGCCATTGCAAAAGTTCCAGTTTCTTCGTCGGTTACAACTAATGCGTTTAATCGTATTCCCATTGGAGGTTCAACTGCACAATCTTCTTGAAGTGCGATTTCAACTACATTTTGTAGTGTTTTTGGCGAATATGGTTTAGCTATAACTCCAACACAACCAGCATCAATAGCCATATCTAAATCTTCTCTCGCTGCCATACCTGTTATCATTACTACTTTTGCTTTTGGATCATGTGCTAATATTGCTTCTGTAAGTTGGTATCCGTCCATCTCAGGCATCTGACGGTCAGTTAAAACAAGATCTATCCCACCTTTTTTGAATCTTACAAGTGCATTTAAAGGGGTTTCAAATACTTCTAAAGTATGGCCCGTAGATTTCAACACTCTATCAACTATTATTCTTTGCATTGGCTCATCGTCTACAATCAGTACTGTTTTTTTTGATCTTTCTACTCTTGGTCCAAGAGGACTGGTAATCTGTCTAAGTGTCATGATCTACCTATTATTACAACAGTATTTAAATGTTACTTAACATCTTTTTCCATATAACCCTACTATGAGTGAACTAAAATGGCAGATCAATTATTACATAGTACTGCTCGTGATCATAACCGAAGAAATGGTCATGGTCGTTCAGTTGTTCTAGCAGAGCCTCTTATAAGAAAACTGGATCCAAAAGATATCTTGGCATTAGTACCACAATCAGCACCAGCACAACATAAACTTTTTGCAGCACTTGTTCAAGGTCCAATAGCTTTATTTGCTGCAATGAAACTAACTGAGAGAAAAAGAGAGGGATTGAATCATGCGATAAATGCGCTGAATGACAGGTTGATGTCAGATACTGGTGTTACAGATGCTATAGTAAAGGAGAGACTAGCAGATGGTAACCCGGCATCTTTTGTTATGCGCTTAAATCCAGCTATTTTTCTTGCTCCAGAAAATCAACTTCTAAAACCAGGAATTACTGCATTACCTGAAGATATATTCCAGCCAGCTAAGGTAAGCGCGCTAAGGTTATTAGCCAAATTTAACTTTTCTGACGTCCGAGCTATTGCAGGGAGAGGAATAACAAGATCATCAGCTGAAATGCACATCACCGATGGCGGAATAAACCGAAGATGGAGAGAAGTCAAAGAATATATTGATTGTGAGCCTAATGATCCCGTAGTCATAACCCGTACTCAGCCTTATCTTTGTTATGTTTCAGCAAATTGGGCACAAATGTTTGGGGTTAAATTAGAATACCAATCACCAAGATACCAGCATGCATTTTCCTCTCGTGATTCCAAATTTATTGATTTGCTTCTTTCTAATGGCGGTATGAAAAATGCCGACGTGGTAAAAGTTTTGGGTATCAAGCGCAATTACATAAAACTTTGCGCTAAGCGAATAAATGAAAGATGTGGGGAATTTGGATGGCCAGAAGCTATTGTAATATCTGAAAAAAAACGTCGTCGCATTTATATGATAAACGAAGACTTTGTTGAGCATCTTGATCTTTGTCGAGTAGAGAGAAAAAAACTCGAAACATATTTTACTCCATCACAAACAGATATTATACGTCATACTATTCAGCATCCATTATCATCAAGCGAAGAAATCCTCAAATCCCTTGGCATAAGTTCAGCTTATTTTCATTCCTCAATACGAGCTATTTTAGCAATATGTGCTGAGTTAGGAAAAGCAGATCCTGAAGATGATCTTGCCGATGAAAAACAATTACTATTAGTTGTGAGGAATCGTTCATTTGTATATAGGTTTTCAGAAGAATTTTGCAGAATGTTTGGTGAAGATTATGTTAATCCAGAACCCAAAAAAGTTATTACAAATGAGAAACTTAGGAGGGCCTATTTGTATTTAGTTGCACATCCAGGAGAGCCAAATAAAGAAAGTGCACGTGCACTTAGGATGAAAGAAACTGAACTGGGAATTGCTAAATTAAGGATAAATAGAAAATTAGTGGCAGCTGGTTTGGAACCGTTAAGATTATCCAGACCACATCATCTTACAACCAGACTTCGTTATCTTAGGGACTATCTTGTTTCAGCAAGGAAAAGAGAAGGTGATTTTCCATCACCAAATGAACTAGTGAGAAGAGCAAATGAATGTAATCGAGTAGGACCAAAAACTACTGCAACAAGACGCAACTTACATAGAGCACTGAATGATGAAACCCTACTAAAACGCTATAGAACTGTAAAGGGAATTGTTTGCGCTGCTAAACATGCTATAACTGACGAACAGAAAGACGAAATTCATAGTTCTGATCGTGCAGCATTAAATAAATTATTTACTACTTCTGGTCCACAATTAGAAACTGGTGAATTAAGATCAGTTGGAATGTCTGTACTTGCTGCACTTACAAGAGGGGTGCCACGTACGCAAGTTGTAGAAATTATCAGACAAAATAATGATGCTGGAACAATATTATCATTACTTAATGGGTTGAACAGTGGGATTGTTCATCAATCGGTTGCTAAAACTTCAGTGCACCAAACAACAGTATAATCTACATTTCCGGAGCTTCAGCCATTACTCTTACCAAAACTTTAGCTGATTCATGCAAATTTAATTCTCCACCTTTAAGATACCATTTTCTTCTTTCTGCTATTTTTCCTAAAACACCCTCAGAATCAGTTACTCCTTCCAAAGTTATACCAAATTTGTCTTCAAGCCATTTTCTTAATTTTGCTGATTTGAGTACTTTTTCTGCAAATTTGTAAGCATACTTTTCTTCATCTCCCTGAACATTCAATGCACTTTTCCTAACGAGTTCATCTTTTTTCTCATATTTAGGAAACATACCTCGATAATCTGTAAGTATTAAATCCTCATTAATTCGTATCCATTGCATACTTTTTGTTGTTCCAGCAACTGCAGAAACTCTTGTAACTTTTTTTCTTGCAAGCATGTTTATGAGTGTACTTTTACCAACATTTGGGTAACCTACTAAAAGTGCTTTTACTGGGCGAACATCTGTTCGTGCAATTATTGCTCGTATCAATCCCATCCTTACATTTTCATCAGTGCTTTTAGCACTCACATACATTCCTTTATTTTGGAGTTTAGGTAGAATTGTACCAGGAGGAAGAAGATCTGCTTTATTTACGATCATAAATAGTCTTTTTGATCCTGTCCATTTTTCAGCAAGTGGAAGTCTTGTTCCAGGAATATCTCGTGCGTCTACTACTTCTAGTACTACACTTACGCCATGGATCATGTCTTTAAGGATAGACCATGGATTCATCTCTCCGTGATCTGTTGATTTTCTTTTCACAGTATTATATCACCTAGATACAATTAAAAGGAGATTAAAAAAGGACCATGGCCCTTATTACTCATCCCAGATCAATATTTCAATATCTAGGTCTGGTGAGCTCGGAGAACGACATCTATATTTGCGCATATCTAATCCATATCTATCGCTTAATTCATCACGGGCTCTTCTTGTAAGATTACGTAATAAAAATTTTCTGGCTTTATCCAACCCTTCCTTTTCTGCTACTTCCATTGCCTCAAAAAATATCTTCTCAGCATCCTTTGTTCCCCATCGTTTCAACACGGCTATACACTCTAGATATAAAAGTAAATTCTTTGCATTTCCAAATGCAATTGCTCTATTGTCTCCAACTACTTTACTGCTTTCTATTCGTCTGATACCTTGAACACTGGAACGAAGTAATCCATTTGGTTCTGGTAATTCTAATGCATACATAAAACGAACGCAATGGCGTGCTAAAAGATGATACATCCTAACACGTTCGGCAATCTCACGTTGTTGCACCCCTCCATTGCCTAAAAGTGTGCTTTCAAATGCATATGCTGCTGATTCTTCCATACAAGTTAATCTAGCCATTCCAACTCCTTTTCTTTCTGCTCTCATGTGAAATTTTTCATGAACATCAGTTTCAGCAGACGGTCTACTTGGTTGGCCATCATAAAATAATTGTTTGTCTATGTATACTGCTTCTAATGGATACATAGCAGCAAATTTACTGCCATTTCGCAATCTTCCTAAATGTGCTTTAAATCTTCGTTTTGCAACTCTCCTATCAATAGTTGCAACAACTGTTAGTGTCTTGGTGATCTCTCTAGGGCTACATATGTCGGCTTCTGCCAGAAATCTCATTCGGTGTATTTTTGACACATTTTATGTTTATGGCCAATTAGTTTAATAATTGTTATCGAGAATACCAAACTATGCTTGAGAATACATTTATCCATCTCCCGAATTTTGGTCCACGAAGAGAACGTAGACTTTGGAGCAGTGGAATAACAACCTGGGATGATTTTCTAGAAAGATTTGGTTCATCACAATTTCATAAAACATTCTGTACAAAACTTGCAAGTTCAAAACATGCTCTTCATCATGGTGATGGTGAGTTTTTTGCAAATATTTTGCCCTCATGTGAAACCTGGCGAACATTCCCTCATTTCAAAAAAGTTGCCTATTTAGATATCGAAACAACTGGTCTTGGTAGAGGGACAGATTATGTAACTGTGATTGGAGTTTTTGATGGTAAAAAAGTACACAGTTATGTTCATGGTCAGAATATGGGCGATTTTAACTCTGACATCCGTGATTATGATGCTGTAGTAACATTCAACGGTTCATTATTTGATCTCCCATTTATCCGCAACAATATTCCTGGTGCAAAACTCCCAAAACTCCACATTGACCTGCGTTTTGCACTTTCATCAATAAACATTCGCGGCGGGCTTAAGAAAATAGAGGCGCAGTTTGGTATGGAACGTGAAGATGATCTGAAAGGATTGAATGGTTATGATGCTGTTCTTCTTTGGCAGGCATACAAAAAAAGAAATGACAAAGCCGCATTAGACAAACTTATTCGTTACAATGCTGCAGATATTTCGAATTTGAAAATACTTATGGAATGGGCTTATAAGGAAAAACGAATCCGTACTGGTTTTGATGATTTAATTGCAAATAGTTAAGCTTAATAATTTTCAAAACTAATTTTTCACATGAAATTTTTCACATTATTATTTCTTGTGGGTCTTTTGTTTGTATTTGGCTGCACTGATCAGCCACCAGTATCTGATAATTCTACTAATACGATTAATGACACATTCAACCAAACAAATTGCACAGGGCCAGTATGTGGTGTTGATGGAAATACATATCAAACAGATTGTGATGCAGAAATTGTAAATGTCACAATCGCATATGATCAAGAATGCGTAGTTACTGAAAGTTGTGTCGATAGTGATGGTAATAATAGTGAAACAAAAGGCACTGTTACAAAAGGCGATGAAAGTTATGAAGACTATTGTTTGAATATTAATCAAGTGGCAGAATATATCTGTTCTGAAGACACAATCTCCCTTACAAATATTTTATGCAAAGTAGGTTTTATGTGTGTTGATGGTATTTGCATTTCTGATCCTAATTATGTTCCAAACAATAGTGTTGTTCTAAATTGCACAGGTCCTACTGAGGTTGATTTGTTTATATCTTCAAATGTAACTTTTGAAGGTAATACATATTCTGATATTTGCATGGGGTATGATCTTACCAAAAAATATTACTGTAAACATGATAAAGTTGAATCAGTAAATCAACAATGTGATTCTGGTTATTTCTGTAATCTTGGTAAATGCGAACAAAAACAATTAAGTTGTAGTGAAAGTGATGGTGGTCGTGATAATACAACCCGAGGAAAAACCACCACTGTACTAGGGATGCTTATAACTTCTGAAAACTGGGATTCCTGTCTTGATATTGCAACACTCAAAGAATTCTATTGTTTCTCTAATGGTACATCAACTAGTGAGGATATTGATTGTGGCACAGGATTCAAATGTTTTGATGGTAGGTGCGTTCCAAGTCTTTGTACTGATAGTGATGGTGGACTTAACGTCGAGAAAGCTGGAGTTACAATAGGAAAAGATCATAAAGAACATTATGATACGTGTGACACTAACAAATATTTGATTGAATATTTCTGCTTCGGTGATGATGCAATATCAGATGAAATTTCCTGCGGCGTAGGTCATTTTTGTAATCAAGATTATTGTGTTGAAGGAAGTTTGCCTAATTAAGTTTAAATGTTGATTCTGAGTTAATTAGTCTGTGAACAATTTATCTAAAATTGATTGGGTTCTTAGACAAATGCACGAGTCTGCAGTAAAACGGAATGCACCAGTTCTTTATGCAGAGCATGAAACAAGAAACGATCCATTCATGATTCTTGTATTTACTATGCTTTCAGCACGTACCAAGGACGTAACTACAATAAAAGTTGTTAATCGTTTATTTGCAAAGGCTAATACCCCAAAGAAAATCATTGCACTAGGGTCAAAAAAATTGGAAAAATTGTTGTACGGAGTTGGTTTTTACCGTACAAAAACAAAAAATCTTCTCGCCACCTGTACGTTACTTAATTCTGGCAAAATTCCACAAACTCTTAATGAGTTGCTTAAACTTCCAGGTGTTGGACGAAAAACCGCAAACATTGTTCTAGCTAGAGCATTTGGTCAAAACACACTTGGTGTTGATGTACATGTTCATAGAATCTCAAACAGACTTGGTCTTGTGAAAACCAAAAAACCAGAAGAAACTGAACGAGAATTATTGAAAATAATTCCATCCAAATATGTACGGTTACTTAACCAAAAATTTGTTGCTTTTGGTCAGACTGTTTGTTTACCAAGAAATCCGGATTGTATCAATTGTCCACTATCAAATAGTTGTCCAAAATTAGGAATTAAAAAATAAAAAAAATTATTTAGATTTTTTACTTGGCAATGGTGTTATCCCAGCTGCATCAGAGATTATTGCAGATATGTCTGTACCCTCAGGAATCACATATTTTGTATTGGTACTCAATGCGTTTTCAGCCACTTGCAATTTTTTTAATGTTTGCGCATCTCCTTTGAAGTATTTCTGAGCAGCCTCATTAACAAGCTGAATTGCCTTTGCTTCTGCATGAGCTTTCATCTCAACTGCATGTGCTTCTGCCTGGGCTTGCAATTCTATTGATTTTGCATAACCTTCAGCAACTTTAACTGCAGATCTTCTCTCACCATCTGCTCTTGTTTCTACAGCCGAAGCAAGATCAACTGCCGCAATCTTTTCATTTTCTGCTTTAACAACGTTGTTCATTGCCTGTTGAACATCTTGTGGCGGATCTATTCTCTGGAGTTCCACTCTAATAATATTCACACCCCATAAATTAGTTTCTTTGTCAAGTTCTTGTTCTACTTCCTGGTTGATTCTTTGTCTGTTTTCATTCGCTTCTGTGAGTGTCATTTTACCCATTATGGCTCTTAATGTTGTTTGTGCAAGAGAAGGAATAGCAGTTCTATAATTGTCTATTTGGTAAACTGCTTTCATTACATCATCAATTTTGTAATATACAATTGCATCAACTACTGCATTAAGGTTGTCTCTTGTAATAACTGTTTGTTGATCAACATCCACTCTCATCTCTGTTGTTGGTACCTTTATTACCTTTTCAACAAATGGTATTATTATCAAAAGTCCTGGTTCAGCAGTTCTGCTAAATTTACCGAATCTTTCTACAAGAGTCTTTTCAATAGGCCTTACAACCTTTATCGCAGCAGCCAAAAAAATTAGTGCTATTATAGCTAAAAGCGGTACACAAAGCCAACCAAATACAAGTGGATCAAATGCCATACATTGTTTATGCAAACTTGTTTATTTAATTATTCTGGTTGGGAACGAATCAAAGTTATGTTTTTTGAGATTTGTTGCCAATGCTATTGCATGATTTTCATCCCTTGCCAATGCAATGCAGCATCCGCCACCACCACCACCAGTGACTTTGGTACCTAATGCACCATCAACCATGGCAATTTCATTTATTTCATCGTTTTTTTCATTCGAAACTCCAATCTCAGATAAAAGTCTTTGATTGGTATTCATCAATCTTCCTACTTCCTCAAGGTCCCCTTCTTCTATTGCTTTTTTTGCATTGATCTCCAAATCAATATATTCATCCATAAGCTGTGAAAATTCTCTTTTATCATTATCCTTAAACTTTTGTACTCGTTCTATCATTTTTGTTGTTTCACTATATTTTCCGCTAAATGTTATGACAATATCTAATGGCGCACGCATTCTAATAAAATCAAATTGGCTTTCGGCCATTGTTTTTCCTCTTCGGTATTCAACAATTCCACCATAGGTTGCTACTGTGTTATCTACACCGCTTGGATTTCCATGGAATGCCATCTCACCATCATATGCATGTTGGTTTACTATATCATTTTTCAATCTTACTTTCTTTTCTTTTGCAAATGCTTTGACAAGTGCAACGCAGAATGCAGCAGATGAACCAAGTCCGCCATAGGTTGGCAAATCTCCACTCAATCTAACTTGATATTTTTTCTTCATCCCCATACTTTTCAAAACTGCAGAAATTCCAGCAACACTCAATTCTTCAACTACTTTGAGTTCTGTAATTATTTTGTTTTCCTTAGCTTCAACTACATCAACAATAGCACTGTTTGAAATTCCTCCTGCAATTGCCGGTGCACCATGAACTACGAAGTGTTCTCCAAACAATATTGTCTTTCCTCTGCCGATTCCTCTTGCCATATCAACCCTTCTTTTCTATTAATTTTGTTTTACATTTTTTACAGGTGCCATCATACATACATCCTGCCAGAATATATCCTTTTTTTCGCTGGTCTGTTACCCAGCTATTCGTGAGCTTACGAAAAAGTTCTTTTTTATTTTTTATGATGTCACTGGTATCTCCATCTATTCCATTTTTTTTCATCTGTTCTTCTACTATGAGTTCCTCACTAAGTTTTCCGAAGATGTAATGTACTCTACATTTTGTACAATAATCCTTCATCTTTCATCACTTCGGTTTCCTACCCTTTACTTTCGGTGGTTTTATATCCGGGTGGGCATCGGTCAACATGCCTGGACTTGCATATGGTTTGAATCCGAGATTTTCGAAAACTTTACAAACAAGATAAACATCATCTGGTCCGTTTGTTAGTTTTGTTTCAAGCTCTTTTAGTGCTGCTGCAAGATTATTATAAGATTTTCTCTTTCCTTTTACAATTGAATCAACCAACACGTCATTTTTATTTACTCCTGCAAAATCAAATGCTTTGTTCACTATAGTGTGATTTACACCTGATAATATTCCTGAAACTTCATAATCCTGGACTTTAGTTAATCCTAGTTTTTTTACTGCAACCCATTCTTTGTATTTTCCCATGAATCCTATGAAATCTTCAATTTTTTCATCTGATGGTTTTGGTGTATTGGTTGGCATTATTTTGAATTGCACTCCTGCTTGGGTTAGCAATCTATTGAACAAATAACACTCAGCAACACAGACTAGTTTTGGATCATTTACATATTTTCCTAGTTCGTCTCTAAGTTTATTTGAAGTTTCAATAAAATTTACAATTGCCTTTAGACCAGTCCCTTTGAGTTTTGCAATTTCATCTATTTTTTTTGTATCAATTCCAGAAAATTCAAATGCTGGTTGTTCTATTTTTGAACTTACATATGCAAGTACTTGTGCCACTTCTTTTGGTTCTTTTCCTCTAAGATCAAAACAAATACCAAGTTTGAATCTTTTATATTCACCAGTAAAAATTACTTCGTCTCCACCGAACATTTAATCATCCTCCAAGCATTTTATTAGTTGTAAATTAAATAAGTTCGCAAAGATCAATAATAAAAAGCTATTTGGCCATTTTCTTTAGTTGTTTTGATAAGTTATTGTAAGAAAACATGGTGTGCCTCGCGAGCCTTTATTTTTTTAAAGACGAGCGAACCAAAGTTTGAAGTAGGAATACGACGAACTTATATTAATGATCTTTTCATTAGTATTATCCAACACGCCCCTGTAGCGCAGAGGTAGCGCGCGTCCTTGGTACCAACTTTTTGGAAACGCGATTGTTGCGATGCAACAATGCGCCCATTGTTCGATTCGAACAATTGGGAGTTGGATCAAAACTGGTTGTTTGAAAACCCTTTCGGGTTTTCGGTGAAAACCATTTTTGCGTAAGCAAAAATTAGCAATTCAGTTTTTTGGTCCTTTTTTTCTAAAAAAGGACAAAAAGGACGAGGTCACGAGTTCAATTCTCGTCGGGGGCTTATTTAATACCATTTTAGTCTGATTATATAAATGAGCTTTGAAATGATATTAAGGTATATAAATTTATATGTAGGATGCTAATAATTGATATCATGTCACGGGTGTCATCATGAAGTTAATCAGAATTTTCTTGTTAATACTGATTTTATCAGCTTTTAACTTTGCTGCAACTCGTGCAGTAAACGGTACTGCTACTTCTTGTGTTCCAGGAGCAGTTGGTAATTATTCCACAATCCAAGCTGCAATAAATGCTGCGAGTGACGGAGATACAATAATTGTCTGTTATCAAGGTCCGTCATACTCAGAAAATGTAGATATTAACAGATCAATAAACTTATATGGAAACCAATCAGCAGTAAGAGTTTATGCTTCAAACAGTTCTGATCATGTTTTTCATATTTCAAGTCAATATGTAAATGTAAGTAATTTTACTTTAAGCGGTGCAGCTAATTCTCTTAAATCAGGCATTCGGATTTATGCATATATGAATCCTTCTTATTCCACCATAACCAATGTGACTGTTCACAGTAGTTATAATGGTATCAGTAATGAAAAACCAGATATTGGTAACACTTTCATCTCAAATACAATATACAATTGTAGCGCGGGTTTCTATATCTTCTCACCAAACAATACTTTCATTTCTAATCTTGTTTATAACACTTCATTTGCCTTTGATATAAAAAACTCATCTAATATTCTAACTTCCAACACAGCCAGCAACAACTCAGTTGGTTTCATGGTAGAATCTTTTAGCAACAACAATATATTAACAAACAACGTGGCCAATAACAACACTCAAGCTGGTTTCTCCATATCCTCCTCAAGTAATTACAACAACCTAACAAATAACACCGCATATAACAACTCCTACGGTTTCTATCTATCCTCAAGCAATTATACTACATTAACAAACAACACAGCCTCCAACAACTCTCAAAATGGTTTCTATCTATCATCAAGCAATAACAATAATTTAACCTCCAACACAGCAAATAACAACTCCCAAAGTGGTTTCTATCTATCCTCAAGCAATAACAATAATTTAACCTCCAACACAGCAAATAACAATACACAACAAGGTTTCTCATTATCTTCAAGCAACAATACTATACTGACAAATAATACTGCATTTATCAATATATATAATGGATTTCTTTTAACTTCAAGCAACTACAATACCTTAACTAATAATACGGCGTATAACAATACTGAAGTTGGCATATACCTCTACACGAACTCTGACTATAATAATCTAACTAATAATCTCGTATACAATAACATTTTGTTTGGTTTCTCCATATCTTCAAACAATTATACTACATTAACAAACAATACGGCCAACAACAACAACAATTCTGGTTTCTATCTATCTTCAAGTAATTATACTACATTAACAAACAACACAGCCAACAACAATTCTAATTTTGGTTTCTCCATACCTTCAAGCAATAACAACAATTTAACTTCCAACACAGCCTATAATAACACCCAATCTGGTTTCTATCTAACTTCAAGCAATTATACTACATTAACAAACAACACCGCCTCCAACAACAACAATTCTGGTTTCTCTTTAAGTTCAAGCAATTACAATAACTTAACAAACAACACAGCCTCCAACAACTCCAATTATGGATTCTCTATATCTTCCTCCAATTACGTTACTTTAACCTCTAACACAGCCTCCAATTCTAGTGGTGGTTTCTCCATATCTTCAAGCTCTAACAACAACTTAATCTTCAACACGGCCCACAACAATACTATTCGTGGTTTCTACATATCTTCAAGCTCTAACAACAACATAACCTCTAACACAGCCTCCAACAACACTGGGAGTGGTTTCTATCTATCCTTAAGCAGCAACAACCTACTAACTTCAAACATGGTTTATGGTAATTCGTCGTATGGAATTTTCCTACTATCTACAACTAACAATACTTTTGTAAATAATTTAGTGGCCAACACTGGTTATGGATTTGTTATAGCACAAGACAATATCAGTAATTATACGACAAACAATATTGAAAATTGTAGTTATGGTTTTTATATTAGTTCTTATGTCGGAGGAGGCGGAAAAGGTCCGTTAGTCTATTATAACGGTTCATTGGTGACTACTTTCTTAGGAAATAATCTCACAAATACAACATATGCAATTTACTTAAATAATTCAAACTTAACTTTCTCAGGTAACAATGGAATTTACAATACCCCATCAACAGGAAAAGAAAT
>JBDRIM010000025.1:0-4914 GCA_043816005.1 Microcaldota archaeon
CCATGTGATAAATGTGATAACCAATTACGTATAATTCGTATGAAAGATAAACGTCAATTTGTTGGGTGTACTGGTTATCCTAATTGTAGGAATGCATATCCTCTTCCCCCTGGCTCATATATTCAACCATCCGGAAAACCATGTTCTGCATGCAATAAACCTACAATCAATGTTAAAAAAGTTAGGACCCGATATACCATGTGCGTTGATCCGAATTGTCCATCAAAAGCAGATTGGAAGAAAAGGGGTTCTAATGAGAAAAATAGCTGATTATGAGGTAAGAGGTAAAAGAATTTTAGTCCGTGCTGACCTGAACTGTCCTATAAAAGATGGTCAATTAGCTGGAGACATGCGACTTCGTGCCCACGCAGTAACCATAAAAGAGCTTAGTGACCGTGGAGGAAGAGTAATAGTTCTTTCTCATCAAGGCCGCAAAGGCAAAGAAGATTTTACCAGTCTTGAACTTCATGCAAAAAGACTTCACCAATTGATGGGTAAAGATGTGGCTTTTGTTGATGCAGTGGTTGGTGAACATGCAGTGAAAGCAATAACTGATTTGAATGACGGTGATATTCTTGTTCTTGATAATGTGCGACATCTTCACTGTGAAACGGAGCACCAGCATGGTGAAGGAGAAATAATCCATCACCTCTCTCCTGTTGCTGATTATTATGTTTTAGATGCACTTTCTGTTGCACACAGGAAACATTCAAGCGTTGTAGGATTTTCAAAAAAAATTCCATCATTTGCGGGTGATGTTCTTGCAGCAGAAGTAGAAGCAATCAAGAGAGTTCATGGTGGAACAGATGTAACCTTCATCTTCGGTGGGTCTAAAGTTGAAGATTCGTTCCAAGTAATGAAAAAATGGCTTCAAGATGGGGGAGCAAGAAAAATTCTTGTTGGTGGAGCACTATCTGTTCTTATGTTGTATGCGTCTGGCTACTCAGTTGGAAATTCTTTAAAATATCTTGAAGATTCGGGTCTTATAAAAAAAGTGCCTGATGCTAAACAACTTCTTGAAAAATACCCCGATAAACTAATGTTGCCTGTTGATGTTGGTTTGTCCATCAGTAAAAAAAGAACTGAAGTTGATGTTGAAAACATACAATCCGGGGAAATTTTGGATATCGGCGAAAAAACAATCGCAAAATATTGCGAAATCATACATTCATCCAATATAATTGTTATGAATGGTCCTGCTGGTGTATATGAAGAAGATGAATTTGCAAAAGGAACAAAAGCAATCCTAAATGCGGTTGCGAATTCCAAAGCATTTTCTTTACTTGGTGGCGGTCATACAATTTCTGCTATAGATAAATTTAATTTCAAGAAAAACCAATTCGGTTATGTGAGTTTGTCGGGGAAAGCACTTATAGAATATCTGTGTGGAGAAAAACTTCCAGGTATAGTTGCGCTTGAAGAAAGTGAAAAAAGATTCGAAATTAGTTAGCCGCAAGGTTTTTAAACATCAGAACGTCCAGTTATGTACGTAATTGTTCACTAGTGGGTGGTATCATGACCCTAAGTAAAGATATTGTTCAAAAACTTCGCAAAAAACATGGTGACAGTAAAGTTATTCTGTCGCTTGAGGAAAAAGGTTTCTGTGTTGCTCTCATGAGTGATGGTACTACTTGCGAATACGAATCTAGAGATATTCAGGATTTTTTAGACAAAACAAAATCTTCTCAAGTCGCATGGATCGATTATATAGTTGATGATCCTATAGAAAGTGCAAGAAAAGCAGCGCTATCTTTCGGTTTTAGTGATCAATTGCTCACCCCTCTTCTAAAAAGTACGCGGGCAGATTACTTTGATTTAGATAATGAATTAGGTCTTCTTATCCCAGTAATCATAATAAAAGGATTTGATGTAAACATAGAATATCTTCTTGTTCTAATGCGCAAGAATCTTGTCGTTACTCTCCACACTACAGAAGCCAAACGTTTCATAAGAATTAGACGGTATGCCAAAATTTTCATGAGGAAAATCAAAGCAAATCTTCTTGTGACAGATAAACTCACTATGATGTTGACACGCATAATAGATGAGAATAATTCGCGAAATTTCGATCACCTACGTGAAATCGAAGAATATTCTGATAAACTAAGTGAAAAATTGTCATCTTCTTATTCAAAAAGGGAAGAACTTGGAACTGATATTCATGCAATGAAGCATGCACTCATACGTTATCTTAGTGGTCTTTGGGAAACTGTTGATGTACTTACAACTTTGCGTTATGGTGATCCGGAACTTCTTACTGACAATCCTATTTTACTACAACGTGTTGGCGCTTTGATTTCAGAAGTTCATGTTCATATAGGTTTGGCAGAACACATGAGCGAAGTTTTAGCAAGTGGTCTTGAGGTTATGCAAAGTATCTACAACAATCAATTGCAAATTTTAAATAACAAACTTGCACTACTTGCTGGTTATCTTGCTGTAGTTGGTACTGCAGTTTTGGTACCCAACACACTTGCAACAGTATTGAGCAATCCAGCTTTTCAATTAGGTCCTGCTGATGTTGGTTGGTATATTGCATTATTGGTTTTATCCACCTTAGTTTCAGTCTCTCTTGTTTATTGGTGGGTAAAAAAACGTGGTCTTTTACCAGACCAAGTGCAATAAGAGTCAATTTTAATCATTTACACAGAAAGTGTTTTCATGGTTGAACTCGATTTGCTTAATAATCTGAGGATACAAGATTTACATCCTAAAATTCGCAAAAATCTAATTGAATTCTGTTCTTCGCTTGATGATGAAGAACATCCAGAATGCGTTCTCATCTCTAGTGGCAAACATAAAACACTTGCAGGACTTGCCAAGATTTACAAACGGCTAAAGAGTAAAAAAGAAAAAAAAGCAAGAAAACATCTGAAAGAAGCAGAAAAATTGATACTTGCCATGGGTAGTTTGCATCATACTACTATTGTGCGTTCTACGGCACCATCAAGACCATTGGCTGCTAAAGTTGTCGATCGTGGTAATCTTGATATGGCTGAGCGAGAATTAGATGCTAAAGTTGCAGATGCAATACAAAAAAAAATACTTGGACAAAAACCACTTACACGACGCGAAGTAGTCCAATTTGTGCGTTCTCAATACTCTAAATTCGCTGCAAAAGTCAGTGATACTGATCCACTTACTCAAGGAAAAACAAACGCAGAAATCGTAATTTGTTCTGATTCCAGACTTGTTCTTGGGGATGGTACTCTGACTATGAATCTTTCTGTCAAATCAATAGCTGGAAATCCAGCACAAAAAACAGATTCTGATGTTGTTGTTATTGTCGGACATAGGGGCTATACTGGTTGCGGTGTAGTTCAAGAATCTAAAAAGTTACATCAAGGAAAAACTACCTCTGATGATCCAGCAATCACTGCAATTTGTTCTATGCCTAGTTCAGTTACTTCTGCTGAGGATCCTGAAGTTGCAAATATTCAATATCAAGTAAACCAGCTAAAACAACAAGGAAAAAAAGCGTATGGTATCTGCGTTGATATCGAAGCTAAATCTGTTGAATTAGTTGCCGGTCCAGATGATTCACTTTCCAGAAAACTTATGTCATCACTTGAAGCTGCAGTTACTCCAACTGGTAATATGGCAACTCACATTGCAGGGGTTATTATAGTAACAAGAGAAGGAAGGCGTTTCTCAGGAAAAACCATAATGGATAATGTTGCAAACACTGTATTTGAGGTAAATTTTCGTATTAATGGCCAAGGAAAAATCGAACTTCCTCCTGAAGCAGAAGGATCTGCAAAATTTGCAAATTCGCATGTAAAAGGAGTCAACACAAGTCATTTGGTTGTAGTTGTAGATCCTGATCCTCGTGTTGCTCAGACGGTAGCAAGTTTGATATCATCAAAAATTCCCGGTATTATAGCAATTCCTATGCACGAAGATCAGTTTTCTGGAACACTCAAAGAATTAAAATCATCTGCTCATTTATGAGAACCTTCGTACACTATAAAATTGGTACAAAATGTCTCTCAGTAGCTACTTCTGTAAATATTTTTCTGCCAAGAGAAAGATTTATAAATCCATATTCCCATTAAAATCTTGTAAATTCTTAAAAACGTTACTATTTGCGGAGGCTTTTTAATGGGACAAACAGCGACAAAGTGTCCAGAATGTAAGAGTAAGAGGGTAGTTCGTGATTACGAACGAGGCGAACTTCTATGTTCCAGTTGTGGTCTAATTATCGCAGAAAATATTCACGACATGGGTCCTGAATGGCGTGCTTTTGATGCCGAACAGAAGGAAAAGAAAGCTCGTGGTGGTGCACCAATAAAATATATGAGACCAAACAAAGGTCTTGTCACAGAAATCGATCAGTATAATCGAGATATTCGTGGCGGTAAAATTTCACCCAAAAAACAAGCACAGCTTTACAGAATGCGAAAATGGCATAAGAGGGTGTCAATTGCAACTTCCATGGAAAGAAATTTGGTTATTGCATTGGCAGAACTTGACCGTGTTGCATCATCTTTGGGACTTCCTGAAAATATCAAAGAAAGCGCAGCTTTGCTTTACAGAAGAGCTGTTAAAGAAGAACTTATTCGAGGAAGATTAATTGAAAGTGTTGTGGCTGCAGTAATTTATGCTATCTGCAGATTACAAGGCATACCAAGAACACTAGATGAAATTTCACGTGCTTCTGGTATTGAGAAAAAAGAAATCGGTAGGGCATACAGATTCCTTAAATGTGAATTGAAAGTTGATGTTCCACTTACTGATCCAGCTCAATATGTTCCGAAATTTGCATCTGCCCTCAGACTTGGCGGAGAAGTTCAGGAAGAGTCTGTGAAACTTATCAAAAAAGCTTTGAAAAAAGGCTTAATCTCAGGAAGAGGTCCAACTGGTGTGGCTGCAGCAGCACTTTACATTGCAAGTGCTATGCATGGCGAGAAAAAA
>JBDRIM010000026.1:0-4778 GCA_043816005.1 Microcaldota archaeon
ACACTCTGTATTCTTTATCATCTTCACGAACGAATTTCTCGTTGTAAACTCTTCTGCCTTTATCTGCATTGATAGTGAAAATTGTTCTGTTTGATTGAAAAATACCTGGAAAAATTTGATTCATAAAGATTAGTCAGCGCCAGTATTTTTATAATAATAGTTTTTGATGCATTCGCTATCGCTCGTGATAGTACAAAAATATATCTGAACGGCATGTGCATATACTGTAATGTCACCATATTAAAAAATAATAAAATAAAAAAATTATTATTGACAACCAAGACTAGTATCGCATTGATAAGGCGAACAACACTGCAAACCATTTATATCACAAGCCTCACCATATTCCTGGCATACACTTGGTTCTGGTGGTGGTCGATTGATACAGGTAAGAGATGTGCCACAAGCAAGTGGTGAACAACAGGTATCTGCACTACAGGAGTAACCAGCACCAACGCACGGCCTATCTGGTAGAGAACAATAGCCATTGTCATTGCAAACATTGTCACCACAGCATTGGCCATCACTAGTACAGGAATATCCTATTCCATAACAATCACTTGATGGGGTTGTTATTGAGTAGTCACATTCACCATCATTGCAAATGAAACCTTGACAACAATCTTCATCATCAGTGCAGGACTCATAAGTGTATCCACAATCAGCACATGTGCCACTTTTACATATGCCAGAACAGCATTCATTGTCGCTTAAACAAGATAGCGGTGTGGGCGTACATGTTTCAGTACATTTACCAGAAACACAAGTGTTGGTGCCACAGCATGGTTTAGTATCGCTACAGAATGCACCCTCTGATTCACATGGTAGTTGACATGATCCGTCTATACAACTTCTACCAGCACAGCAATCACCATTGATAGAACATGTGCCACCATCTCCAGTACATTTTTTAGTGCATTGGAAAATTGAATCGCAATAGTAACCTTCGCAACAATCGCCATCAAGCTGACATGTACCAATTGTCATACATGGTTTTGGTTGACAGAAACCATTAGCACTGCCAGGATTTGCCTGCTGACAAACAAAATCATCACAGCAAAGACTACCTGGAGTGGCATATGCAGTATCATAAGTACATGGGTCACCAGTTTCACCGCATTGTGGCTGTTCAGTACAAACATTGTTTGTACAGGTGAGATCTCCGCAACAATCGCCTAAAGATGTGGTGGTATCAGTAGCAGTAAAACCACAAGACCCGCCTTTTTGCTTGCATGGTTCTATTGGAGGTTTACAGTACCCATCCGTACAGGTATACTCACCGCAACAATCGCCATAATTATATGGAGATGTTGAAGCTGGCCCATAACCACAAAGGTTATTTTCTTGCACACATTGAGGTTTACATCTTCCTGATATGCATTCTAAATCCTCGCAACAATCGCCATATGAAGTTGCTGTAGATGAAGCACTACCACATAATTCATTTTCTTTATTACAATCTTCACATGGTATCTCAGTATCATTACAATCTTCGCAATCTTCAATACAATAAACAGAAGTATAACAGGTTATTCCTCTGCGTTTACCTGTACTATCAACAAATGTAGAGGTTTTACCATTTGCCCCGTTTTCAACTGTCAAAATATTGCCAGAAGCATCCTTGAAAATAGTAGTACCACTGCCAAGAGATGAACCTGATGATCCATTTCCAGAACCACCAGAACCAATAAGTGCACTAATGCTTTCAGAGCCAGAACAATGACCGAAAAAATAAAACATTGAAAACATTGCTCCTAAACCCAATATTACACCTAAAACAAATAGGACAAGACCACGAGAATCTCCAACTTCATGAGGCTTTAATAATTCTTCAACCATCGACACACCAATTAAGGTTTCATGTATAATACTTATAATACTAACTGGCATTTTATCAAAAATAAGAACGCATTGTAACCTAACAGATAGCTTTTAATAGCGTTATGTACTAATTCATCCCTGCAAAAGTATCCAATTTTCCGTCTAAACTTAGAGGATAAAACAGAGTTGCAATCAAAGGTGTATGAATGGTTACGGTATTTGATGTAGATGCAAATAAACTAATAGAAAAGGCAGCTGAAAAGCTGAAAGAATTGAAGATTCCCAAACCAGCATTCGTTGGTTTAGTCAAAAGTGGTTCGCACGCAGCAAGACCACCACAAACAGAAGACTTCTGGTATTTTAGATGCGCTTCAATACTAAGACAATTTTATGTAAATGGAACTGTCGGAGTACAACGATTAAGAAGGCATTACGGCGGAAAGAAACGCCGAGGGGTTAGACCTAGTAGACATGTTCCAGCAGGTGGATCTACAATAAGAAAAGCCATACAAGAACTTGAGAAAGCAGGGCTACTAACAAAAGAAAAAAACGGCAAAGTACTTTCAGCAAAAGGAAGAAAGTTACTTGATGCCACAGCAAAAGAGTGCGCATAATATGAGTGAAGAGGACCTTGAGCAAGTAAAAAAAAGAAAGCTTGAGGCAAAAAAAGCACAAGAACAACTTAAGACAACATTGCGAATTGCGCTCGATGAAACAGCATATGATCGCATTATGAATGTTGCTGTTGCAAATGAGGAAATTTACCTCACTGCAGCAAAAAATGTTCTTATGTATTTCAAACAAACCGGTCGAAAGATAACCGAAACTGAGCTGTTATCGCTCCTTCGTGCGATAAAAGATCAAACAGACAAGAACACAACAATAACATTTCATAAGAAGTGATCCTATGAGTAAAAAAGGACTTGAAAAAAAGAAAAAATTGGCAAAGGCCAAGAGAAAGATAAGGAGAATTCCTGCATTCGTGATAATTAGAACAAAAAGAAGAGTAAGCTCCAACAGAAGGAGAAGAGACTGGAGAACAGATAAACTCAGAATAAAAGAGTGATAGTTATGGTATCAACAAAACTGGAAAGGATTTATACTGTGCCTCTTGGCAAGGCTTACGAGACAGTAAGAGATAAGAGGGCACCTAGGGCAGTTAAAATACTCAGAGCATTCATTACAAGACACATGAAAGCAGACGGAGAAAAAATAGTACTTAGTGAAAATCTTAACAAATCTATTTGGGTAAGAAGCATACAGAAACCACCGCGTAGAGTTAAAGTTAGGCTAATCAAAGAAGGCGAGACAATAAAAGCATACTTGGCTGATGAAAAAATCGAAGTACCGAAGAAAGAAGATGCCAAGAAGGAAGAAAAAAAGGATGAACAGAAGAAATGAAAATCTCATATTATGGAAATCCCTGGATCGGGATGTTCATAAAAACAAACAATGAAGTAACAATGCTGCCTGTTGACAGTATGAAGAAAGTCGATGATGCAGTAGACACAATACTGAAAACAAAGACAGTGAAAATTAGTATGGGAGATTCGAACTTGCTAGGCATATATATTGTAATGAATTCTAATGGGATCATTTTGCCAAACATAGTAAAGCAAGAAGAAGTTGATATACTGAAAAAAATTGGACTTAATGTCCATATCTCTTCTGGAAAATTCAATGCGCATGGAAATAATATTGCAGTAAATGATAAGGGTGGAATAATCAATCCAAACATCGAAAAAGAAGATGCAAAAAAAATAGCTGATACACTCGGAGTTGAATTAGTACCTATGAAGATTGCTGATTTTAGCACAGTTGGAAGTGCTTGTATTGCAACAAACACAGGGTATTTAGCACACTTCAAAGCAAATGATGATGAGATAGAACAATTAAACGAAGTTCTTAAGGTACGCGGCAGTAAAGGAACTATGAATACCGGTACTGGATTTGTTTCTTATGGTGCTGTTGTAAACAAAAACGGCTACATAATTGGTGACTCAACAACTGCCTATGAAATAGGTAGATTGGAAGACGCACTTAATATAGTAAAATAGACTACAGGTGAAAAAATGTTATTTAATGTTAGCGGAAAACTAAACCTCAAAGGCGGAGAAAGAACATTCACTAAACAGGTTGAAGCAAAAAGCGAAGCAGATGCAACACACAAAACATATACACTCTTTGGTTCTACAAATGGAGTGAAAAGGAATAAGATTAAAATTGAGAAGGTAGAGAAGGGATAATATGACTTCACCCGGAGATGGACAAGCACAGCTTAGCTATGAATTAGCTGTATACAAGGAACAGATAAATTTGATAAAAAGAGAGACTGAAAGAGTTAGTCTCACTACAATCGACCTTGCCAATGCGCTTAAGACTGTGGAAAATATGACTGCTCAAAGAGTGCTTATCCCAATAGGTGGCGGGGCATTGATAAAAGGTCATGTAGAACAAACCCAGGTACTTGTTCCTATTGGTGCTGAATACCTTGTTGAAATGAATAAAGATGATGCTACTCACGAGATTAAAAAAAGAATCGAAGCTACAAAAAAAGCAGTTGAAAGATTAACTGAAGAATTCAACAAAATTGTACTTAAATTGCGCGAAGCAACAACCCAACTTCAACAACTTCAGGTGCAGGCACAATTGAACAAAACAGTGGATAATAACATTAGAGAAGATTATATTTGATTATCTTATTTTTTTGGAATTTTAGTTACGCTTTTTGTTAGCCAAAAAGGTTGAATAAATGTTTGACTTTCTTAAGAAGAAGATTGGTGGCTTCATAGAAGGCCTTACTAAAAAAAAGGAAGCAGAGGAAAAACCAAAAGAAGAAAGCCAAGAAATAAAAAAAGTAGAACCAATTATAACTAAAAAACGTGAACCAAAAAAAATCGAAGAGAAGCCAGTAGTTAAAAAAATAGAAGAAAAAAAACCAGAAGTAAAAAAAGTAG
>JBDRIM010000027.1:0-19692 GCA_043816005.1 Microcaldota archaeon
GGCTTGGACTATTGCTGGGTTTTTTATTTTGCTATTTTTTATTTGGCTTTGTAATCTCACCGCAGATAACAACAGTTTTTTCACCAGAAAATGGTCATGAAATAATAGATCTAATTAACTCTGCAGAAAAATCAATTGAAATCCAAATGTATGTTTTTACTTCCAGGGACGCAGTTGAAGCATTGGAAAGAGCAAAACAAAGAGGAGTGCAAATAAGAATTATAATTGAAAGAGATATTATTAGCGGCCAGAATTCTGAAATATATAATGAACTCAACTCAAAAAATATTCAAACACGTTATGCAAGTCAAACTTATGCATTAACTCATTCCAAAATTATTATCGTCGACGGTAAAACTGTCCTTGTGGGATCACATAATCTAAGCAATTCTGCACTTTATAAAAATCGTGAAGCATCAGTTATCATCTATGATCGTGTGATAGTCAACAAATTCATTGCTGTTTTTGAAAAAGATTGGATTCTTGCTGCCTAATTTCGTTGCAAAATATATTTACCATAAAGTTTTGCAAATATCCTATATCTTCCTCGTTCTATTCTGATTATTTGTCCACGATCTAAAAGTCTTTTTGTAAGTGTAGCAACTGGTCCCATTGGTTTTTTCAATTCTTTTGCAATCTCAGAAACAAGCATTTCTTCCTCGGCTAGTTTCCTTAGTACCTCTCTTTCTGCTTTTGGTGTTTCTTGATATAATCTCCCAAACCACTCATTCGAAAGCATTGTCATGATATATGGTAGATAAGAAAGATAGTGTCCTTTTGTTATTAATTTTTCATTCTCCTTTAGTTTCTCATATATGTACCAGCATATCATACGTGCAAGTTTTGGGTTACCTCCGCTATCATTCAAAATGCTATGAATACATTCATCACCCATCTTTGGAAGGCCTTTTTTCATTGCATTGTCTATCATTTCACGGATGTCATGCTCGTCAAATCGCCGTAATTCAATAATTCTATTTCCTTCTCTTGTAATTTCTCTAGTTGAGCTTAAAACAATTGAAATCGGTTTCTTATTCCAATAACTATTTACTAATCTCGTTAGTTTATCTGCCAGTTTTTCACTACCTGCGAGTTTTTCAATCCCATCTATCATGATAATTGTGCCAGTTTTAATTTTTCTAATGGCATTTTCAAAATTTTTTTCATTTGCAAATGTTTTCCCTACCAGATCGCATTCAGTCTCGCTTTTTTCTGCTTTAATATAAATACAATCCAGGCCAAATTTTTCAGCTATCTGCTTGAAATTTCTCAGCAGTGTTGTCTTTCCAATGCCAGTTCCACCGAATATTACTAACACTCCAGATTGTTTTGAAGCAGTTGCATTTGCAAAACTTTTGAATATTGTGATCTCTGTTTTTCTTCCAAAAACCTCTGAACTTTCAGGATTCCATGCAAATGGGTTTGGTCCTTTCATATTTTCCACCATCAATCTACAATAATTGTAGTTTTTGTATTTTTAATACTATCGTTAACCGTAGGCATTTATAAATAACTTAAAACGCGTATATATCATGACCTGGACGAAATATTTGGTTTTGGCGGCGCTGTTGTTGTTGCTAGTAACCCCAGTTTATGCTCAATTTGGTTTTCCAAATACTGGTCCAACTAAAGACAGTCAAGTAATCCTTATGCGTTCCAGTGATAGTGACACTACACTAAACATATCTCTACTTGTATTTGAACCAGTTATCAGTGTCAGTGGAGATACTGAAAGAGACAAGATGAAAGAATTTCAAGAACTTTGTGTTGCAGAGGGTGCTACGAATATACTTCAATGTGTCTATCAAAAAGGGATCGATCATGGAGCGTTGACAAGAGATTATCAGATCAACATAA
The DNA here is from genome assembly GCA_043816005.1 of Microcaldota archaeon. GTDB lineage: Archaea > Micrarchaeota > Micrarchaeia > Anstonellales > Bilamarchaeaceae > Bilamarchaeum. The sequence continues at coordinate 1,858 of JBDRIM010000027.1, forward strand.
CCTCTCCTGCTGGTGCTCACTTTGCAGTTGAATACTTCAATCCGCTTGGCGGTATAAATGCCAACCAATGGACTATTATACCTGGTTGTTCTGATGTTGTAGCTACAATTCATGGAACAGGCTACAGACCAGATTCAACTGGTGATATGCAAGCTTATGATTATTATTACGCTCAATGTGACCTCACACCAATTTCTCATACGGGCAAAACATATTTCAGAGTGTCATTTATACCTAGACCAGGAGAACTAATAAGTCCAAGTAGTGATGAAGATGTACTTATCAATTCACAAGCAACATTCTCAAATGAAATTACTGCTAAAATCCACGACATTGTACGTGGAGCATCGCTAAATAATATCGTACCTGGTCAAACACTTCCATGCCTTGGTTTCTTCCTTTTAATCGGTTTGTTATTATCATCACTTTATTTTGCAGGAAAAACACCGATTTCTTTACTTGATATAACTACTCCAAGATTACCAACTCCTAAGGGTGTTACTGCTGGTGGTCAGATTCTAGCACCATTTGGTTATACTGAAATGAAAAAAACAGCAAAAGACAAAATGGCATCAGTAATTGCACCTGTTCTCAGAACCTCAGCTATTCTTGCTGCTGCTGTTGCTAACAAATCAGCACTTAATCGCCTTACAAATAGGATTACTTCACAGAAAGGTACAAGGGCAGATAGGGATGCAGGTGATGTTGATCAAGGAAGAAAAATAGCATCTGCATTGGTTACTGGTGGTCTGAATGTTGGTATGAAAGAATCAGAACTTGCTCATCTTACAACAAGATTACCATATCATTATGGTGATGCAGAACATAAAACCGTTGCAGAGATTTTGCAAAAACTTGAAGCAAAAGGCGGTAGACACACTCTATTTGCTATGACTTTAAAGGATTATATAAATGGCCTTAGGGCATTCCAAAGTCTTGAAGTTCTTACTGCACATACAGACATCGGAAAAAGAAGCACAGCACACATGTGGTTTACAAGTAAACTCGGTAAATTTTATGGTGCTAACAGATATGCAGTTCTTGGTCCACTTATAGCTTCTAGTGTTGACTCAACTGTCAGAACTGGAAGGATTGTGGGCAGAATGTCTAAAGCAATGGTAACTGAAACCCCTAACTTGGTTCGTGGAGTTACTAAAACCACAATGGGTATTCTTGGTGGAAAACGCGTACTATCTAATTTGGAAGCAAGGGCAAAAAGCTCAAGTTCTGCAGCATGGGTGTTCGGTCAATTGAACAAACGTCCAGCTGACATAGTTGTTGGTGCAATGTTCCCAATAAATGATAAGATGGCACACTTATACCGGGCACTTAACAACGAAGTGCTTCGTGACCAGATGCGCTATGTTCTCAAACAACTTTACAGAAAAGTGGGTATGAAATTCGATATCTCTCATGAGGAACTTGCCCAAATGGGTCATATTGACATAAATATACTCAAAAGATCAAATTTCCAAGCATCGGCAGAGCTTACTGCTGCAGAACATGAAGTAAGAAGAATACTATCAAACACCGCAATGACAACTAATGATAAACTTCATGCACTCATGCAACTTGCACAAGCACACGGTGCACATATAGATCATAATATGGTTGCAGTCACAACACAGGTAGAAGCAATTCATGCATCAGCTGAACCAGAACACTTCAAAATGATCCTTCTGCAGGAAGTTCTTGAACAACAGAACAAAGTTCGAATGTCAGCTACTACGGGTGGCAGGGTTCATGATGATACATACCTTTGTCATGTTGGTGGTGACTCACTTAATGCAACTCATGCATGGGAAACAATGGTTTTGCGTACTATGATTTGGGATGGAGAACATGGTTACCTTGCAGGAGGTATAAAAGAAGAACTGGTATCAGCTAGACTTAATGTTGCAAACAGATTGACAAGTCTTGATCCAACGAGTGCAATGGATCAGCTTCCAGAACATATGCGAAATGCAACACAACTAAAAGCAGTAACTGAAAGAAATAGAACAGACCTTATCTCATTGTTTACTGAAGAAGGAAAGAAAACATATTCAGAATTTGCTACTAGTGATTATGGAAAAAGTAAAAAGCTTCCTAGCGATATAAATTCAGCTTCCATTGCGCATCTAGTAGCATTTATGTACGGCGGCAAGATGGAAAGGTCAACTGAAATCGATAAGAAAACTGGCAAGATGATCTGGTATTCAGGAGGTAATATGGAACTCAGCCTTCCTGAAAAAGCAACTCTTGTTGATGTTAAAAGACACTGGGTGGGAGCTCTTGATTCAAGGGAAAATTATGCACTTGGACAATGGGTAGAATCACGTTTCACAAGAGGATATGTTCCTGCATTCAAAGCATCAATAGAAGCACAACTTGATCGTACACCTGGCTCATCAAACTGGACTGTAGAACAAAGAGCACACGAAGCAAAGAAACTCTGGGTTGCAGATCATCTTATGCGAGATATGGAACAAAGATTCAATTCACATTTTGGCAATAATACTTATGGTACTACAAGAGAAACATCAAGATTCTACTATGGTGTTCTCATTGGTTTCATGGAAAAAGCACTTCAGGAAAAAGGCTTTGATAACAATCATTCAGATGTTCAATTCCTTCAAAAAGTGGATACTACAAATCCAAAACATCTAGACAAATTAATGCAGATGATGCGTGCACATCAGGCTGAATATGACAGAGTTACTAACAGGGATATGACCTATGATGAAGTTGCAAAATCAGAAAAAGCAGTTGTTATGCTTCATGAAGGTGGTTTTGCTTATTACAGAAAAGGAATGGTATTAAGTGATTATGACCGTATACTTGCTGGCGAAACAACACTAAGAGACAATAATGGCCAAAAGAGAAGATTCAGTCCTGATGATACTGAAATGCAATTTGGTGCAAGACAGGATCTTGAAGCGGCATATGCCAAAATAAGAGGTTCAAAACATGCTGCTGAATGGGAACCAGTACTTGCAGAAATTAACAAATGGGCAAAAGAAGGTGGTTATGATTACAACCGCCAAAAAGTACTTGAGGCTATACTATGGCAAGGGAGAAATGCAACTCATGATTATCTACTTGGACAAAACTATAGTGAACTTACAGTTGAATCCAGACGTAATGTTGCTCCAGCAGCTCCATCATTCTTAAGATTCTTTGGTGTTGAGGCACCTGAATTTTCACAAAAAGTCTGGAGGCCTGCAAGGGACATTGTTATGCATGGTCTTGATTATTGGTCAAGAATTGCCCTTATATCTGGTGGTCCAGTGCATACAACTTCCTATGATATAACTGCAGTTTCTGGTGCATACAGACTACACTCAATGAAATTAGCAACACAAATAATGGCAGGTAAATTTGCAGCAGATTTATCTGAGGAAGAAAAAGTATTATATCGCGGCGTAGCTATGAATAACCATGCATTCTTTCAATGCTGGCAATATGGTCTTGACAGAAATCCATGGAGATCATCATCTTCATTTGGTACTCACCAAGCCTGGTCATCATTCTTCCAATTTGGTCCTGCAGTTCCATATGATATGAAACACAATCTACGTGCTTACATGGATCGTGGAACATATTCTAACTTCATGTCATTCTATGGATTCCCAATGCAAGCAGCAAAGTTTATGATGAGGCCATATGTTAACATGTTCAGAGGGTTCCAGATGTCTATGCAAGGTTATGCATCTAAATGGGATTCAACTGACGATGCACTCAGACAATGGAATTATACTAATCCAAGAATTATGGAAGCACTTCAATCTATGAATCCATTTTCAGCTACTATGGCATCAGTTTTAGGTTTTGGAAGTAATAAAGCATCTAAACAAATGACTAAATTAAATGTGTTTGGTGGTAGTCTCGAAAGACATCAACTTGCAGGTTCAGATTTCCAAACTGGTCTTATGCAAAGTACTCCTGACATAATGCTACATAGAAAAGGTCTTTATTCAACAGCAAGAACTGGGGATGCAAATCCTGGTGAAACGCACTATGATTATCGTTCTACTCTCCAATTTGATCCTGCTATGGCAGAGTATCTGTACAGAACAAAAGACTCAACATTCAAATATGACCAAGCAGTTAGAGATGCAGCAATGGACAACACAACAAGAAGAACAGTTTCTGCAGAAGCACTTAACATAAGAAGAAGACAAGAACTTGATATGTTTGGTTTCGAAAGAAACTCACTTTGGGGTTTCTTCAATCCATTACTTTTCTTCTGGCATCTTCCCGCACCAGTTTTCCCACAATCACTTACACCTAGAGAACGTGTTTCAAAATGGATAAGCAATTCAAAAACAGGTCAAAGAACAAGCTTCCAAGAGAATATGACTAGGCTAGCACAAAGCACAGGAAATGGTGTTTCTAGGCTCCTTCAGCCTCATCGACTTGCCCAAGTTGTCTATTGTCCAACCTGTGGTATGTCAAGCTTTAGGGGAAGCAGATGTAAAAACCCAACATGTAAATCCTATCTTTATTAATTTTTTTATTTCAGCCATTAGGAGAACATTTAAATTATAAAATGGGGTAAAATGTTTATGCGATTGTCAGCTACTATAATAACTATTTTTGGTTTACTCATACTAATAGGCTGTCTTCAGCGTATAGGATCTAATTCATATACTGAGTATTACAGAGATAACTTCAATCTTGTTGCAATATCAGATCCAAGTCAGGAAGACCTTTGTAAAACTGGTTCATGTTGGTGTATGGTTTGCCATAATGGAACTAATATCTTTGGTCCTATGGCAAGCCTAGTTGGTGGTTCTTGTTATTTTGATAAAGAATGCAATGCAACAAAATTTGCTGAGATAAATTCTGGTGATTACGATAGCTTGATAATGCGTCATTTTATGGTTGGTCAAGGACCAACGTTCGGTGATTTTTCAACAGCAAATACATTCTGTAATAATCGGCTCAGTATGGCAGTTCAATGGCTTCTAGGTTCAAATATCTCTTCTTATCTTGAACCAGATCCATCTCGTTCGATTTGCTTTTTGAGTAAAGATATTATTCCAGTATACATACTTTACAGTGGTGGTGCAAATATAGATATAACAGCAACAAGAAAGATAGCTGAAATCCTTGGTACTGAAGGCGATGATGTTTTTCTAGGTCGATTATCAGATGGACCAGTTGGTCCTGTTGTTGTTGTTACTGAGATGAATTTCAATGCAAGTCAAGCAGCGGAAGTCGCAGAACAAGTGCGTGTTATAGATGGCGCATGTCAAAACGACCGTTCAAATGATGAGATACATTGCATAATTGCAGTTGGTCCAAAAATAAATGACTTTGAAGCTCTTGATGCAATAATGAACGAACCAGACATGCGAGAAAAAATTGACTTGGTTGCATATGGGGTCGATGGTAGATATGTACATAGTTGTGATGGCTCAAAAATAAGACAACAAGCTCTAAACTTTTCTGCATATTCTCTTTACACATATGGTAAACCATCTATTATTCCATTTGTGCTTTTTGATCCAGGTACAAGTGACATTGATAATTCATGTAATTGGAGCGAGTATGAAGTTGTAAATGCATATTCATCATTTTTCCCACTAGGTATCCAAGCACTTCAGAAAAAGGGAGTTATAGGAATTGCCCCATATTCGTTTAATACTACTGGTGGAGAGGGGATAGTAAATCCTCTTAATTGTTCAAATTGTGCAGTTGGTAAAACACCAGAAAGATTAAGAGCTTGGTATGGGGGCTGCCAATTATATACAGCATACACACGGCAGGCCGGAGTTACAAACCCATCTGGCGGTACTTTATTGCTTTTTGGAAATGCATCAGGTGCAACGTGCAACTATAATGCTCAATTTGATTATCTATCTTCAGTGCAATTTGCTAATAATGACCTTTTAAGACAACAGACAAATCCAATTGAAGATGCAACAGACAAGTACTTCAGTTGTGATGCATGTCTAGTAAATAATATTTCTAATCCAATGCCATTTAGTTTTGTCGGAATGAGTAGTGTCCTTACAACAGATACTCAATGTTCGTCATTCCCTGAAATAGATCAATGGGCAAGTGCTCGTAATCTTGATCCAATGCTTGTTCGTGCAATAATTTATGTTGAATCAAATTTCGAACCATGTTCTGCTTCAAAAGTATGTAGAGCAGGCTACAATGTTCCTGGTTGTTTTGATAATGATGATGGTGCAGATGAATGTTATAGCATTGCTTTTAACGAAATGTACGATCCAACTGGCACATGTACTTTTGTAAATGCACCTAATACAAATCAACCACAACCTGATTGGCGTTGGTGTGCTTTTGGCATGGTGCAGAGTTTAGAACCACCATATACTTTTTGGCCTGCTGCATATACAGTTGATGGTAACAATGGTCTAAATTATCCTATTTTCCAGGCAAATGGCCACGGTTCTTTATTACTTTCTCAGGCAAAAATATGCAATCCAGTTGATTTCAATCCATTCGATCCTGCAGACTCAGCTTGTATGGGAACATACAAGATCGAAAAAAATCTGGGATATGCAAAAAGCTGGATAAATGCTCATCGTGGCCAGCTTAACTGGCAAGCTACTGATACTGAAAAAGAAAATGTTTTCGCTGCATATGTTGCTGCTCATATGTACCGAGGTGATTGGAGTGCCAATACTAGAAAACAAGACCATCCAAGATGTTCAGAGATTACAAAAAATGACAACTGCTGGGCAAGTGGATTTAGTACAAGCTGGCGTTACAATTACACATATTGCGCATCTGATATAGGTCAGGCAGATACTGATAACTGTGATCATACTGTGCCAAGAAGAGAATATAACGAAAATGGTTTGCCAACAATTTGTAATGGATATACCGATATAATAGAATACATGCGCACTTGTGAAACTCCATGGCTGAAAACTGGTCATGATTATGGTGCAAATGTATTGGCAGCTTATTTTGCTTTTACCGAGCGTTGTCCTAATAGTATGTGTCCTGATGGAAAAGCAATCTACCATGCAATGGGTATGGATAGTGAAATACCATCAAGTGGAAGTCCATACATACAAGATCCGCCTAGTCCACCATAATTTTTTTATTTCTAATTTTTTATTAGAACTCCCAGTCCAGCTTCGCGAGCCTAAGTTAATAAGAGACGAGCGACATTCTAGTTTTTAGTAGAAAACGACTTTAAAGTTCTAATGAGTTTTGTTAGAATACCAACCAAGCTTCGCGAGCCTAAGTTAATAAGAGACGAGCGACATTCTAGTTTTTAGTAGAAAACGACTTTAAAGTTCTAATGAGTTTTGTTAGAATCTATGATAACCATTTTTTGTTCTCTATTTTTGCTTTTATATATTCCCCAACAAAAGTAAGTCTCTCACCCTGTAAAGCATCCTGCTCAATTTTTTTCTTTGTCTTAAGCACAAGTTTAAGTTCATGCACCCAGTCTTTATGGCGATTTATCCAAGGGTAGCCAAGCATTTCCTCTGCTCTTTTTACATCTACTTCCTTTGCTTTAATTGTTAATTTTTGTAAGAAGCTAAACTCTTTGATATCACTCATAGTAACCCCAAGGAATCTGGATTCTGGAACTGCAAAATCTCTTCCTAAATAGGCAAGATTCATACTTCCAGTTTTTATTGTCCAATATATGTACCATCCCCATGCATCACAGTCCATTAAGCAGTAAACTGGTAATTTTCTGTCTGCAAGTTTTCTGAGTAATCTTCGTGTGCCTCTTGTTGACTGGCCTTTTGGGGTTATAAGTAAACAATTTTCTTTTTTCCAAAATTTGTCCTCATTGAGTCTTTGCCAAAGTGCATCCTTTTCAACAACAAGAACATAGTCTGCTTCAAGATCCGTTATCTCCATACCATTATCAACGTCGCTCGGTATACTCCACCCACTTCTCCCTTGTTTTTCAAGATCTATAAGTGTGCTATCCCCACCAAATTTATCCATTATCTTCATTGGTCCTGCAACGAAACCTTTTCTATCTGTAGTAAGATTGAGGTCTTCGCGTCTTATCTTTAGCGCAACTTCAATATCTTCAATAAGGCCATTTGATTCTGATTGTTCTGTAAATATGTCTTCATCAATATCTTCGCCAAGGCTAAATTTTAACTGATAAAACAAACCTCTGATTGAAGTATGGAGGTTTTGTTTGAGGAATTGTCTTGTTCGTGCAGCAACAGCAACAGTTTGCATAAAAGTTCTTGCCTGTGCCATGCTCAAAAATTTTCGTTGCTCTTTTTTATCACCTGTTCTCAAACAGCCAACTGCTTCGTCAAAAAGAGTATTACTTTTTGTTCTAAGTGTTGTTTCGAATGTTGGCCCATCACCATTACTTATTTGAGTTACCATCTCATTGCCAAGTGCCACTAATTTTTTAGTTGCTGGTGTTTCGCTCATTCCTCTTCACCCCCATCAATCTCTTTTTTGTCATTTTTTTTAGGTATATCCTCTTCTGAAAGCGTATCTAGGTTACCATACTTTTCTTCAATTATCCTCGTTAGTTTCTTTTCTATGCCCTCCTTTTTTTCACCAGAAAGGCTTGAAAGATCACTTGAAAGTTGCTGAACATATCTCTTCACAACTTTCTTTTTATTTGCAATTTCGTGAGCACGTCGTTTTCCTGACAGATACTTCTGCACACCTCTAGATGCTTCCATTATTGCAAATTTTATCTCATCCATGACATCTTCTTCATTTGATATTGCCTGCTTTCCGGCACTGGTGTATGGTACATAAACACTTACTAAGTTAACAAGAACTGCTATCGGTTCCTCATCAAATTTCTTTACATCATATCTTTTCCAATCCATTGTCTTTATCGTCTCGCTTATTGCACAGCCACTTGAATCAAATAACAAAGGAACACGGTTTGCGAATCTCATCACTTCTCCTTTTTTACCTGCTGCAGCAACTCCACCTCCATAAGCAATTCCAACTTCTACCATAAATGGTATCCCACCACGATATACTTTTGGGCTTCTTTCGGTGACCACAAGGACATCTGGATTGAAGATATTCCTGAATGATAACTCAATCTGTTCCTTACCAATTGGCACAAGAGAATCAGTTGTTGGTGCTATCCATTTAACTTGTTTGAATGTCTTTACAATGCTCTCTGCATCCTCCCAAGTAAGTTTATCTGGTGAACGGTTGAAGTCAATAGTCGGAAGAAGAGATCTTAGTTCCTCTACCTTCCCTGCACTCATTCTTGTAAAGGTTTCTTGTAAAAATGATGACAATCTTCTATTCTCTTTGTTGTGTTTTGCAAATTCCAAAAGATCATGTGGACTTATACCTAATGGGTGAGGTTTTATTTCAAATGGTTTTGGTGGATTTTGTATTACTGAGCGTGGAAAAACTGTCTTTTCAGTATTTGGTTCTATCAATGTTATTGTACAATGTGGATTTGCCAAAGCAGTTCTCCTAAGATATTCATATACCCCATAATTACTTTTTTCATATTTGACTTCTTTGAATTCAGATATCACAGTCAACCCACTTTCTTCTGTTGGAACTTCTTCAAGTTGTTCAATCTCTGGCTTGTTTTTTTTATAATCAATAGATACCTTTGCCGTTAGTTTTACGTTCTTATGGCAGGATATGGCAATGGTTGGCTGGCCTGTTGTAATATAAGAAAACATCGTACATGCCGCTGCTCCAATTCCCTGTTGTCCTCTTTGTTGTAGATATCTGTGGAATTTAGTGCCTGCAAGCATCTGCCCAAGTGCCTTTCCAAGATGGGTTTTTGGTATTCCTGGTCCGTTATCTTTTATTGTTAGTTTATAATGTTCTTTTTCCTTTTCTATTTCTTCAACTTGTACAAATATTTCTGGTATTATTCCAGCTTCTTCACACGCATCAAGACTATTTGTTACAAACTCGTGGACTATCATTGTCATAGATCTTACTTTTCCTGAAAAACCAAGCATTTGTCTGTTCTTTTTGAAGAACTCTGCTACAGAGTGCTCTTTGAACTGTTTGAATGTATCATCATCAACCATAAATATCACTTTACATGGGATTTTGGTTAATTATCTTTATCAACTAATTAATATCTTTCGTACTGGTTGTTAATGAATTATGGATAAAAAAATATACAATTCAACGGCCTTTAAGTCTTGCTTCCCAAATTTCTCTTTTGATCTTTGCTAAATATCCAAGTACGCTTGTATGGCGTGCACCATTTACCAACATCCCTATTGCTTCCTTTGCATATTCCATAGTATCTATCTTTGCAATTATGCTGATGGTACTTCCATAAATGCTAATATAAGAGTCAGTTGCATCTTCGATATTGTGTTTTATTTTTCCTTTTTCTCCAATTATTCTTCCTTTTAGTCTTGTTACTGCCTTTTCACTATGGGTGTATTCTTTTAATGAAATTATATACAAACCATAATCATGTGCAAGCAAACGAAGTGCTTCTTCTGGGGTAAACCCTCTACCTATTGCCTTTACAATATCTTTAGCAAAAAAAACGTCTTCTGGTTCACCATCTATCCCTACATCTCCATCCGTGTCTACAATCAGTTTAATATTGCATTTATTTTCTACTTTCTTTTTTGTAATACCATCCTTTCCAACTAATATTTTCATCCTTTCAACTGGTATTTTCAAATACTCTGTCATAATCATTCACCAACTATTTTGCAAGTTTAGTAAGTATTGCCTTTATTTCACTATCATTCTCATATGGCAATCTTTTTTCTGCTGCAGCTTTGACTTCACTGTCTCCAATCAAATCTTTGAGTGTTTCCACAGCTTCCTTGCGCGTCTGTACATCCCAGTGTGATAACAGTGTTATGAGCGATTTCTTTACTTCGTCATCTTCCTTTATGAGTGATATTGCTTTTATTGCGTTAAACTGGTTTTCACCGATGTCTCCTCTTGCTATTATTATTAATTCTTTTTTTAAGGCATTGATCAGTTGTATACTTTTTAGTGTAGCGATGTATTCCAGTGCAATTCCTGCACTATCTCGCGTTCTCAACATTGCAGTAAGTTGTTTTGTTATTTCCTGTACATATTTTTCCTGTGTTATTATTTTTTTCAATCCATTTGTTATCTCTTTTTTTACTCCTTCTTTTTGATCTGCACTTAATAACAAAAAATCTACAAATGCATTATTCCATCCACTGTCAATCACCATCATCATCGTGTAATACACGACAAATCTTGGAGAAAGTCCATAATCCTCACTCCCTTGATTTGATACTACTGCCAATGCCACTCTGAGTATGGCAGTTGCCTCATGTTTCATCTCACCAAGATCTATACCTGGTTTTTTTGTTGCAGCGTATGATGCCATTATTCTCCAGAATACATCTCTTATGTTGACATCTGGTGCTAAGCCAAATTTATGCAGTACTAGCTTTTTTTTTGGTGGCGGTGCTCCTCCTTTATCATCATCCCCACCACTAAAAGTTTCCTTTGGCATAATTTTCCTCTATTGATATTTATCAGCTAAATATTTTAACTAACCCACAACACCAGTTTTGGTATTTTTCATTCGGAGTTCTTCTGCACTTGTGATAAGCTGTTTATCATTACATACGACTGCAAAATCTTTCACTAAAATTTTTATCTTTTCAACTTCTGATATTGTAAGCACTTCTTTTGGTAAATTTTTCTCGTTCTTGAGTGTAACTTTGTCGCCTATTAAACTTTTGTCGCAGAAAATAACTTCAAGAGCTCCAACTTCCATCGCTGCCTTACCATGTCGCGAACTGCGGTTCGCGATAGTCAAGGAAGCCGAAGCTTCCTTGCCATCATGGGGTGGTACAAACTCCCTACCTTCTGCTGCAAGTAGCATGCCTTGCGATTCAATCCCTCGTAATTTGGCTGGCGCAAGATTTTTGACTATTACAACTTTTCTACCGACGAGTTCTTCAGGAAAATAATGACCTGCAAGACCAGAAACAATCTGTCGCTCACCATCGCTCAATCTGATTCGTTCCACAAACAATTTTTCGGCGTTCGGATGCTTTTCTGCGCTTATTATTATTTCTCCCACTTCTAAATCCAAATCGCTGAATTTTGGTTCAACAACATACTTTCCTGAAAATTTTGCCTTTAGAGCTTCAATTTCTTTTTGTTCGATTTTCTTGAATATTGTTTTTGGATTTCCTATCTCATGGCCAGAATGATTAGCATTCTGGACTGTCGCGAACGAATTGTCGTTCGCTCCATGGCCAGATTGCAAAGGTTTGCTAATATCTGTCCATTTTTTTGGTTCCATGTTTAGTTGTGCGAATATTTCGCTGCTTGTTGCCGGTAAATATGGTTCAAGTAAAATTGCTAGATCTTTCACTTGTGTTGTTAGAATTCCAATGGCAGTTTCCGCTCTTGTTCTTTCAGTTTTAATACTCACCCATGGTTTGTTGTCCTGGAAGAATTTATTTGCATTTTTTGAAAACTGCATTATTTTGTGCAACCCGTCCCTTATTTTGACTTTTTCAAGATCTTTTCCTATTTCTTCTACTGTTTTGGCCTGTTGTTGCAGAAATACTATATCCTGTTCGTTTTGTGGCCCATATTGTGGTATTTTTCCATCAAAATTATTCTTTATGAATACTAATGTTCTGTTCACTAAATTTCCAACATTTGCAAGAAGCTCATTATTGTTTGTTTCTATTAATACTTTTTCAGAGAAATCACCATCTTCAAATGTTGGAACCTCACTTAGCAAGCAATATCTTAATGGGTCAACTCCATACTTTTCAATCAAGTAAAATGGGTCTATTATATTGCCAAGTGATTTACTCATTTTTTGGCCGTTGACTGTTATGTAACCATGAACAAGTACTGATTTTGGTAATTTCAATCCAGCAGAAAGCAGTATTGCAGGCCAGTATACAGCATGAAATCTAAGAATTCCTTTTCCTATAACATGGGTATTAGCTGGCCAAAATTTGTTAAATGTTTTCTCATCGGTACCATATCCTATACCAGTTATATACGTTCCTAGTGCATCAAACCAAACATACTGAATCTGGCTTGGATCATTAGGTACAGGGACTCCCCATCCCTTAGCTCTAGTGACAGATCTCGAAATACTAAAATCCTTCAACCCGCCTCTTATAAAACTAAGAACTTCGTTTTTTCGTGTTTCAGGAATTATTTCTAGCTCGTTTGTCTCTATTAACGTTTCTAATTTATCTTGATAGTTTGACAATTTGAAAAAATAGTTCTCTTCTTCAACTGTTTCAGGTTGAGTTCTATGTTCCGGACATATCCCGTTTACGAGTTCCCCTTCGTCATAAAATGCTTCGCAACCTACGCAATAAAGGCCACGATATTTTCTACTGTAAATATCTCCGTTTTTATGGCAAAGTTCCCATACTCTCTGAACACCTGCCCAGTGTTTCTCCTTATCTGATGTTCGTCTAAATGTAGTATAAGACAAGCCAATCTTATCAGCCATGTCTTTGAAAATGGCAGAATTTTTGTCGCAAAGTTGAGCTGCAGTTATGCCTTCTTTTTCAGCTGCGCGTACATTTTTGAGACTGTTCTCATCAGCACCAGTTACGAGTGCCACTTCCTTACCACGAGATTTCTGATATCTTGCGATTACGTCGGTTTGTATAAATTCCAGTACATGCCCTATATGTGGAGCTGCATTGACGTATGGTATCGCAGTTGTAAGATAATATGTTTCCATTTCAATTCACCTTATTTTTTAAATTTCTTCTGGATAGGTTAGCCAGAGCTTTTTCTATGTCCCCTTTTCTTTTACTATGTTTTAGATAAGGGTCCAACATATTAAAGAGCTTCAATAACAATTCTTTTCTACTAATTTTTAAATGCCAATAACAATACCGTTGTTTATACCCGCCTGTTATAGTGTACCTTTTTTTTGCCTTATATATGTAAACTGGAGCGATGTTGTATATTTTAAGCTTCTTTTTTATTGCTTCAAGCAATTCGTTATCATAATTGCCCAATGAATATGCTGCCTTGTTGTTTGTTATAAAAATGCTTCCTTCAGCATCAGTGAAACCTGCAAAAAACGGGATAAAAAGTTCTTTTTTAAATTCTAGGTCAAGTTTCTGCCTGCAATTTATAAGAAAATCAAATGATTCATCTAAAAATGCCTCAATTTGTACTTTACCAGAGTTGTTAGGTTTACTTACCCATACTCGTCCATATTTTGAAAACAAGTCATAAATTAAGTCTATCTGCTCTTGTTTTGTACTCCCACAATCAACCTTTACTGTTTTGCTTTTCTTTCCAACTTTACGAACTCTTAAATCTCCTATAGCAAATCCCAGTAGATATGCTCTTTCGATTGGATCTTCTGAAAATGGCGTTCTATGATATTTCACATGTGCTGTTGAAATGTCCCTTGCAAGATTTAATCTCTTTAGTCTCCTATGGATACTTGATCTTCCACAACCTGCTATATCTGCTATTTTCCAACTTGACAATCTCTCAGTTACATACATTTTCTTTATCTCTTTATCATTTATTCTCAGTCGTGGTACTCCTGCAGGTCTTAGTTTGATCCTGGCTAATCTTAATCTCTTCAAAATGGTGGCCTTACAACAACCATACAGTTGGGCGATTCTGCAACTACTCAATTTTTTCTTGATATACAACTCCCGGATTTCGTCTAATGGTATTCTCTTCACTATCATTATTCATAGATGCAATTTTTAAACAATAGGTGCAGCAGACCAACTAGTAAAATTGCGCGTGATTAAAACCATTACGATTGCAGATGCAATTCGACGGTAGTTTTGTTTAACTACTTTACATACCAACGTCTTCTGTTTAAACAAATCGCTATTTTTACTATGTCGCATGAGCCAAATCCAACTCTACGTAAGCAGCAGGATGAAACTTACCATCCAACTGAATATCAGTTGAAGAAAGGCCTACTCTCTTAGCTGCATTACCTCTGTTTACGGCCAGATGAAGCGAACCAGTAGAGTATGGAACGAATAAAATATCGTCGCTGCTACCATCTGCAAATGTGCGAGCAAGACGTGCACGTGCATCAAGCTCGATTCCAGGAGCGCGTAATCTGAAAGATATGACTGATCCAATTAACTCTTGTGGCAAATGATTTGGCACAGTAGTTGCAATGTTTCCAAATTCACCCACATGATCAATATCTACTATCGAACCTTTGCGATGAGTAGTATTGCTATCTGTCAAAAGCGTTATTGAAGTTAGCGTTGCTGGATCTAATAAGGATCCAAATTCTTCGATAGGAACACCACGTGCAAGATGAGCAGCAACTGGAACAAAAACATCACGGCCATGGAAGGTATCTGAATCTGCATGATCAAGAAGGGTAAGTTCTCTATTTTCAATGGCAACTGCACGATCAATGCCCTGTTCTTTAGTTACCAGCGAAAGCAAACCATTATCCGGTCCGACTAAATATTTGCCAGTTTGCGTTCGAACAACTATCCCCTTTCTATCTGTTCCTACGCCTGGATCTACTACTGCAACGTAAATAATTCCAGATTGTTCTGTAGGTCTTCGTGCAGCTTTCCACAACCGCCATGCGCCTATGAGAACATTACCCGCAGGTACTTCGTGCGTAATAGTTCTAACGTTGGAATGCGATGTTATGGACCCGATTGCTGACTCTAATTCGTAGTGTGAAATACCGCTAGTACCAAAATCAGTGAGTAGCGAAATCTGCGGGTCATGACACAAGCCAAATATACGGGCTGCGCCAGTTGAGGCTACACGTAAGGCAACATTAGGACGTTTAAGTTCGTATCGGGTAAATCTCATACTAATGATTAAAAATATTCATATATTTATATATTTTTGATAAAATTATTCCTATTAGAATAATTTAATGTTAAACTTTAGCCATGAATCCGTTGCAACCGAGGTATTTTTCTGCCAATTCTTTTTTGATGCCATTCGAGACAACATTAATTGCATTGATTATTGCATCCACTGCAAATTCAACCTGTTCTTTTGACAATGTAAGTGGCGGATGAATCCTAAGTGTGCTATTTCCTTTTCCAAAATAACCTGCATATACTCCATGTTCGAGTGCCTGGAGTCCGATAATCTTTCCAAACTGGTAGTTTTGTACAATGCCTTCCAGTCCATTAACCCAACCCAATCCCCGGACTAACAATTCCGGTGATTTTCTTTTGATAAGATGTCTGAAATATTCGCCATTTTCTAAAGTTTTTGTAAGTATTTTTTCCCGTTCGATAATTTCGATTATTTTCAATACAACTGAACAGGTCGGTGGATGTGCAAAATATGACGACACATGCGAACCTCGCGGAAGCGTATCCAATATTTTTTTAGATCCAACAACTGCACTAAATGGTGCATACCCTCCTCCGAAACCCTTTCCAAGAACAATTAAATCCGGTGTTACTCCTTCGTGTTCAACTGCGAACCACTTTCCTGTTCTTCCTGCCCCAGTAAGGATTTCATCAGCAATCAGAATTGTCATGTACTGTTCGCATAATTGTTTTATACTTGATAAAAAATTCTTTGGAGGTATAATATTTCCGCCATCACCCTGAATCGGTTCTATAATCACTGCTGCTATACTCCCCGTCTTTAACAAGTCCTGCAATTTACCAAGAACCCCGTACGCTTGTTCTTCATTTTGCGGGAAGTCCAATGTTTTAGTTAAACTTTTTCTTAGATTATCAAAATCCTGATGAACAGAAAAATCACTAGCAAGATAGGAAAGAAAACCGCCACCGTGATATGCATTTCTAAAATTAACTATTATTTTTTTTCCTGTAAAAATTTGGGCGCATTTGATTGATGCTTCTATTGCATCTGAACCTCCAAGACCGAAAATTATTCCTTTTCTATCTGCTTCAGGAGTTATCCCGAATAATCTTTCTGAGAGTTCGATACATTCGCGAGTGGGGCTATACTGGAAATTAGTATATGTAAGTTTTTTGGCTGTGTCGCAATATGCCTGAATAATTTCCTGATTTGCATAACCCAAAGTTGCAACTGCAGATCCTGACAGCAAATCCAAATATCTATTACTATCCTCGTCTTCAATGTATTCCTGGTATGCCTGTTTTATCGCCACAGGATAAAGCTGGAGTTGCTGGCATTTTGCAATATTCGTCTGAAACGATTGGAAGGTGTTCATCAGGCCACCTTCTGTTCAGTAAGCTGATCCTGGTATCTGTTTACTACTTCTACAATTCTCTCAATTCCAACAAGGTGCAGGAGCAATTCAAAATCTTTGATAACCGAACCTAGAACACTGGCCTTTTTCTGATCTGTAATTCCTTCGAGAAGGGCCCGTCTCCCTCTTTTTAGGAGCTGTTGTAAACCATCTAAACCTGCAGGGTTTGGCTGAAATTCATATCCATTTACCAAAAAATCTGGTGCGTAGGGCGGTATTTCGCATCTGTTGGTTATTATATATCCATTTAGCAGTGGTGGGTGGAGAGTTTTTAATAAATCTGGATTTCCGCTAATCTCCTGAAGTACTGCAAATCTAACATAATTAAAATATTCTTCAGAATTATTGCCTATTGTCATCTCCAAACGATTTTGACTTTCTCTCAAGTCAAATGCAAATGCATGAAGAACTGCATACTGCTTTCCCTGTAGTTCAGTTTTGCCTTTTTCTTTTGATTTGGTTCCCAACGCATCCAATGCTATTCGAGCATATCTATATTTTGCTCCAATAATCTCAATAATGTGATTTATCGCATCCAAATCAAGAAAAGTTGGAATGTTAAAAGAAATTCCTACGTTTGGGAAACATATTGCTGAAAACTCTTCAATAAGGGCAAATGTATCTCTTACCTGTTCTTCTACTTCGCCATATCTTACTAATCCACAAGCACTGCTGATACCTGCTCCACTGACAAACTCAACATTGCA
>JBDRIM010000028.1:0-10518 GCA_043816005.1 Microcaldota archaeon
TCCGGCGTTGTATCCAATTAAACCGTAGCATCCACGGCTTGTGGTGCTCCCCCGCCAATTCCTTTAAGTTTAAATCTTGCGATCGTACTCCCCAGGCGGCAGACTTAACACCTACGCTACAGCACTACACATGATTACTCACATGTAACACCACAGTCTGCATCATTTACAGCTGGGACTACCGGGGTATCTAATCCCGTTCGCTCCCCCAGCTTTCGTCCCTCACCGTCGGATATGTTTTGGATCGGCGCCTTCGCCACTGGTAGTCCTTCCAGGCTCAACGGATTTTACCCCTACCCTGGAAGTACTCCGACCCTCCCCCATTCCCAAGACTAATAGTATCCACTGCACGCGTTGGAGTTGAGCTCCAACATTTCACAGCGGACTTGAAAGTCCGGCTACGGACGCTTTAGGCCCAATATTCGTGGGTACCACTCGAGGCGCTGGTGTTACCGCGGCGGCTGCCACCAGTCATAGGCCATTTCCTAGGACTGTATAATTACACCCTAAGGATGTGTTTGCCCACACCCTTATTCTCCAAGCTATTTACACTTGGCAAAAGACGGAAACTAAGTTTCCGCCACTCAGACTTCCCCCTGTCACGCTTTCGCGCATTGCAGAGGTTTCGCGCCTGCTGCATCCCGTAGGACTAGGGTCCTTGTCTCAGTACCCTTCTGGGGGCCACCACTCCCATGGCCCCTAAGGATTATCGGCTTGGTGAGCCATTACCCCACCAACTACCATGATCCTCCGCAGTCTCATCCTAAGGCGAGCTGGCTCCAATTCACCAGTCATTTAAACGCTTAAGCATTCCAGCATAAAGCGTCTACCGCGGTTTAGCCTCAATTTCTCAAGGTTATCCACGTCCTTAGGGCAGATTGACCACGTGTTACTCAGCCGTATGCCGCCCATCCAGGTGGATGAGCTAACTTGCATGGCTTAATCGAAGTCTGATAGCAGTACCCTCCAGCAGGATCAACTGGAATTAATTCTAGTTGATCGTGCTTATCTTAAAACACGAATTTGGTACGATATGATATCTAATTCCCTTATAGGAATTGACATTGCACGGATCGTTTACTCTTGAAGCGTGAGTCAAATCTATTAGTAATAGATTTCCACAATTGATGACAAATTTTTCAAAGATTTGCCAACAGAGAAAATTTCTCCTAGATGACACCTTCTGAAGCGACAAAAACGCTAAGAAAGCGCAGAGTGTATATAGAGATACAGGAGTTTATAAAGGTTTCGTTCGTACCTCGATAATAGTCAAGCATCAGATAATATTCCTTTGAAACACTTTAAACAAACATAAGATTCACCGCTGTTTAGCGCACCGCGTGAGCAAACAAATGGATTATTGATATACATTTTCACAAGATTTGAAAATTCAGAACAAACCTGGCATCGTTGAGTCATAAGATATAAATAGACAAAAAAATTAATAATATTAGGCCAATACCGCAAAAAACCAGAAATGCATTAAAATCCCGACTACCAGAACTATAACATGGATGAAGATAAAATAGTTCTTGATCGTAAAAGTTTTGAAGCCCTCGCAGTAGATAGCCGAGTAAGAATATTAAAATCATTAAAACAAAGAAGAAAAACTCTTTCTGAACTAGCAAAGGAACAAAAAATGTCGATATCAGGAGTAAAAGAACATCTTGAAACTCTTGAAAAAGTTAATTTGATAAAAAAAATAGATGATGGACACAAATGGAAATATTATGAATTAACAAAAAAAGGAAATGAAATTATCGGTCCAAAAGAAATTAGAGTTTGGATACTACTTGTTACTGCTGTTGTTGCACTTTTGGCTTCTTTTACTGCTATGTTCTCAGTAACAGATTTACAAACAACAGATTTCAGAACAATTGAACCAGTAGCACAACAGGAAATGTTAACAGCAGCTATGCCGGATAATGGAAGTGAAATGGTTGGAAAAACAGCAGTTGATGATGCTTCATTAGCAGATGATAAAATATTAACAGAGCCTGATCTCACAATACCAAATGCAGTTGCATGGATAAGTGGATTAACAATTACTTTGTGTGTTTTAATTCTAATAAAAAATAGAATAAAAACATGATAGAATTTAGGATTTTATTGCTTTATTCAGCGCATCTAAAGGCAATAGCGCACATTTCATTCTCGACGGATTTTTACTTAAATCGATTTTTAACAACGCCAAAATTTCTTTTTTGCTAATTTTTTTTACGTCAGCCAACAACTTGTCTTTCAAATAATTAGTGAATAAAGAAGCACTTGCTTGACTTATGGCACAACCAGAACCAGTAAATTTGGCATCTTGAATAATGCCGTTAGAAACTTTCAAATAAAGCTGAACAATATCCCCACAAGTCGTATTGTGAATTTCTGCCTGATAGTCTGCGTTCTGAATCTTACCGAAGTTGATTGGATTTTTATAAAGTTCAATAATAAATTCCTGATAAAGTTCTTCCATTTTAACTCCCAGTTATTCCACCAATTATAGATGGTGTAAGTAAGAATAATACAATACTGATTATACCACCAAGAAGTGCTAGCACGCCCAAAATTCCGCAGATGAACATGGCAATTTTAAGTACTCCTTGAACTCCTTTCACAAAAAAGTAGATACTCAAAGCAATTGCCAAAAAGACTACACCAATACCTAATCCAAGAATAGTAGTAATCCCCATCATGTTTTTGGTTGCATCTTGTAACTGATTCATTGCATTTTTTAGATTAGACGAACCGCTACTAGCAAAAACCATTCCAAGAAGTATCAATGTAAAAACCAGATATTTTAACTTCACAAAATCACCCGAATATTTTTTTTACTCTATTAAGCGAATCTATCATCAAATCTACTTCTTCTTTTTTATTATAAAGATATATGCTTGCACGTGAACTTGCACCAATTTTAAATCTTTCATGTATTGGCATGGCACAATGAT
The DNA here is from genome assembly GCA_043816005.1 of Microcaldota archaeon. Lineage (GTDB taxonomy): Archaea > Micrarchaeota > Micrarchaeia > Anstonellales > Bilamarchaeaceae > Bilamarchaeum. Next base: position 2,943 of record JBDRIM010000028.1, read on the forward strand.
GACCGCTTCTGATACATATATTATCCTCTGCAAGCATTGCAGAAACATCATGGGGATGAACGCCATCAAGAGTAAATGAAACAAGCCCACTACGATTTTTACTATTTGGACCGAGTATTTGTAAACCACCAATTTCTGATAACCGTTTTTCCATATAATTAACAAGCGAAATTTCGTGTTTGTAAACATTCTCAATCCCAATTTTGTTTAGATACTCTATAGCTATACCCAAACCAAGTGCAGCTGAAACCGAAGGTGTTCCTGATTCAAATTTAAACGGCAACGCATTCCACTCGCTTTTAGTTGTGCTAACTTTCCTTATCATTTGGCTGCCATAGAGAAACGGATCGCATTTCTCTAAAATTTCCTCACGACCATAAAGAACACCAATACCAAATGGAGCAAGCATTTTATGACCGGAAAATGCAAGAAAATCACAATCAAGTTTTTTGATATCTGTTGGCATTGAAGGAACTGATTGTGCACCATCAACGACACAAATTGCACCAGCATCATGGGCAATTTTACATAATCGCTTAGTATCATTCACAGTACCAAGAACATTTGAAACAGTTGAAATTGCAACTAATTTTGCACCTTTTACTTTCTTTTCAAAATCAACTAAATCAATTTGGCCATCTTCAGTAACATCCACAACAACAAATTTTGCTTTTTTAGAATTTGCCAAAAATTGCCATGGAACAAAATTACTATGATGTTCCATGACAGTAGTAACTATTTTATCGCCTTTTTTGATATATTTGCCCCAGCCACGCATTATGATGTTTATTGCATATGTCGTGTTTTGAGTAAAAATAATTTCGTTATTGTTTTCCGCATTGATGAATTTTTGTACTGATTGACGAACTGCTTCATAATCCATTGTTGCTTCTTCTGCAAGTTTGTAAAGTCCACGAGCAACATTTGCATTTTTGTTTGTATAAAAATCAGTGATTGAATCAATAACTTGCTTTGGTTTTTGTGAAGTTGCCGCCGAATCAAGATAGACTAGGCCAGGCGTATTGATGAGCGGAAAATCCCCCCGTATTCTTTCAACGTTTAGCATTTTTTTTCACTTTAGCATAGCCATCTTTTTCGATTTGATAGGCGAGTTTTGCATTTCCAGACTTGATTATTTTTCCATTTGATAAAATGTGAACCACATTTGGAACTATATACTTTAGTATACGTGGATAGTGAGTGACAATAAGGAAACTTCTTGTACCATCATCAAGTTCTTTTATTGCTTTAGATATGACTTTGATCCCATCAACGTCTAATCCAGAATCAATTTCATCTAAGATTATTACTTTTGGTTTCAGTGCGGACATTTGAAGTATTTCTAAACGTTTTTTTTCACCGCCAGAAAAACCAACATTAATTTCTCTACTGATAAAACTTTTATCAAGTCCAAGTTTTTCACATAATTTAACAAGTTTCTCATGATCTTTTACCATCTTATCAAGATCATTATTACTATCAGCAACTGATTTTGCTTTACGTATCAAACTTGATGCTTTTACACCCTCAACTTCTTCGGGATTCTGAAACGCAAGGAACATACCCGCCTTGGCACGTTCATTTGTTTTTAGATTAATTAGTTCTTTTCCATTGAGTTTTATGCTTCCTTTAACATTCAATGTTGGATCTCCCATAAGAGCACTGCATAACGTGCTTTTTCCACTGCCGTTGGGTCCCATGAATGCATAAACTTTGCCAGATTCGAGGATCAAAGAAATTCCTTTGATGATTTCTTTTTCAGAAGCACAAACATGAAGATTATTAATTTCTAAAACCATTAGAACACCCTATCAGTAAGAGAAATTGGACAAAAATCTCTGACACCTTTGATTTTTCTGATGTGATCAATTACGCCATTTACAACACCAGCTGGACCAACTACCTCAACCCCTATGGCAAATGGCCCAACAGTCTGATAAATGGCAGTAACCATTGAAAGTTTTTTTATCGAATCAATAACTGAATGGTAATATTTATGATCAGCATTGACTGCAACAAATGCGCGTTTCCAACCTATCTTTGATTGGTTTAGTAGTATAGTACTCCCAACTATCACTCCTTTTGATTTCAGTCGTTGAATTCTTTTCTGAATTGCAGGTTGGCTTATTTTCAGATTCTTGGCTATTTCTGATAATGTAATTCTTGAATTCTTAAGCATGAAGTGGATTATTTTAAGATCTGAAGAATCAAGCATATTTACTTTATTAACCATTATAGTTTAAAAATATAACCCATAATCTTCTAGTTATGCATCTTGATGAAAGCTTAATTAGTGAATTGTCTTCGATAAAAAAAGAACCTTCATGGATGGTTAAAAGAAGAATAGATGCTTACGACCAATTTACTTCAATGCCAATGCACAAATTCGGACCGGATTTATCAGGTTTGAATCTCGGAGATGTTGAATGGTATGTAAAAGGTCCACAAAAGAAAAAATCATGGGACGATGTTGATCCTGAGATAAAAAAGAAATTTGACAGACTTGGAGTTCCAGAAGCAGAAAGAAAATTTCTGGCTGGACTGGAGGTACAAGTTGAATCAAATTCAGTATATGGCAAATTGAAAAAAGAATGGGAAGAAAAAGGCATCATCTATACTAGCATGGATGAAGCAGTGAAAAAATATCCGGATTTGCTAAGAAAGTATATGGGGAAGGCAATACCAACTAGCGATAACAAATTTGCTGCATTAACCGACGCTGTTTGGAGTGGCGGAAGTTTTCTTTATGTTCCAAAGGGAATTGTCATTCAAGCACCATTACATGCGTATTTCATGATTTCAACTGATGGAGTAGGACAATTTGAGCGAACAATAATAATAGCAGAAGAAGGGAGTTCAGTTACTTATGTTGAAGGTTGTTCTGCGCCACTTTACCCTCGCAGTAATTTACATACTGGAGTAGTAGAGAGATATTTGCTGAAAAAAATTCTCACGTTAGATATATTACACTTCAAAACTGGTCTCATAATGTATATAATTTGGTTACGCAAAGGGGGATAGCAAAAGAAAATGCAATTGTTGAATGGATAGATGCAAACATTGGTTCAATAGTAACGCAAAAATACCCGTGTGTTGTGCTTGCAGGCGAAAGTGCACGCGGACGAATAATTTCGATGTCAGCTGCCACTGGAAAACAGAATATGGATTCCGGTGGTAAGATGATCCATCTTGCTCCAAATACATCTTCTACAATTATTTCGAAGGGAATCAGTTCAAAAGGTGGAACTTCAACATTCCGAGCAGATGTAAAAATCAAACCAGAAGCAAAAAATTCGAATTCGTTTGTCAATTGTCAAGGTTTGATGTTAGACTACAGATCAAAGAACAATTCAATACCTAAATTTTATGTTGGAAATGGAGAATCTACCGTTTCTCATGAAGCAAGTGCAGGCAAACTTAGTGAAAAGAAATTATTCTATTTGATGAGTAGGGGAATTTCAAGAAAAGATGCAGAAGAGCTTTTGGTTTTGGGTTTCTTCGATTCATTCATCAAAGAATTGCCATTTGAATATGCAGTTGAATTTAATCGATTGTTAACTGTAGAGATAGATGACAGTGCAATTTAATTTTAAAAATAAAAAAATTATAACTTTAATTTGTCTTTTGTAGCTTCATCAATTCTGCCTAAAGCAAGAACATATGCTGCAGTTCGCATGTCAATCTTTTTTGATGCATGGAGATCGAAAGTTGAATTGAACTCCTTTACCATTTTTTGTTCAAGCTTTTTGTTTACGTCTTCTTCTGTCCAGTAGTATCCATACAAATTCTGAACCCATTCAAAGTAGGATACACAAACACCACCAGAGTTTGCAAGAACATCAGGAATCAAAAATTGTCCGTTCTTGTGCAACACATCATCTGCTTCTGGTGTTACTGGCCCATTTGCCAATTCAACAAGCATCTTTGCCTTAACTTTTGAAACGTTTTCTTTTGTTATTGCATTTTCAAGTGCAGCCAAAACCAAAATATCAACATCAAGTTCAAGCAATTCTTCATTACTAATTTTCTTAGCACCGTGATAAGCATCTACTCTGCCATCTTTTGCCTTGACTTCTTCGAGTTTTTTGAAATCAAAACCAGATTCTACATACGCACCGCCTTTTGAATCTGATACGGCTACGATTGTGAAACCATCTTCGGCCATAAGTCTTGCCATGTGGGCGCCCGCATTACCAAAACCTTGGACAGCGACTTTTTTACCAACATGAATTTTTTTTACTGCTTCTTTTGTTGCAAAATATCCACCCAATGCAGTTGCATACCCTCGTCCTAATGACCCACCAAGTGATAGTGGTTTACCAGTGATAACTGCTGGCGAATGCTTACCAACTATTGTGGAATATTCATCCATCATCCACGCCATAATTTGTGGAGTGGTATAAACATCTGGAGCTGGAATATCTCTATAGGGACCAACAATTACAGATGCACCACGCATCCAGCCTCTGGATAGTCTTTCCAATTCTGCTTTAGATAATTTGTGAGGATCAACGATTACCCCGCCTTTTCCTCCACCATATGGAATATCAATTACTGCACATTTTATAGTCATCCAAAATGCAAGTGCTTTTACTTCGTCTAATGAAACATTTGGATGAAAACGAATTCCACCTTTTGTTGGACCTCTTGCGTCATTATATCTTACTCTAAATCCTTGAAATGCTTTGATTGATCCATCATCCATCCTTACTGGGATGGAAAATGATAATGCTTCTTTTGGCAGTTTCAAAGTTTCTTCAGTTTCCTGTGCCAACTTTATATGTTTTTTTGCTTTTTCTAGTTGTTTCTCTGCATTTTCAAATACCATAGCATATCAACTCTCCTAAATAGAATTTTATACGTGTTTAAATGCGAACAGTTAAAAAGCTTGATTCAAGCCTTACGTTAGGTAACGAATAATGCTTTAAACATTATTAAACACAATGCTTTCAAGGTGGGAAAATGGATTTAACTGCGTTACCAATAACTGAATTAATAAGAAGATTAGGGTATGGTGATGATTTCCTTAGAACAGATGTTTGTGATGAATTAATAAGACGAGCTAAAAGAGGAGAAATAATTGATGACGCAGTAGCTGCATTAACTCATGCTGCAGAACACGACGATGTGCTTGGTGTTAAAAACTTAGCTAAATTAGCAATAGCAGAAGCAGAAAAAAGTGCAAGAGGAGAAAATAAATTAAGCTCACGTTTAACTGAACTTATAACAGCAAAAAACTGGGATGGTTTAGTTCAACTTATGAGAGACAGACATATTGGTTACGAAGTTACGTGTATATTAAGAGGAGATCCAGATTCAAAACGAGCTGGAACCGAACTTAATGAAATTAGTCGTTTTTTAGTCAGAACTTTAGAAATAAACAGGATTGATCTGAGCACTTTACCAAGAGAATTATCATCTGCAATTAGAACTGCTCAAACTAGACAATTTGGAAATCCAATGACTGGTCCTACTGGTAGTGGAATAGGAAGAAGATTAACTTGCTAGAAATGAAAAATTATTTCATATAATATAGTGTTTCAACGTGCCCTACTTCTAGTGGTTTTGGATATGTCCAATCGCCATTAGCACCCATACGCTCTGCCTGTCGTGCCAATGTTTTTACCATAATCGGCACTCCATCATCCAACCATCGCGGATCATGGAATATTTTTGATGGTGGCAATTCTCCGGAAATATCACCGACATGCACTCCGGTGTGATAATAAATAAGCAATATACGCGCACCTAGCTCACTGGCAATTAAATGTTGCATTCCAAATAGAAGACTGTTACAGGTAAATCTTCCTGGGTCAGTTGACATGATTGATGGGACGTTTGCACCAGCCAAATCTAGTGAAACTGCAACTAAATCAGCATTTGTTCTATATGCCCCAGGTGCACCAACTACAACTGGCCTATTGTCTTGTACAAACACACCATCTGCATTTGCATATGCTGCATTGATTTCATTAAAACCAACAGCTTCAAGGCTTACTTTGTGAATAGAACTGCTTAATCCACCCGCCACAACGACGATTGGTTCTTCTACAGATAAACTTAATTCGCGTCTTTTTTTAACTACCAAACCCATAAGAATTTCATGAGAATCGTAAGTATTTCGTAATACTGCACCAACCACACGAATGCCTTCTACTTGAACCCCGTCTAATTTCTTTGCGATCCTAGCACTGGCATTACCTTTGTAATCTCCAAAAGGCTCGTATCCGGCGACTACGGCTAGTTTTACTTGAGTTGGTTTCATAAACTGCACCAAATAGGAATTAATTATATATGTTATACCAAATGGTTTAAAAAGGAGCAATAAAATTAGTCTAAATTAACAGCATATCTAGCAAAATCAACTGTTGCTAGAGAACGATTCTCGTTTCTTGCTCTTTCTAGTTCTAAAAGCAAAGTGAGTGCTCTTCGCCAATGTGCAATAGTAGAAAAATCAGCTGAAAATAACCCGTCCATAAAAAATCTGCTGGCATGATTTGCTACAAATGCAACTGTGTTTAGTTGTTCAGTAGTAAGATCAAAACCATATATTTGAGCCAGTGCAGCTAATTCTAATGCATGCCCAATCCAGTGAGGCACATCACCACAATGGTTGCAATATACGCCTTGACAAGGTTTCTGAACAATACCATCGTCTGCATCGATTTCTCTACTAGCATCATTTTTATTTGCAGCAACTTTTGATAGGTAAACACCCAATAATGATAATGTTAGTAACTGTTGGTCTAACAATTCATGAACTTCTGCACGAAGATGCTGTAAACCAGGAACTAATGTAGTTGCAAGAACTAGACCTTCAGTAAGATGGTAATCAGAACATACTGTACTCCTACTGTTAGTTTGATGAACTGAAAGTAAACGTTCAGTTAACTTACGTAAACTTATTCTTTCACCGTTTAAGTGAAATAGGATATCTTGATCTGGAACTAAAAATGCTGACCCAACCAATAGATGACCCAAGTCATATAATTTATCACCAAGTATGACGATTCTCCTACTATTAATTGCAAGTGTTCTCATTGTAGCGCCAGAATCTGCAATATGAATATCTGGTTGTACTCCTGCTAAAGCAGCATATGCAAACGTTTGCCATGGATGATAATCACACGTACCAACATTATCTTGTCTTATACATGTTCCACTAGTAGCAGTTCTATCTAAGAAAATACCAATTCTAGATGTTGCAGAAACACCATCATAAACATAATCCCCCAAACCAATCATAAGGTGTGCAACTGAACTTGGTTCTCTTGTTGCTAAAATCGTATCAATTGCTATTGAAGGAGCATTAGCATAACTTTTACAAACAGCAAACAAACGATCAGGTTCTAATTTTAATCTGCCACAAGTACGCATCCGTTCTCCAAAATCAGCAATAGCACGGCTCATAGTTACGCCGACATCGCGTAATGCGACTGGAGTATAAATAGGTCTGGCCATTTTTGAATCACATTTATATTTATGGTTATTAGTGGAAAAGTATTAAAACACTTTAGTCAAGTTTCTAAAACAGAAAAAATCTGCAAACTATTTTAATAACTCTGGTTGGAATGAA
>JBDRIM010000029.1:0-2815 GCA_043816005.1 Microcaldota archaeon
AAATAAACAAAACAAATATTGGGATATGATTGGAATACACGATCCTGCACAGAAAAAATTCCTGGAAGAAAATCCAGAACTGGCAAACAAATTATGGGCATGGCACACCGGAGTAGAGTATGGCAGGGAACGAACTGAAAAAGATGTAACCACATCAACAATATTTTCACCTGGGATACCGAACGCTCACTGGTGGGGAAAAGATAAACAGAACCAGCCAGTTTACCAAAGATTTGTAACAAGAAAAGTTTGGGATCCAAACGATCCAACCAGACTTGTGTTAAATACTACTGACAAATTAAAAGAAACCGGAACAGTAAAAGTACAGGTTGCCGAAGGAACTAAAATGGCAAATGCACCAGTATTTGGCTGGAATGACAAAGGAGAACAAGGAGAGATTGGACGCACAATAGTTCCAATTAAAACCATGGAAACCATTGCAAGAGTGCCCAGGTATTACACAACAAATGAAAAGGGAAAATTGCAAGAAGGACCATTAGAAGATGTAATTGTTAAACCAGGTCAATCCGTGAAATATGTAAATATATTAAAACAAGACAAAACTGGAAAATTGGTTAAAACAAGACAAAGACCATATACTTTTAAACAAACAACAACATGGGCAACTGTTTCCAAATATGAAAGAACAACTCCAATGGGGACACTTGTCGCAGAATTAATGACAATACAAGCCGCAGGTAAACAAATCCAAGTTGGAGATGGATTTGATAGATGGCTTACAAAAGAAGGTTACAAACGAGGATTCACCATTGAAGAAGTGAGACTTGCAATAATGCAACAATATGGAGTACAAAATCCAAAAAGCATAGATTTCCTGCTTGCTACTCCAGAAGCAAGGGGAATACTTGGAACATTGATGCAGGGTAATTACAGATTAACTGGAAACCATAGTGAAAAGATAATTGTTTTAATGGAACAGGAACTGGCTCGGGAAACAACAAGAGTACAAACCGCAATAAGAGAAAGAACCGCGAAAATCACCGTAGAAAAAGAAGAAGCAGCTCAAGCTTTAGCTGCACAGAAGAAACGAAGAAGAACAACACCAGTAGTTGAAGCTAAAACAACAACCGAACAAACTCCAGAACCAGTATTTTCATGGGGAAATGTAGGAAAACGAGTAATTGATTTGACAGTAAGTGCAGAATGGGCAAGAAAATTGCCGGCAAAAGATATTCTTAAACTAGAAAGAACTGAACTTATGAAAAAACTTGGATTAACTAGTGACCAACAGGCAACCTATGAACATCTTTTCAAATTCCCAGAAATAAGACAGTTTTTTGAAGATGTGCAATCAGGAAAATTGGAAAAAACAACTGGTAGAGTATTAGATAAAGGAAAAATAGTAAAGGTTCTCCAAAGTATAAATATGTATATGGATGTCGGTGATGGCCGCACTGCAAAAGAAACAGTAGATGCACACGGACCAGATGGAAAAAGAACACAAGTGCTTCAGAGAATGGGTGTAAAATGGTACTTTAAAGCAAAGATACTACCACCAACAATTCCTTCAGGATGGAAACCTGGTTTGGAATCATATTATGATGGCAATAAAGATCTCCAGAGAATTTTCAAAGATAGACAAAAATTCATGGATGCGTGCGTAAAAGTTCTCTCTGCCACATATGGTAGGAACGTACCTGAAAAACCAGCAGAGCAAACAGATGTTTTTATAACTGGAGGAACTGCTGCACAGAACTATCAAAATGAGAATCCACGACCAAAAGCTCCAGCTAAAAAATCAAAAAGAAGAAAAAGGAGATAAAAAAATATCAAAAGAATGAATAGGGAATAAATTGAAAGAAGGATAGATTATTCCATCTATTTCTTTCTCCCGATACTTCCCTTAAACATTACATAGAGAAAAAACAAGAGGACAATTCCTGCACCTGCAACTACCAAAGGCAGAAGAAGTGATTCGTCAATCTCTGCTGTTTTTTTAACAGGTGAGGTGATTACAGTTTTTTTCGGAATAGTGATATTTTGCACAGTTTGGTTTAGCACTGGTTGAGGAACTGGTGTTGGAGTTACCTGAACTGGTGGAGTATAATTAACCTGTGAAGCATTGGTCTGTGGACTATCAGGCTGACCAGGAAATACTACTGGCTCGGAAACACCGCAATCCGTTCTTTCCAATGGACAAAAATTGGGCATAAACATCTGAAGACAGGCAGCACCCATTTGTGGAGCGGAAACTGAAGGGCAACTTATCACTGCACCATCAGGTCTGTAAAAAGTACTTCCCAAATTAGCATCAGACCACACCACCTTTACAACATCACCATTGCAAGTATACACTGCCTGCACACCTATTTCTTTGCATTTTTCAGCAGAAAGATTGGCAGCCCAACCAGCAGGATCATATGCTGCGGATACACTAGACAGCAAAAGAACAACGGATGCCAAAAATACAAATATACCAATTTTCAAGATTACACCGGAATTAGTATGAATGCAAACTTCTTATAAAACTTGCCAGTAGCGCAAAAATATGGGATTGACATTTTCGAGATTAGTGGATTCATGATTGAATCCATTCTATCGAGAAAATCAACAAAAGATTTTCGAGAGCAATGGATTCACGGCTGAATCCATTCTAACCTGAAATTCCACAGAATTTTGGGTGTTGTGGATGAAACTTAGGGTTGAATCCACTCTATTGAAAAAATCAACAAATGATTTTTGAGATTAGTGGATTCACGGTTGAATCCACTCTATTTCGAAGTATTCGTAATCACTTCCAGGAAGCTCTATTGATTTAATCATATAATAGGTAACCGAAGATTCTCTGTCAGAT
>JBDRIM010000030.1:0-3613 GCA_043816005.1 Microcaldota archaeon
GTCTTCAACTTCGGTTCGGTTTATCTTATATTCTTTAGAATTACGTTTTTTCCTTTTCTCCTGCCAACCTAGCCTAGTCAACAATTTATCAACATACCTGTTACTGAACCATCTAGGAATATCTTCCCCATATTCTTCTTCCATATCTGTCTTAATTATGCTTAGACTCTGCCAGCCATCCTCTAAAAGATGTTTCTTCAAAGACTTTAACAACACAATCTCAGCCATCTCCCACTGGTCTTTCTCTTTACGGTAAGCCGCCTTAATCTTAGCCAACTTAATAATATGAGCTGTAACATATGGATCGTCTAGCCATTTGGCGAGAGCAAAAATAGGTCTCCACAACTGCCAATCTCTGCCTTTCAGCCCGTAAAGTTCTCCACTGGCTTCCATACTATCATAAATTTTCTTAACTTCACGCCATTCAGTCATCATAAGGGTATACATATCGTCTCGTATTGATTGCCATTCAGGTAAAGCAACATCCAGTTGAGGTTCACGGTTGGCTTTCTCAGTAACCGTTCTCAACATAATGAATACGATGGCTCTTGACTCTAACACATCTTCAAACCCTTGAATACCACCCATCATTCGTGGGCCATATACCATGAACTCTTCACCTTTTCCTGTGTTTTTGTCGGTTCTGTCTGCTGTTGCACCTTTTTCATAGCTTGAATTTAGAAGGCTTCGCAGGTATTGTTTGCGTTCAGGGTCCATCATTCCTTCCATTTCGTCAAGAAACATACTGGATGCTTGAGCTTCAGCCACCCTAAACATACGTGACTCAGTCATTGAGACACTCCATTTTCCGTTAAAAGCTAGGAGATAGCCCATTTTAAGTATCTTAGACTTGCCGCTTGACTTCGAACCAGTAAGTGCGGTTAATGGAAATGTGTTCATGAGTCTGTGAAAGTAGGTTCCCATCAGCCAAAGTGGTATAAAATAATACATTCCTGTTTCGACACATTCAACATAATATTCAAACTTTTCTTTTATACGGTTAAAAACATCTTGTTTGTTCACTTTTAAGTCACCATATTTCCATGCGTGGAATCCTTCTTGACTCCAACGTACAGGAGGCGGTTCAGGTTGTCCAAAATGACAGATTCCAAACTGTCTGAAAGTCTGTTCGTTTACAGGATACACTTTTTTGTTTGATAAAACCAGTACGGGAACAATTTTTTCTTCTATTTCTCCATGTTTATCTAAAATTCTGCATGGTTGCGGTATAACGGTGCATAGTTGTGGGTGAGGATTAAGATTTAACACGTCAAAGGCTGGGTTGACTTTGTCTAGTTGCCCAAAAGTTAGGTCTGCTTCATGGAAGCCTTCTGAGTTGTCTTCTTCTTTTCCCATACGGCTTCTTATCCTTAAAAGCATTCTTAGAACCGACTTTTCTTCGCAACCTAGATCCGTTGCTACTTGTTGAACATCTATCTGATCTACATTTGAGAAGGGTCCTGCAAATTTGCCTTCATAGCTTATCATCCATCCGTCTTGGAGTAAAGAAAGATTAGGTATGTTATTGTCTGGCATGGTATTCAAATATCCGTGGTTATTACATTTAAAGAATATTAACCAAAAAAACGGTTAGGGTTGTTTATTTTTCTGTACTTTTCTTATAGACTGTCTTTAACGCCCATTTTGAATCTTTGACAAGTTTATTGAAACTTGCGCGGTCAATTTTCATTAACACGATTTTACCTATATTTCCCCCGTCTTCTTCGAAGCTGTATAGAAATTCAGGGTTCTTCTCTTGGATTGCTTGTAACTGTCTCACTAACCAGCCGATAGGTTTCTCAGCAGGACTTACAGGTGAACTTGGCACTATTTCGCCGTTTTCTCCATCAAGTTTTGCTGTTCCATAGTTGTTTGTGATTCCACCTTCAGTGTCTTCTAGTTTAATTTCACCTACAAGTCCCGTTTGGTCTACCAGTTGCGCTACTCCTGTTTTTACCCATATATCTGCGGTACTTTTCTGTATTGTTGCGATTGATTCTGCTTCAAATGGTCCTATTTCTATAATTTCTCCCGTTTTTTCATCTACTGATGTCAGTTTTGGAATAGATTTTAACATTCGCACCATCACTTTTTCTACAGATATAGGTTTAGGTGCTTCAGGTTGTTTCTGTGGGATTGGGGTATATTCAGTGAATGGTACACTTGGCGATGAAGGTTTTTCTGGTTGAGAATCATGTGTTGGTTCTTCTGGTTCTGAGTCAGTTAAATCTTTTGGAAGATCCTCAATATCTTGGGTGAAAATTCTGTCTGCACCAGTACATGTCAATATTGCATCAACGAACGCTCTTTTTTTAGCCATCTTAAGAACAGTATTCTTTAAAGTGTAGACTTCATCAGGTGCAGAGTTTCTTCGATATTGAGTGAAACTTCTTCTCCCATCTCTCGATCTGATTGTTCGTGTAACCGCATTCTGTCTATCAAAGTTTCTAGGCAGGTCATTTTCAAACATCCAACGGAAAGTGTATCGGGTTTCTCTTGTGTTTGCGCTTCCAACTCCATCACCTACTCTTACAAGGGTTCCATCTTCTCGTGTTGTAAATAAGGTTATTCGGATGGTGAAATCGAAATATGGATTGTCTACATCGTCAATTATTTTGCTTGAAATTTCTTCAGTAGTTAGTTCCAGATGGAATGCTCGTAACAATATTTCGGCTCCTGCTTTCAAAAGTGTCGGTTTAGGTGTGTTTGGGATGGTTCCAAAATCTGTTCCTTTCTGCATCAGGTTTTTATAACAGTCATCTAGTAGGGTTACTTCTCTTTTCAGTTCACTTGGTGACATTTTCATTTTTAATGTTTTTACTTCTACAATTCTATGTTCTTCATTACTCATTTTCTTTTTTCGCCTCTATTTTTATGTTAGATTTGTCCAATGGGGTAGACTTGACGCAAGAAATCCGTTTGGTGACAACAGATTTGTCCTTTTCAGGACTACCTGCCCCATTTTTAGACCATGATTTTCTCAAAACTTTTTTTACTTTACTTTTTCCCATATTTGTTCTTCGGTGAACATATTTCCATCGGTTGCATTTTGGGCAGTGGGGAAGTTCAAAGGGTGCTAGTTTAGATTTGAGAAACTTGAATTTTATTTGACAGTCAAGGCAAACAAATTTTTGGAAAAGGTCTTTTGTTCTCATTCTTTTATCCTCTTGAACTGATTTTCTTTTCCTTCAATGATTAGATAAGTTTCATGTTGTTTACAGTCTTTATATTCCCAACAGACAGGGCAAAACAATTTCTTCATTTTATATTGTTCTCCTCAAGTCTTATTGAGACTCTATAAAACCAAATGGCTGTAAATACGGCAAGACCACATGCGCCTATGTAAACAGTTAGTTTTAGAGTCCATGGTGCGTGTGGTGCAAAGACCATCATAGGAAGTATTCCGAGTAGTATTATCCCAAATAATGATACCGTTCCTGCTACTATAAACCAGTCTGATATAGAAGTGTGTAGTTTTCTTAATTCAATTTTTGGAAACTCTTCTTTTAATATTTGTAATATTTTTCCCATCTATTTCCACTCAACTTTTCCTTTTTTTATTTTAGCTTTCAACCCTTTAGTTAAACTGAAATGTCCTTTTTCATATTCGAAC
>JBDRIM010000031.1:0-4869 GCA_043816005.1 Microcaldota archaeon
AAACAATCCTGCTTCCGAAGGTAGACAGGTGCCACCTTCATAATAATATGTCTTATCAGCTGCAGGATTTCTTACTACGAAAGCTAGGTCATTCAAATATCCTGAAAATACCCGGGTATCATGGACTACCAGCTGAGGTTTGGATAAAATTGCATTTTCATTTTGAAGTTGGAACGTTACATTAGAAAAATAAAGGTAACCAACAACTGAGATCAATGCAAGTACAACTGAGATGATTTTCCACGGATCAGAATGTGCAGTTTCTTTTAGTTTAGAAAAAAAAGTTTCTGTAGTTTTTTTGACTCCTTCTGAAGTTATATCAAGATTCACTGGATATATTTGCCCCGTACCATATACTGTTTTTACATATCCGTCTTTTTCTAGTAATTTTATATCATCTAATAACTCGAAAGTTTTTTCTTCTTTTAAATCAGTAAACATCTTTTCAAGTGGATCTGGGATTTCTTTTCTATTACTCTTTAACCAATTAAGAATTCGACGCTGCCTAGAGTTCAATAATCTATCGCCCATATCAGATTCCTTTCCCAGACCAAATAAGATTTGACATAAACGACTCTGCACGGTCAATAATTGTTTTGAAACTATGGCCTTCTAGTTCATCTGCTATATCTTCTGGAACCAACACATACCTCCATATTTTTGGTTGATCTTTTGCCGGAGTACTTGTATTTGATATCGACCTGCAAAATTGTTGGGCTGCAATCATCTTTGCACGTACATTTATGTCACCATAAGCATCTTTTTCTGATTTGGTTTCTATGAGAAATATTTCGTTTTCAGTTTTAACTATGAAATCTGGATAGTAGTTTCCTAAATATCCTTTGTCGTCATTATACGGAATAGAGAATCTGTGAACATATTGATCCAGTTTAACATAAGCTAAAACTTTTGAGTCTTTTTCCAGGACATGTTCTGCAAATCTGCGTTCAAACCCCCCTTTAGATCCAAAGTCCAGATACGGATAAAGACATTTTGTTGTTTCCAGAGCCCTTTCCAATACTACCTTCAATTCCTCGAATTTAGATAAGCTCGTCCATTCAACGTTCAATGCGTTAGTTGGCTTCTTTTTAGATACAAAATCAATAATCGCCTTCCTCGCATTCTTTACTACGAAATCAAAAAGCTGGTAGTTTTTGAGTTTTATCACGTTTTCCGATAACGTAAAGTCTATTTTTCTACTAAATAATATTTCAGAAATATACTCGTCGGTTATTCTTGCCACTTCGTCAAAATAACGAGTCAGCCAGGCCATGCTTTTATTGGAGCCTATAATCTCCAAAGTAGCGGTTCTAAGAAAGTTGGTGTAAGTAAAAACATCATCTTGCAGTTCCCAGTCCTGCATGAATTTTGTTTCTGGATGGAAATCTGTTATTATGACTGTTTTTGGTTTCAGTTGGTCAAATGGGATAGGACACGGCTTAAGGCTAGTGACATCAAAATAAGAAAAATTGATCTGCTCCTCAGTAGTATCTCTATACGACAAAGGCCAACGCAGTTCATATTTTGGGATTCTTGCATGGTCTATGTTTATCAAGACCCTTTTTGAGTCCAACGTCAGTTTTTTGGACTCACCCGAAGCTAAAACTGCTCCAGCATTCTTCAAGTCATTATAAATTTGGTTATATTTCGGATGCTCCACAACGAAAAGGAAATCATAGGAATTATCTGGCAGCTCACCCTTTTTCATGGCGGAAACTGCATCAAGCTTATATTGAATGTACTCGTCTTCTGGAAACATTAACCTGATGCCCCTACCTAATATTTGCTCGGTCAATAAATCGGATTCTGAAGGTCTTAAAACCACTAAAACACAAACGTTTCTAACATCAAAACCCTCTCTAAGCATCATAACGCTAACAATAATCTTAACGTCGCTATCGTAGTCATCGCTTGCAAATACTTTTTCTTTAAGCCGAATATACTCCTCATCTGATAAACTGTCTTTTTTATCTGTATGAATAGTAACCACTTGTTTGGAATCTGTGTCGTTTATACGTTTTCTTACATAATCTGAAATCGCTTCGGCCTCATCGTTGTCTCCTGCAACAACAAACATGACGGGTTTTTTCCTAATGTTTAATTTCTTGAAATCTTCTTCTAACAAATTTAACTTATTATAACCGATTTCAAGCATGTGCTTTTGAACCTCGGTCAAGTCAATTAGTTTCTTTGCCTCGTCTTTGTAAGCAGTTACTGAGAATGATTCATTTTCAGATAATTTTTCTATTTTCTCTGAAAGATATGTACTTTTCTCGATAAATATTTGTTTTACCAACATATCCTGCATGGCTTCGACTAGACCATAATCATAAATTACATGCTTCATCCATTCCTTGTTCTTTCCTTTTATGGTGTACGGCGTAGCAGTAAAATCAAATTGAACAAAAAGGCCGTCTTTCAATCTAGAGTAAAGATTTTCAACTGCCTCTTGCCATCTTTTTAGATCCTTATCGGCAGCATTATGCAAGTGGTGCGCTTCGTCATTTATAACCAGTAAATCTTTGTTGGCAGTTAGAAAATCATAGAAGTTTTGCACTCGGTAAGAGTCTCCTTCTTCCCTGAATTCAAGGCCTAAATCTTCCGAATAGGTTTTATCTTTTTTTGAAGTGTCTATGAGCTGATGCCAATTTGTTATCATTACAAAAGGCGACTCGGTAGATTGGGTATTCCCGGTTATGTCTTCCTTTGTATAAACTCTAAAATTAAAGTCGCCTCTCCAGTCTTTTGGCATGAATAAATCCTTTGATAAGTCAGCAGTCATCTTATTTCTTTTTCCTTTTTGGACTCTGCCTTGAAAACTATCCAGCAGTCTATCGTAAACTATGTTACCTGGAGCTACGAGTAAAAAATGGGATGCGAATTTCTTATCAGTTAGCTTGATTTTATTGAAGTACTGCCAAACTATTAAGGCGTTGATGACCCAGGTTTTTCCAGTACCGGTAGCCATTTTTATGGCAAATCTTGGAAACTCGATTTTCTCTAGTTCTGCTTCCAACCCCTCTTTTTTCAATTGTTCCTCATCGAAATTTTCAAAAAGAGTCTTTGGTAGTGGCAAGTCCAATATTTCATAGCAATAGACGGCAGCTTCAATCGCTCTTCTTTGGCAGATGTGAAACTTGCAGTTTTCGTGAATATCTACGTTAAACCAGTAACTGAATAGTTCTCTAGTTACTGGCGTAATCTCTCGGCCGTTAACTGCGGGGTAGTTATCCGTAGCCCATTTTTCAACGGTCTTCATTATCTGCATTGCCAAGGGATGTTTTGCAAAGTATTCGTCTTTTTTCGATTTTCTGACCATAAAAATTACCTTAAGTCAATTTCCTTAACCGCGGATGCGTCATTACCGAAAACATCTACAACTCTTAGCGCTACCTTGTATTTTTTACCTTTCTTTAATCTAAAATCTGCGCTTGTAACAACCGGTTCTTTTGATTTTCTGTCTCTGATGGCTTGCCATCTGCTCCTAAACACTTCACCATCATAATTCCAATCAACAGACCAAAAATCAATTAGATACGCATAGTTCTTTCTGAGTAACGTTTCAACTTCCTTTCGTTTTTCTTCGTCTCTTACTGGATTATCCATAACTACGTATTGTTCTATCGAAAGCTTGACTATTTGGTCATCTCCATCCTTGGAGATTATCTTTGGTTCGGAAATTTTGACGTATGGTTTTTGATAAAACGTTATTTTTTCAGACAGTGACGGATCGCCAACCTTAGTGCTTCTTAGATATTTGTAGACGTCAGATGGAATAATTTTTGATTCAATATCCGCAAGTTTGCCCCCACTTTTTGTTACTCTTTTTAGATCTTCATCGTAGTTATAATCGTAATCCCAAGCTAGAATAACAAGATGTTTGTAGCCCTTTCCATCTAAGTTTAACGCTTCTTTTGCTAGATCAATGGCTTTCCTTGCGGTCATTGGTCTATCTGGTTCACAGACATAAACTAGAGTGCTTCTATCGCTTACACTTATCCCAACGCCTTGTTTATCTGTTCTTGGCGTTGCACCATACAGATTCAAAATAATATCATACATTTCTTTGAGTTTAACCTCATGTAAATAGATTAATTGCCTCTGATAATTTCCTAGATTTTCAATAACAAATGGTTTTGCATCCTGCTTTACAAATCTGGCTCTTGCTACTTGTATGGCTGTTTTGGATAAATCAGAAGTTATCCATCTTCTACCTAGTCGTTCAGCAACTGCTGCAGTCGTACCAGAACCACAAAAGAAGTCTGCTACTAACGAGTTTTCAGTTGAGGACGAGTTTATTATCCTCTCCAACAACGCTTCTGGTTTTTGAGTTGGGTACTTTAATGCTTCAGTTGCTTGAGAATTGATTGGAAAAATATCCGACCATAAATCATCTACAATATCACCAGGCATTTCATCCAAATATTGAATTTTCTCAGGACGACCGGAGGATGTAAAACGGATTAAACCATCTTTCAACGCCTGGTCAATCCGCTCTTGGCTCCAGATCCAATGTCTACCCGGCGGAGGTTCAAGCAGCTTATCCCCAAATCGTCTTGCTGGTCCTTGCCCTGTTTGAATCATTGAAACAGTTCGGTAGAGTCTTCCACTCTCTGAATCTTTCTTATAATGAGTTTTGATATAATTTTCATCAAATTCTCGATATTGATTCTGAAAGAAAATATTTGGATTTTTACCATAAATAAATATTGAATCATGGACATTACCAAAACCAACAGTCTGTGCCTTTGTTGTCCTAATTTTTTGCCACACGAGCTCATTAATAAAATTCTCAGAACCAAATATCTCATCTAATATTATTTTTACATAATGAGCCGTGTGGTGATCTAAATGAATATAGACTGAACC
>JBDRIM010000032.1:0-4244 GCA_043816005.1 Microcaldota archaeon
GTGTGGTTTCCTTCTGAATAATTGATGTAAACTGGTGTGCTGTAGGATTGATTTGATGTTCCGTTGAAAAACCAGGTTGAATCAACTTGATAATTATCGGTTGAAGAAAGATTGATTAATATAGATGTGTTGGCATAAGACTGATTTGAAGGGGATAGGATAAAAATACCTGGAAAAGTAGCATCATTAATGGTAATATTAATACTTGAAGTAATGTTATAACCAGTATAATTATCTTCAAAAATAACAAAAAATTCGTACGTTCCTCCACCATAACTTGCGTTTACAACCCAGGTAAAGTTTTGTGTTTCACCTTCTGAAAGATTGAACAACGCAGATGGATTTTGAGTGATAGTGTAAAATGGTTGACCAGAATTCATAGGAATTATGCCCTTTGCATTTACTGCGGCATAGGCATCCACCCGTGGATAAATTAGCTCAGTTCCACCACTATCAAGAAGATTTACTCCATTGTATCTCAATTTATTCCTCACTTCAGATGGAGTAAGTGTCCGGTTGTAGTTTAGCTGTGATTCCTGCTGAATAAGCGCAATAACACCGGCAATATGGGGTGTGGCCATGGAAGTTCCACTCATGGTAGTGTATGTACTCGCGTATGCAACCGAAGTAATTGAAGTTCCTGGTGCAAAAATACTAATCAAAGAAGCCCGGTTATAACCTGAAAATAAATCTCCTTTTGTTGTTGAACCTACTGAAATAACTCCAGGAATACATGATGGAGTTCCAATGCCAGGTGCAGTTCCGGAAGCACCCCAACCATTATTGCCAGCCGCAACAACAACAGAAATGTTTGCAGATAAAGCACTTGCAATTGAAGACGCCATTAAATCAGATGGACATGGCATGGTATGCCGAATACTTGAACCTAAACTCATGCTGATTACAGAAATATTGTATATTGTAGCATTATTTGTACACCAATCTATACCCGCGATTATATCACTGGTAGAACCACTACCAACTGAATTAAGTGCTTTTACTGCAACTAATTTTGCTCCTGGAGCAACACCACGATAGGTGGAATCTTGCGATGCAATTATTCCTGCAACATGAGACCCATGACCATGATCATCCAGGGGGTCAGAGTCACTATTCACATAATCATAACCACCCAAATAAACTCCACCAGTAAAAGAAGCATGATTATAATTGATTCCAGTATCAATTACACAAATTGTTTGACCTGAACCAGTGATATTTGTGCTATTGATTTGCTGCGCCCAAACAGACGTGGCATTTATCAGAGGAACGGACGTGTCCAAATAAACCTGCACTGGATAATCATAATAAACATAGTCAACCAAAGGATTATTTTTCAGATCCTCCAACCCTTTGGCAGTTACTGTTCCAGAAAATCCATTGTAGGTAGAGTAAACGTGTTTTGACCTGATTCCACTAGAGTTAGATGAAATTGTTAACAGGGCCTGTGATTTTTTTGATGACGATATATTTTTGAATTTTACAATAACCTTTACTTCACCGTTTTTTTGCAAATCTTGGATAACCTCTTTGTCAATTTTTTCAGCAGCAGCACTCTCAATTGGATCAAGCGTTGCAGTTATATCATAGCAAGGACCATTCAAACACTGAACACCTGCTGAGAAATTAAAAATATCACTAGAATTTATTGAAATATCTTCATTTGGAGACACCAGGTAAGGGGAAAGACGGCCGATCTCACGAACACCGACTTGGTAAGAACCTCCTGAAAATGCACCATCAAAATCCAAAATTCTGATGTAATATGTGCCATTGGAAGTAGGAATAAAAAGAACAGAAGACGTTTGATCTAATGACCAGGAAGTATCATCATTATATCCGGCAAGTGTAATGGCATCAGTAGAATACACATAAAGAGTGGTATCCGCACCCCCAGTGAGATTGCTCGTTTGTATCAGATAGCTGGACCCAACAGTTGCATTGAATTTCAACCAATCCGCATCCCCTGCTAATGAAACTTCATGATATTGCAAGGTGTTGTTTGTTAGAATCCAGTTTGCTGAAGAGGAATTATTGTCAGGCTCGTAGGAATCGGCTGCATAAAAAATTGTGAGCAGCAACAGCATGGCTAACGGATGTTTCATCATATTTACCATTGAATATAAGGAGTAATATATATTTTTATGTTGACTGTTTGATAGCTAATCATATGGATAAAAAAATACATGGTTTAATACAAATTGTTTTTGCAGTTTTGATAATAATAGCAATATTCATTTTTAATGATAGAATCGCAACGTTAAGCGAATATGGATATTTGGGAATTTTTGTAATATCTTTGGTTTCAGCAGCAAGCCTGTTTTTTCCAGCACCAGGATGGGCAGCAGTGATTGCACTTGCCCCAGTGCTTAATCCATATTTGCTTGGGATAGCCGCTGGTGTAGGTTCTGGAATTGGAGAGATAACTGGATACATTGCAGGCAATGGAGCGCGGGATTTGATTGGAAATAATAAAAAGGAACTGAAAAAAATCGAAGAATTCGTAGTAAAATATGGTATACTTGGAATATTTGTGCTTTCCGCAATACCGAATCCAATTTTTGATTTGGCTGGAATAATCGCAGGAAGCATTAGAATGAAATTATGGAAATTTGTCGTTGCGTGTATTTTGGGAAGAACAATAAGGTATATCATATTGGCCTATGTTGGAGCATTTACAATTGGACTGCTGGCATGATAAAAAACCTAAATTTTATAATTAATCATATTAATTATTTTATCAACAAGCCCGGCATGAAATTCCGCCGATATTCTACCTATTGTTCTGAGAATCTGTTTTTTGTGTAACTTTATGACTCCATCAAATCTTGCATGACTGTTTTCATCCAATGCACAAGTGACGTCATTTTTTAATATTGGAATACAAAAATTATCATTTGCAGTAGTAACGGAAGCAACAAGCACAAAATCTTCTGAATGATATTTGCCTTCCGAAAGAACAATTGCAGGGCGCACTTTGCTTTCAGATGAATCAGTAAAAAAAACTTGTGCTAGTACAACATCACGACGATTTATCATGCAGATACCTTTTTTTGTAAAATTCAGCGGACCTTGTATCATTTGCATTATTCCAGTGTGCTTCAATTGTAGATTGATTCATTGGTTCTTCGGAGGTTTTCTTTTTTTCATATTTTAGTTCATGATAATATCTGACAATGGCCATTCGTATTGCTTCTGTTTTGTTGGCTGCCAGACCAGTTTCGACAAGCTCATTCACGAACCGTTCAAGTTCACCAGATAAATGTAAATTTACATTCATAATATCACTTTTATAGCATTATTGTAGCATTAAACATATATAAAACTATCTTTTAACGAACAGTAAAACTTAAATAACACATCTGTCTTATATTTAGAATATGAAGCAGCCAAACAACAAAATTGAAAATTTGAAAGTAGTATTGCCAGCTTCTGGTTTTTTCTGCTGTTGTTAGTTCTAATTTTCTGAAATGTAATATAATTTTTGTTTTTTTTTTCTTTAGAGATTGTAAACTAAAAAAGTGAGGTGAAACTATGACAAATGAATTTGAAAATGAAATAGTTGGTGGCCGCCTTTGCCAAAAATATACTTAATACAATAGGCAACACACCAATGATAACAATAAATGGAATAAACGCAAAACTGGAAACAACAAATCCGACCGGAAGCATAAAGGACAGGATGGCGTGGCACATTTTGAGAAATGCAGAAAAAAGAGGCGAATTGAAGCCTGGAAGTAGAATTCTCGAAGTGACAAGTGGGAATACTGGAATTGCATTTTCAATGATTTCTGCAATCCGTGGCTATAAATTTACTGCAGTAATGCCTGAATCAATGAGCATTGAAAGAAGAAAGATGATGATAGCATTTGGAGCAGAACTAATTCTTACACCTGCAAAAGATGATATTGCCGGTGCTGTAAGGAAATATACTGAGATTGCAAAACTGCATCCAGAATACTGGCTCCCAAAGCAATTTGAAAATCCTGACAATATAGAAGCGAATAAGATTTTGGGGCAGGAGATAATACAACAAACTGATGGCAACGTGGATGTATTTGTCGCAGGCATTGGAACTGGTGGAACCCTGATTGGTGTTGCGCATGCACTGAAGAAAATGAATCCCCATGTGAAAATAATCGGAGTAGAACCTTTGGAATCCCCGGTGCTTTCCGGAGGGAATGCAGGTTTGCATAAAATTCAGGGAATTGGAGAAGGATTTGTACCCAAACTGGTGCAGGATA
>JBDRIM010000033.1:0-3061 GCA_043816005.1 Microcaldota archaeon
TGTAAGAATAATTCTCTCAAGTCCATATGAAGGATTAATTACAAACGGAGAACAATTAACAGATACAAATGGTGAAGCAGTATTTACTTTACCAAAATCAGGAACTTACACTGTTTCTGTAACCAAAACAGGTTATACAAAACCACAAAACATTGATCCAGTGGTATTTACCTTTTGTCTAATCCCACCAGTTGCAAATACAACTGCAAATGTAACTACCAATACAACAACTGGAAATGTTACAACTAATGTGACTACAAACACAACTGTAACTGAAAACACAACCATAACCCCTACAAACAATAGTATTATCACTCCGTCAAACATTACTGCAGTAACATCATCTGAAGCATCAACAGCAGTAACAACTGCTTCTGATGCAATCTCACTTGCAAAAGTACAAGGAAAGGATGTTACAGCAGCAGAAGCAAAGCTTGCTTCAGCCCAATCAGAATACACTGCAGGAAACTACGAGAATGCTAAAAAGCTTGCAGATGAAGCATTGAAGCTTGCACAGAATGCATCTGCTTCAACTGTCACTCCAACAACTCCGGCTACAACCACTCCAGTCAAGAAGGATGATGGTTTGTTTGTAATATTTGGTGGTGCAGGCCTGATTGTGCTGGTAATTGCAGTTCTTGCAATAGGTGTTGGTGCCTACCTTCTCTTCGTCAGAAAGAAATAACTCTATAAATCTTTTCAACCTCAATAACATTCTATGGATACTAATACTCTTGAGACTAAATGGAGGAATCGATGGGATGCCGAAAGCATATTTCAGGTTAATCCATCTAAAAAGGAAAAAAAATATCTAACTGCTGCATTCCCCTATCCAAATAGTCCGCAGCATATTGGCCATGCTCGTACCTATACAACTACTGATATCTATGCACGTTATCTTAGACTAAAAGGATACAATGTTCTTTTTCCAATGGCATTCCATGTTACTGGTACTCCCATATTGGCAATGGCAAAACGAATTGCAAAAAAAGATCCAGATGTATTGAAGGTTTTTCGTGAAATCTACGGAATTTCTGATAAAGTTTCAGCAACCCTTACTGATCCTAAATCACTTGTTACTTATTTTTCCAAGGAAATCGAAGGTGGAATGAAGGAAATGGGTTTTTCCATTGATTGGAGACGGAAATTCTATTCTTTTGATTCTAAATTTAGCAAATTTATCCAATGGCAATTTATAAAACTCAAAACTCTGGGATATTTAGTGCAGGGTGAATATCCTATTGCATGGTGTCCATCAGATAATCAGGCAGTTGGTGCACATGACACTAAAGGTGATGTTGATCCTGAAGTTAAGGAGTTTACAGCTGTAAAATTTGGTTTTGAGGATGGACATTTACTTACTGCAACCTTAAGGCCGGAAACAATATACGGTGTAACTAACATTTGGATAAATTCAGAAGTTATATATATCAAAGCAAAATCCAAAAAAACCGGAGAAATATATTTTATCAGTAAAAAAGCATATGAAAAAATGAACTGCCAAAATTTTCATCTCTCTGTTTTGGATGAAATAACTGGTAGTAAACTTATTGGTAAAAAGGCAAAGAATCTGATAACAAATGAAGAAGTTCCAATTTACAAAGGTAATTATGTAAAAGATGATATTGGCACCGGAATTGTCATGAGTGTTCCTTCTCATGCTCCCTACGATCATATTGCTTTGGTGGACATGGGGATTCATTTAGACTATACGCAAATAATCGAAGTAAAAGGATATAGATTCATGGCAAAAGAATTGATAGAACAACGAAATATAAAAGATCAGCATGATCCAAAACTCGAAGAGATAGTTAAGGAGGTTTACAAAAAAGAAATTCTTACTGGAATAATGCGTGTTGGTCCCTACAATGGCAAAAAAGTTTCCGAAGCAATAGATAAAACCAAGGAAAGCATGTTTAAAAACAACCAGGCCGTTTCTTTTTGGGAATTGTCCGATCCAGTTTATTGCCGATGTGGATGCAAAGTAATTGTAAACATTCTGGGTGATCAGTGGTTTCTGGATTATGGCCAGCAGGAATGGAAGGAAAAGGCACATGCCTGTTTGGATGGGATGATTACTTTACCTGAAAAAACCCGTTCTGAATTTAATTACACCATTGATTGGTTGAATAAACGGCCCTGCGCAAGAGCAGCTGGTTTGGGAACGAGATTTCCTTTTGATGACTCCAAGATGATTGAAGCGTTATCTGATTCTACAATTTATATGGCATACTATACTATTGCACATTTGCTTGAGAAGTTTGATGAAAAAGATCTTGATGAATCGTTTTTTGATTATGTTCTTCTTGGACAAGGAAAAGGTTCTGCAGACATGAAAAAACTTCGAGATAGTTTTCTTTACTGGTATCCTGTTGATTCAAGACACAGTGCTTGGGATTTAGTTCGAAACCATCTTACATTATATCTCTTCAATCATGTTGCCATATTTGATAAAACTCTGTGGCCCAGGCAGATTACAACCAATGGCTTTGTGCTTATGGATGGAAACAAAATGAGCAAATCCATGGGGAATATCCTTCCATTACGAAAAGCAATCAAGGAATATGGTGCTGATATCATCAGGTTTTCAGTGGTTAGTGGAGCGGATTTAAGCAATGACAGTGATTTCAATCGGACAGTTGCTGATGGTACAAAAAGCAGGCTTGAATTTATTTCTTCTTTGGTTGAAAAAACATCTAAGCAAAAAAAATCAAAGAAACAAAACCGAATTGATAAATGGCTTTTATCAAGAATCACAAAAAAAGTTAGTGCTGCTGACAATCTTTATTCAAAATGCATGTTGCGTCATCTGGGTCTTGAAATTTTCTACGATGTTGTGCAGGATTTGAAATGGTACGAAAAGCGGTCGGAAATATCTAATCTCCACGATTTTTTTAAAATCTGGCTTCCGTTGATATCTCCGTTCACTCCTCATTTTGCTGAAGAATGTTGGGAACTTCTTGGCCACAAACCTTTTGTTATTACTACTGATTTTCCAAAGGCAAATAAAAAAGCAATTGATGAACAAATCGAAAAAGGGGAGGAACTTATTCGTGCTGTG
>JBDRIM010000034.1:0-21763 GCA_043816005.1 Microcaldota archaeon
AATTACCAGCGGAAGTTAGAAAACAACATCATGATATTGAAGGTTGGTTGTTTGAATTTGCATCACGAACATTTGATGAAGTGCATTATGCGCTTGCAAAAAGAATAGAACAAGAAAGAAAAAGTAGGGATGATGGAATACGAACTAATTAATGTTTTTTTCAACTACTTCCCAATTTATTACTTTGAAAAACGTACTTATGTAATCTGCTTTTTTCAAACCATAATCCAGCATAAATGCATGTTCGAAGACATCCATGACAAGTAATGGAACTGCGCCAGAAAGATGGCCAACATCATGTTCATTTATCCAGACATTGAAAAGTTTATTCGCAAGTTTATCATAATATAGAATTACCCAGCCAATGCCCCTCATGGCTCCAGTAGCACGAAAATCTTTTTCCCAATTTTCATAACTGCCAAAATCTTTTTCGATATGTTTTGCCAGTTTTGAATTTTTATCAAATTGCTTGCCACCTTTGATAAGATTGCCAAAATATAGTTCATGCAAAACCATTCCATTATACTCCCAACTAAATCTTCTTTTCAGTTCAGCATATTCTGGAGTACCAAGTTCGATTTTTTTAAACAGTTCAATTAATTTATTTACATTAGCAACATAACCTTGATAAAGTGTAAAATGATTTTTCAATAATTGATCACTGAACCCATCTGTCCCTAATAATTGTTCAAAATTTTTTACTTCATAAGTCATAGTACCACCAATAATCAATAGTATTTCAGTGTAGGATTAAAACCTTGAGCCTTGAATCAAAAATCATGGAAGAAAACAATGAACTAATAATAGCCTGTAAAAATGGGGATATCAAAACTGTAGACAGATGCATCGCAGAAGGTACGGACATATTTGCGAAAGATAACAAAGGTAGAACTGCACTTTTTTATGCAGCTGAAAATGGACGATTAGATATTGTAAAAAAACTTATTTTTAGTTTAAGAGGCACCGGTTTTGCTCCGCCACGCCAAGGTTTTCTAGAGATTAAAAATAATAATGGTGAAAATGCCGCTGATATTGCAGGAAAAAAAGGACATAACGAAATTGTAGACCTAATACTAAGTGAGATCGCAAGGATGAAATATTTTGAATGAGATTAAGATTCCTCTTCGTAATTTTCATATACGAGATCATTAAAAGAATATGCAGGTGGATCATCAGTAAATATTTTCAAGCTGTCTTCACCCATAAGAAAAGAACCGCTTTCTGATGCAAAAAGATATGGCATATTGTCTACAGAAAATTTAACATAAGACTTACCTTTTTTTGTTACATACACTTTAGCATCCTCAGATTCAAGTGAACGCAAAAGTGCAGCAAAAAGAATTGCTTTGTCCATGGCAGTTCCAATTCTTATTTTATCCATATCGTCGAAATTGACCCAAAAAGTAAATGAAAACTCACATGTTTTTATTGTTCTAACATAATCCATTGCTCTTTGGGCAGCTAGAAGAAAATGTTTTTGTTTTATATATGGTAACATATCTGAGAGAAATTGATCTCTGACTTTCTTAATAAATTCATTATATGGAGAAACTCGTTGGCGGGTTTCAGAAATAGAACATGATTCCTTCTCGCTTATCAGATCCTTGTATTTGTTTATCACGAGCTTGTAAATCTCGAGCTTGGTAGTAGTATCAAGTTCGTCTGACATTGTAGAATAGAAAGCCAGCGAAGGTATTTAACGTTTCGCAATTGTAAAATAGTGATGGCATTTGAATTATTTATTGGGTTAGTTGCAGTTTTGGCTGTTGCTTATGCTTTTCTTGCAAAATACATCCAAAACAAATTTATCGATAAAAAACAGATGGAAGACTACCAAGCAAAGATGAAGTTGCTTAGTCAGGATTATGAAAAGGCAAAAAAAACAGGGGATAATAAAAAAATGCAAACTGCATTAGACAAACAAATGGCATTTATGCCTGAAATGAACAAAATAATGTTTGCCCAATTCAAGCCGATGATATATATAATAGTCGTATTTGCTATTTTGAGTTGGGCTATTGGCTGGTTAGATGACACAGCCAAAGATGATATACTATTGAACCTAAAAGACGATGGAATTGGTTGTGATAAGTTTGCAGGAGATGGAATATATTCTATTTGTCACCAGCTCACTAATGATAATTCCGGCAAATGGACTGCAACAGCCATAGTCTATGAATCAGATCATGAACTTGCAAGGAACCAGAGTTATTTCCAGTACGATAAGGATAATAATGACAGTTATGTTGAGGCTGGTAGGGGCGAAGATGTTTTAGTAACAACTAACAAGTTAATGTATTCAAAAGGCGAGAACACAGAAATTTATGTGATACCTGCAAATATAACGAAACCAGGACTTTTGAACTCACCAAGGGAAATTTCAGTTGGACGAGTTGATGTTGTACTATCAAACGGAACCTACTTCAAAGTAGATCTGCCATTCACAATACCAATCTTGGAATGGAAAGCATTCTATCAACCTATAGTGTGGTTTATTTTTGTATCATTTATTCTGAATATAGTAATAAGCTTAGTAATGGGTAAGAAAAAAACCGGGGAAAAAAAATGATAATTGCAGTTTCTGGTTTGACCGGAAGCGGAAAGAATACATTGGGCGAACTTTTGGCAAAAAAACTAGACTATGCGCTTGTTTGTCCAACATTCAAAGACCTTGCTGCTAAAGAAGGAATTTCCCTTATGGAGTTCCAGAAAAAAGCAGAGAAAGATCACAATATTGATAAAAAATTCGATGCGATTCTGAAAGAAATGGTTGTAAAGACAGATGGAAACTGTGTAGTAACGACCTGGCTTGGTCCGTGGATTGTTGATGCTGATTTTAGGATAAAAATTTCTGCACCATTAGAAATTAGAGCAGTGAGAGTTGCTAACAGAGACAAAATGACTGTTGCACAGGCAACGAAACATGTGAAAGAAAGAGACGAAGAAAACCGTCAACGATATTTGAAAGTGTATGGAATTGATATTTACGACGAGAGCAAATTTGATGCAGTTTTGGATAACAGTGATAAAACGCCAGAACAAATACTTGATATGGCCTTAATTGTAATTAAAACAAAAAGTTCTCGAATAAAATAACATTAATAAAAAGTCCATGATAATTACAAGTTAATGGAAATCAAGAAAATAATAAATAATAGCATTATTCTTATCAATAAACCTCCTGGGCAAGCAAGCCATGAGATAACTACTTTTGTAAAAAAGATCACAGGTGCAAACAGATCAGGTCATGCTGGTACACTTGATCCAAATGTATCGGGTGTTTTGCCAGTTGCACTTGGCAGGGCCACCAAATTACTTCGTTATATCGCTGGAAAGGATAAAACATACGTAGGAATTGTCAAGTTCAAAAAAGTGTTCAAAAAGGAAGACATTTTGGCAATATTTAAACAGTTTACAGGTGAGTTGATTCAGACGCCGCCAAAGATAAGTGCAGTGAAAAAAGTCCCACGCAAAAGAACTGTATATACCCTGACACTCTTGGAAAATGATGGACATCTTGCGCTTTTTGAAACAAATGTGGATGCTGGAACGTACATAAGGACACTTTGCGAGGACATGGGAAAAATTTACGGCGGAGCAAGAATGAAAGAACTTAGACGAACGGCAGTTGGAAAGATCCACGAACAACAAACCTTTACTATGCAAGAACTTATAGATGCTGTTTGGTTTTGGAAAAATAAAAATGATTCCAGCATATTGGAAAAAATGCTTCATCCACCAGAAAAATTTATAGATTTACGCAAAGTTTATCTTAAGGAAACAGCACTTGCTTCAATACTTAATGGTGCACAGATTATGATTCCTGCAATAGAAAAGATAGGGGATGTTGAACGTGGTGAGAAAGTAATTGTATATGCAGGTAATGTTTTTGTCGGCGTTGGTGTGATGGAGATTGCAGGAAGAGAATTCAACAATAAAACAAAGGGCAATGCAATAAAATTGGAAAGAATTCATGCAGAAAGGTGATTATATGAGATTTAAATTAAAAAATTTAAATTCAGTCAAGAACCACGGAGGTTCTTAACATGGAAGACATTTCGTTAAGAGATAGATTGGCAGTAGAAAGAACAAAATTATCACAAGAAAGGACATATCTTTCTTATATCAGAACAGGTATAAGTTTGCTTCTTGGTGGAGTGTTTTTTGTGGGTTATTTTGAATCAGGAACGCTGTATGCGTGGATTGGATTGATAACCATAGTAATAGCAATTGTTTTCCTCGTATATGGATTTTATAAACATGAGAAAACAAAGAAACTTACGAGGGGTATCCTAGAATTTGTAAAGGAAACAGATTAGATTTCTACAATTTCAATTTGTTCAATCGTTTTTTCCACGATCCTTTCAATATTTATTTCCTGTTCAATATTTTTTGCATCCTGAATCCACACTTTTGTGTTTGGATTTTTGTGTGCAACAAGTGAACAACAATCTTTGTATGATTCGATTGAAAGGGAAAAGGTATCTATTTTCATTGCTAAATCGATAATTTCCTGTTTATTAAAAGAGATTAACGGACGATAGACCGGGAGATTTGCTGCCTCATCAGTTGTAAACAAATTGTCTATTGTTTGTGACGCCACCTGACCAAGACTGTCACCAGTAACAACTCCCTTATATCGATATTTTCTGGCCAGATTATTAGAAAGATGGAATAAAAATCTTCTGAAGATAACTAGTTCGAGTTTTGGATTAATCTTCAATGTTGCTTTGTAGAATTCAGTATATGGAACTATAAAAAGTTTGAATTTTGCTGGTGAATATTCCCTCAGTTTTTTTAAGATTTGTATAATTTTTGAATCAAGAACTTGTTTGTTCTCTGGAAATTGGTGGATATGCAAGTAGTCAACATTACATCCGCGTTTCATCATCAAAAGAGATGAAACAGGAGAATCGATGCCGCCAGATAATAACGACAACACCTTACCACTTGAACCAACAGGATTACCGCCAAATCCCTTGAATTTGTCAAAGTATATCAAAGTTTCATTTGGCAGGATGTCAATGAAAATTGTTTTTTCAGGATTTTTCAAATCTACCGTACATCCTTTATCAACTAGAACTTTACCGATATATGCACTTACCTCTTGTGATTTCATAGGGAATGATTTGTCAGCTCTTTTTGTTACAACTTTTATCTTGTGACCAATAAGTTCATGTGAATTTAGAAGAACAGATGTTTCGATATCTTTTATATTAGAAGGAATAGAAACTGGAAAGGAGATATGATCAATGCCAAAAACTTTCAGAATTGCATATTTTACAATTTCACGATCAAGGTTATCACATGAAATCAAAATTCTGCTTGCTTTTTTCCTAATATCAAAATTACCATGAGGTAATAGAGCCGAACGTAAATTTGCAATTGTTCTGTTTTCAATTAACCTTCGGTTGCCACCTTTTAGTATTGCCTCAGAAAAAGTTGCACTGATAAACAAAATAAGCACCAGAAAAATATATAGAAGGATTAATTAAAAAATTAGCTGCATATTTCTGTTTGTATTTTTTCGATCCTAGTAACAGGTTTACAGTCACTTACAATTTTCGTAATGTCATTACATTCATTAACAGTTGGAATACCAATAACGTAAAGATTACAATCAGCAGTATTGATTGGATTTCCAGGATTATAAATTTGATAGAAATCAAATGTATCGTTTGTACCATGATTGAAAGTTTTTGATATTGGTTCCTTCAAAAATGCCCCGCTTGGCAGTGTAAAATTAGCACCAACAGTGATTGTTCCTGATTCCTTTTGTTCATCACTGTTTATCGTCATAATACAACGGGTCATGGCAGTACTACATTTTCCACAGTTTTCAATTGATTTCCCAGCGCATGAACCATCGGCAGTGCATAATGTGTTTTTTGAAAGAGATAATATTGAATAGTACATCTGTCTTTCATTGCAGTCCGTTGACGTTTTGGTATAATTTACGCATTCTTCAGTTGTAACTGGTTTGTCTGTTTGTATTATTCTGCATGTTTGAGTAGTTGTTTTATTTTGTTGTGTTTCTAGGGGTAATGCACAACCTGATAAAAAAAGCATTAAAAAAACACTAAACACCAGTACATACTGATTATACCCCACATGATTCACCGTAACTAAATATCTCATGAGGTTTATATGTTTTCCTGATTTGGAAAAAAATCGCTGAGGGAGTTTTGTTTGATGAAATTCGCTACGCGAATTTGGGAATTGTGAGGGGAGTAACCTCTCAAATAGCAACCAACTTTTTTGGTCCTCCTTATTGTTCGGCGAACCGAACAATGGGCACCAGGAACTTGTTCCTGATTGTTTTTGGTAAAAAAGGACACGCTGAGGGAGAGATTTGAACTCCCGATCCACGAGGGACACGCTTTCCGCACCCTTTTAGAAAAAGGGTGCAACCTAAAACTGAATTGCTAATTTTTGCTTTTGTTTCGTTAATTTTTTCGCTTGCGCGAAAAAATCGAAACGCAAAAATGGTTTTGATAAAACCGAAAATCCGAAAGGATTTTCCAACAGTCAGTTTTTTGTCAAACTTTTTTTTTCAAAACATCATTGTTGCACAGCAACAATGCGCCCCATTGTTCGATGAGTCGAACAATGAGGAAGTTTGTTCCAGGCGTGCGCACTACCAGGTTATGCGACCTCAGCAATGAACGATAGTAAATTGATGAGGACCATTGTTTAAAGAACAATTGGGCCTCAGCGTGAAAACAGTTGTTTTACATTAGCTTGGGATCATTGATCGGACCACAGATCAATTGAGCCTCAGCAACGAATAATAGGTGGATTGTTTTTTAAGCTTCATCTTAAGTCTCATAACTAGATGGATCAAGAAGTTCAGTAAACTTTGGTGGTCTTGAAATGATAATTCTCACAGTTGCATCCCCAAGAAATGGCATTACTGTATTAAGGAATCTATAGGCTAACACATGCCGATTATCAACCATAAAATCACGATACGCAACAAGATGACGAACAAAATCTATACGATCATTAAGCAATCTTTTTGCTGTTCTATTAACATCAACATATTCATCAAATGTCGCTTGAGAAACACCAGTGAGTACATGCTCATCCAAAACAAGAGAGGTTGTTGCAATTGCAATGAGTTCACGAAGAGGCAATCTACCAAGCCCAGTATTTGTTTCGTATTGCATACCAATATCATATTCGCCTCTAAAAGCACGACGTTGTAATTCACGTTTAAGCCTAGGGTCCATGTCTTCTCTTCTTAGTAATCTATCAGATTCAGTATCAACTATATGAACAAACTCATGTACAGTAATTCTTCTTACAGTTCGGATTAATTTTGCAATAGAAGATTGAACTGCCTCGGAATCTTGCCCTTCTTTCCACAAATTATGTTTCATGATATTTGTCAAAATTAATCTATTTAAGGGAAGATAGATAAATTTTCCAAAAATGGCACGACCAATAACAGTTGCATCTTGAAAACCACTTGATTTAAGTTTCAAATAATGATACAAATCATATCCTGGAATTCTTCTTATAAAACGTACTTTTCCTAATTTATCTGCTGTATTAAAACCACTTACTCTTTCGATTGCTTGTGCTGTTTCATGTAGAACTGCCATCCCATCAAATTTTCTAACTTCTGCAAGCATATGTCTTTTCAATTTATAAACAGAACAAATTCGCTTAGCGTATTGGATAGGATGCATATGTGATTAAAATTGGTGGATAATGTTTTTATATCTACTGATTATACAGAACTAATATTACTTTTTAATAATTCCCCGAGAACTACAATTAGGAGGCGCGTAAAATGTCCAGTTTAGAGACTTTTTTTAGAGAACCAATTAAAAAAACAGATCCGGAAGTATCAGAAATAATAAAAAACGAAATAAAAAGAATGAGTGAAGGTTTGGAACTTATTCCATCAGAAAACGTCGTGAGTTTGGCTGTGCTAAACGCATTAGGCTCTGTTTTCACCAATAAATATTCAGAAGGTTATCCAAAAAAAAGATATTATGGCGGAAATGAAAATGCAGATGCAGTAGAATCTTTGGCAATTGAAAGAGCAAAGAAACTTTTTGGGGTTCCGCATGCCAATGTTCAGCCATATTCTGGAAGCCCAGCAAATCAGGCAGTTTATTTTGCAACTTGTCATCCTGGAGATGTTATAATGGGTCAAAATCTACTGGATGGTGGACATCTTACACATGGATGGAAGGTAAATTTTTCAGGTTCTTACTACAAAAGTGTGCCATACCATGTCAAATCAGATGGTTATATAGATCTAGAAGAAGTCAAAAAACTGGCATTAGAACATAAACCAAAATTAATATGGTGCGGAGCAACAGCATATACCCGTGAATTTCCATTTGAAGAAATAGGTAAGATAGCTGACGAAGTTGGAGCTTATTTTGCAACAGACATTGCACACATCTCAGGTTTAGTTGCTGGTGGAGCTCATAAAAGTCCGGTTCCTTATGCAGATATTATTACAACAACTACCCACAAAACATTGCGAGGTCCTAGAGGTGCAATGATAATGGTCACAGAAAAAGGATTGAAAAAAGATCCGGAATTAGCTGACAAAATAGACAAAGCAGTGTTTCCAGGATTGCAAGGTGGTCCACATGATCATCAAACAACAGCAATTGCAGTTGCACTAGGCGAAGCATCAAAACCAGAATTCAAAGAATATGCTCATCAAATAGTAAAAAATTCAAAAGCATTGGCTGCTGCACTTATGAAAAGAGAAGTAAAATTAGTTACAAATGGTACTGATAACCATATGATTTTGATTGATCTTACTCCATATGGGACAGGTAAAGGAGTGTTCTTACAGGAAGCATTAGATCAAGCAAATATAACATTAAACAAAAATACTGTTCCAGCTGATCCGTCTTCACCATTTTATCCGAGTGGTGTGAGACTCGGCACTCCTGCAATAACAACTCGTGGACTAAAAGAAGAAGAGATGGAATTTGTTGGAAACTCTATTGCAAAAATAATCAAAGAAGTTTGCACCAAATACAGTTTACCTGAAGACAAAACACAAAATAAGGAATATCTCAAAAAATTCAGGAGTGAGATTAAGATCAATCCAATGATATCACAGGTAAAAACAGAAGTTGTGGAATTTTGTAAAAAATTCCCCGTTTATACTACATTAGATTATTAGGAAATAATTAAATATATTCTAAGATTGGTGAGTACATGGCAAAAAAGATGTCTTCTGGGATAGAAGGATTAGATGAATTATTAGGCGGTGGTTTCACAGATGATAGCCTAATTATGCTTTCAGGCGGAACGGTACTGGTAAAACAACACTTGCATTGGAAATTTTATACAAAGGAGCTAAGAAATTCAATGAACCAGGTGTTTACATTTCTCTTGAACAAAACCAGGATAGGATTATAGCATCTGCAATGCAGTTTGGTTGGAATCTTCAAGAACTGATAGATAAAAAAATGCTTATAATAATTTCACCTTCTGTTTATAAATTTGAAACTTTAGAAGATGCAGTAGTTGCTGCAGTAAAAAAAATCAATGCCAAAAGAATGGTGATTGATTCTTATTCCATTGCAACTACCTTTTTTGATAAACCAGAGGATTCCAGAAGAGGATTGATGCTATTCAGTAGAAAACTCCAACAACTTAACTGTGTTACTTTTGCTATTTCAGATGTACCTGAGGGTCAAAAGGCATTTTCCATAAGTGGTTTTGAAGAGTTTGTGGTTGACGGATTGATTTCACTAGAATTACTCTCGGATACTAATAGAAATGTATTTTCAAGAGCCATATTTGTTAGAAAAATGAGATATGCTGAACATTCGCTGAAAAGAGTCCCTTTCAAAATAACAAACAAGGGATGTATAGTTTACACTGACGAAGTAGTTTTTGAATGATTCAATTTTTTGCCAAAATTTTACCGAGTAAACTTTTGCGAAGTTCTTGAACGGTGTTCCGTTCAAGTTCCGCATTTTTGTTCTGTATGTGTTCACACCGAACCTTTAGGCGAAGTCGGTGAACAAAAATGCGATCGCCGGGAATTGAACCCGGTCCACGAGCTATTTCCTTTATAGCCAGTTTTAACATTCCAAAGAACGCAAGTGCGTTTTTTGACTGTCATTGTTGCGCTGCAACAATAGCAAACTGGTTTTTTGCGCCGCTTTTTTACCAAAAAAGCGGATGGGAAGCTCGAATCATACCGTTGCACGCTATGGCGGGCAAAAAATGTCCGCCAATAGCTATAGACTACGATCGCTGAATAAAAACGATGCCTAGAGTTTTTAAAGTTTGAGTTCAATATTAGTTTATGAGTTTTGCTATAACCATCCCATATGTAGAGATACTAGAATCATTACCAGGAGGAAAAATAACTGGATTTTTAATTTTATTTATACTTGCAACAGCAATATTTCAGATAATATTAATACTAATTCACAAAATAGCAATATTCTTAGTGAGTAAAACAAAAACAACACTTGACAACAGAATAATGAAAACTTTGGAGAAATATTTGCCAATTATTGCAATGGCAACGTCGATTTTTATATCAATACAAGCAATGTACCCAGATATAACAGTGATAGAAAATTATACAGTCTTAGAAATTTATCTATTGACGATGCTTGTTGTTATGGGTTTTATGATCAGTTCTTTGGCTGATCAAATTCTTCTTTGGTATGGTAAAGAGATTAGACCAAGAAAACGAGAAGTCAGAGACAAAGAAATTTTCCCATTTGTAAGAAGCATAGTAAAAATAACCATTATTGCAGTAGTTATTCTATTTATTTTACAACGGCTTGGATTTGATACCACAGCTATACTAACCGGTCTTGGGATTGGAGGTCTTGCAGTGGCATTGGCATTGCAAGACACGTTAGCAAATTTTTTCGCTGGGATCCATATCCTTGTTGACAAACCCCTAAAAGAAGATGATTACATCAAATTAGATGGTGGAGTAGAGGGTACTGTGATGCAAATAGGATGGAGAACCACACGTTTGATGACAATAAGTATGAATGAATTGGTAGTACCAAATTCTAAACTTGTAAATAGCATTATAGAAAATTATTCAAATCCAAAAGGCGCAAGCGGTGTTTACTACACAGTTGGTGTTGATTACAAAGAAGATATAGACAATGTAGAAAAAGTGATAAAAGAAGCATTGACAAAAGTAGCAAAAGAAAATCCTACACTTGATGGAAACACTATTTGGATAAGATTCGATTCTTTTGGTGACTATTCTTTAAATTTTAAGTTTGGCTACTTAGTAAATGGTTATTTGAATAGATGGGCAATTTTAAAACAAGTAAATAGAGAATTATTCTACCTGTTCAAAAAGAATAAGATAAGCATACCATTCCCAGTAAGAGTAGTTTACCAACAAAAGGAGAAATCAAAATAAGATAAAAAAAGGAGATCAAAAGAACCATCATGGTTCTTTTATTCTAGTTGTCCGGCTTTCTGGAACAGTTTAACCATTTTAGTTTTAACTGTAACCGGAATCGGAACTGCCACTTCAACAAGCTCAACAGTTATTTCGTCTTTTGCTTCATCAATCTTAAGTACTTTGGCACGCTCACCTTTGAACGGACCAGAAACCATCTCTATGATGTCGCCATTTTCCATAATTGTTGTTGGTGGTGTATCTGCTTTTATCAAGTTCTCGATGTCTGCAACTGCAAGTGGTCTTTTCAAAAACCCTTTCACGTGTTTAACTTTTTGAACAAGTTTGACGACTGTATTTTCGTCGGGTGCTTCAACAAATAAGTATCCTTTAACGTTTTCAACATGAACTATCGAGAATACGTCAAGTTTCTCTGCACGTGCTTTTTTTGTGAGAATTTCTGCAATAATTTTTTCTTGTCCGGAAGTAACTCTTATTGTATGGATCATTTTTTCACCTGATAAAACCAAATAAGAATGAAATTATAAAACCAACAAGACCAAATAAGAACATGCCAAGTGCAGTAACCTTTGCAACTTGGGAAAATTCCGCATTTGTTGGCTTTCTGGATATATGAAGTATTCGAATGCACCTTTTTATCAAATCTGCAATTTTCAATCAAACCACCTTTTTTGTTTCTTGCGGGCACACACCTACACGAGGTAACAGCCGAGCGCGATAAACCAAAAACATTTAGCCAATAATATCAAGATCCAGATTATCTGAACTAGCATCATGTTTAAATACATATTTTGGGAAACGTACTCCAGCTAAAACAACAAGAACACGCATAGAAGACTTTTTTATATTTTCATCTATTCTTGATCCCCAAATGATATGAGCATCGGGATTTATTTTACTTGCTGTTTCTGCTACCACATACTCAGCTTCTTTGAGGCTCATATCTTCTCCACCAACAACATTGATAAGAGCACGGGTTGATGTACTAACATCTGCATCAAGAAGAGGAGAATTGAGTGCTGTTTCAACTGCAACTCTTGCACGATCTTCTTTCTTCGCATCCAATGAAGCTTCCCCAAGACCAATTACTGCAAATCCTCCTTGTGATAGAATTGTTTTAAGGTCTGCAAAATCAACATTAACAAGTCCTGCTTTTGTAACTAATTCTGCAATACCCTTAACAGAACCAGCCAAAACCTCATCACAAACTTTAAATGCAGTGTTGAGCGGAAGATCAGGAACAAGATTGAGTAATTTATCATTTTTAATAACTATAACTGTGTCTGCATGTTTTTTTAATTTCTCAAGACCAGTAATTGCATTCTCCATACGGATTTTACCTTCTGATGAAAATGGAAGAGTGACCACAGCAACAGTGAGTGCACCCATACTTTTTGCAGTTTCAGCAATAATTGGTGCACTACCAGTTCCAGTACCGCCACCAAGACCACATGTAATGAAAACCATAGATGGTTCTTTGAGTGCTTCTTTAATCTCTTCAATTGCTTCTTTTGCAGATTCCTCACCTAAAACAGGATTACTACCCGCACCACGGCCCTTGCTTACTTTTTTACCAAGTAGAACCTTCCTATTTGCCTTAACATGAAGAAGATGTTTTGCATCAGTATTCATCGCAATAAGATTAACATCTTGTATTCCCATCTGAAAAATACGATCAAGAGTATTACTGCCACTTCCACCAGCACCAATAACGTAAAGATTTGGTTTGCTTTCTTCTATAAATTTAAGAAGTTCTTCGTCGTCTTTTGATTTCGGAGCAAGATCCTGTAACATTTTTCTTTCAATTGCCGTATCCGGCCTAGGGACTTCATCCAAGTTATCACCTGAGAGATAAGAATTTGATGAAAAATTTTATAAAATTTTTCAGCATTGGAAATTTATAATTTCCAATTTAATGGAATAACTGTGTATCAAAAGATATATATTACTGTTGCTCGGGTAACGAAGATTAGCATAATAAAACAAACTGGCACAACACCAGTTTCAGTAAAATTACTGTTGCTGCCAGTTTGGTTGATAAAATCCAGACTGAGTGTCGGGTTGATGACGCGATAGATACCATCCGTAAATAAGTCCAAAAATTAAACCACCAAGATGTGCTGCGTGTGCAACATTACCCCCTTGCATAAAAACACCAAGGATAAACCAAACAATGGGAGCATAACGCATTTTCATTGGAAAAAACCACATATAAACTACGACCTCTGGAAGAAGTAACGCAAGGGCTCCTAGGATCCCAAAAACTGCACCACTTGCCCCAAGTGCAGGGCACGACCATACCCCACCAAAAGGAGATTGGCAGATGGGATTGAACATCGTAAAAGTAGTAAGATAATACAAAATACCCCCCAGTAAACCCGCGCCAACAAATATAATAAGAAAATCCTTGGTACTGACTTTTCTTTCAAGAAGACTTCCGAACATAAAAAGCGCGAATCCATTGAAAAGAATATGCATGACATCGCCGTGTAAAAACATACTGGTAAAAAATCGCCAAGGTTCTGAAAATGCTATAAGTGGTATAAAAATAAACAAATTTGTGAATGTAGGAACCAACATTTGGACAATAAAAAGTACTATGATTATTCCAAGTAGTTTGATAGAAAGATTCATACTACCAGATAAAATAACAAAAAATTTAAAGGCGCCTTAATACGATAATGGCAAGATCATCTAGTTTTGGCTCTAGAATTTTAGATCCTAATTCAACTTTTTTACCTTTAGATCTTTTTTCAATTTCATTTGACAAAATTTCAATAATTTTTTTTGGTTCACAAAACAAACCAATAAGTGATTTGAGATCAGATTTGCCAGTACTGTCAGTAATATAACCATTATTAGAGTCCATATAAAGATTGTCAACTAAACAATCGCTTGCAACAATCAACAGTTCGTCCTTACCAAGTCTACCTTTTCGCATATTCATATGAATTTCAGGGTTTTTATTTGATTGAAATCCACCGAAGACAGTTGATACGAAAACACGGAAGTTGAAAAACTTCAGAATAGAATCTCCATCCCCAACTGGACGAGAGATTGGAAGTTCAAGATCAACATTTCTGTTTTTATCAACACCATAGATGGGCGAATCCCCAACACTTGCTGCAATGAACACCCCATTTTTTTCAAGAAAAATTATGGATGCCGTAGTAAACCCAGATTTCACATGGTTCTTTGCAATATGGGCTGCTGCTTCCATTTTTTTCTGACTTATTTTATTTACTTTTTTCAAATAATCAAGAAAAAATTCTGCTGCTTCTGCTGATGCTACATCTGCACCAGGTTCACCACTTACTCCATCGAATACTGCGATTATTGTTTTATTTTCATCAGTATAAGCAAACGCAGAATCACCACAAATATCGTGGCCTTTTTTTACAACACCAGAAAAATCACAAAAATCAGTACTGCCACTAAATTCACCCGAGTTCAAAACTTCAGACCCTTTAATTATTTTTTCCATATTATGGCCTCGGCATTGAAACGTGCTTCAATCTTATGGCCTCAAGAATACGATTGTATGGTGCATTTGTCTTTATTGACACTGGTGAAAAATGAGTGCGAACAGCTATATATCCAGCATCCTGAAGTCGTTTGAGCAATACCACCATTTGTGGAACTGGATTGATATCTTGTATTTTACATAAATTATGCACATTATAGTAGTATGGGGGCAGTTTTACCTCTCCTTCCATTAGAGAAAGCATTCGATTGATTTGGATTCGGTCTGTATAATTACGAGTATTATTCAACTTTATCATCTTTCCAATGAATTTCTTATTATGTAATTCACCAAGCCAAAGCTGACCTGCAAATTCTGTACTATTCCTGCAATTTTTACATTTTTCTGGGAATTGAGAATGAAACCGATTACCGCATTTTGAACAAAATGATAAATATCCAAGTTGTTTTGCAGACACATATGCAAGATCAGCACTCCGCCTTACTGAGATAATTGATTTGAGATAATGTTTGTCTGAAAATGAGATCAGTGGTTCAATACCCATATTGAATTCGGCAGACACTTCTGCAATTTTTTTAATCATAATTCTGAGTCCCGTCTCGTGAGTGAATTCATTATTAAGAGGTTTTGAATGATAGTTTTTCAAACAAGCAGCTGTTTTACCACCACAAAGAACTGCAACATCAGTGGCAGTAACTGATAAGTAAGCAAACTTTTTACTATTAAAATAACGAAATGAATCATACAAATATGGTGATGGTGTACCAAATGGATCTATTTCGAGAAAATCAGCTTGAAGTTCGAACGCTGCCTTGGAAATGTTGTTATGGCAAAATTGTGCACGGAGTTTGTTTGTTTTTACATTCTTTTTTGCACATGAGATTGCTGTTTTAGAAAGATCAAGAAATGTGATTTTTTTAACATTCTTATTTTCCTTTGCATATCTAATGCCTCGAATACCAGAAGCACAAAATGCATCTACGAGTTCTAGATTAGAGTCTATTGCACCAACTGCAAGAGATGATATACTCCTACATAAACGCATTGTAGTATTGTAGAAAACACCATGTGGTGCATTAAATGAGATAGATTCTTCTTCCATATTCATTTTTCCTCTATGATACTCATGTAATTATGAGGTACGGATGATTTATTAAATTTACTGAGAATATAAAAACATGAAAAGTATAATTTTAATTTTTCTAATTGGGATTTTAATGACTACTAGTTTTGCCATAATACCTAAATATGATGTAGAATATGACAAAACAATTACTATTGATGGGACAGATACTGATTGGAATGCAGATACCGCATATCTTTATGATGGATTTACGGCTACTTCTAGCTGGTATGAAATTGCATATAGTACAACGGGCACAGTATTACCTAGGTACTTTATATGTGGATATTTTAGCATACGAGACAGTACAGTAGATACTGAATATGATCGTTTTATTTTTGTTTATAATACAGTAGACTCGGATAATCATCTTAGTTTTAGTAGAGATGGGAAAGTATATGACGGGGGTAGCAGTCTTATAGATCCAGATAAATACCCATTTACCTATAAGAAAATCGAATATGCAACAGGATGGGGTGGTGAGTTCTGTTTTACTTATGAGTATAATGGTTTCACTAATTTTCATCCAGGTACAGCCAAGCAATTTACGCCAGTTTCATTCAAATATTTTAATTACGGCGGTGGCCTAAACCAAAAAACAGTTTATGGAAATATTGGCACTCTTAATTCCGAAGATTATTGGCAGATACCGATAGAAATATGTAGTTCAAACGATGATTGTTTGGACAATGAGCAGTGCATTGCAGCAGCAACTGGCGATATATGTTTACCAGTAAACGAACAAAGTGAATGTGGATATGTTGCAGATCATCAGTGGAATGAATATCAATGCTGTGACGATAGTGCTTGTGCGGGTGGAAAGATATGCGATAATCACATCTGTGAATTAGAAAACCCATGCAATACAAATTCTGATTGCGCTGATACTGAGTTTTGTGCACCACTTGCAATAGGAGACGTCTGTCTTGCATTGAACTGCGAAGTCTATGAGACTATCGTAAATCATGAATGCGCTCTTAAACAGGGTGCATGTTATGACAACAGTGATTGTGCTGTTGATCATTATTGTTCTAATAATTTCTGTTTTCCAAAGCCTTCTTGTACGAAAGACTCTGATTGTATTAATTATTTCTATTTTTGCGTGAACCAAGACTATTGCGAGCAATACACATGTAGTGACGATTCGGATTGTCCAGCAAACGGGTATTGCGACCAGTATGCAAAGCTTTGCCACAACCTTGAATACGGGGAATGTTCAGACGATTCAGACTGCGGCAATGACCAGACATGCAACTTAAACACAAATACTTGTGTGTACGTTCCCCCAGTGTGTGATTACGAATGTTGTTCTGACAATGACTGCAATGTAAATGAATATTGTTCTGGGCATCAATGTGTTGATAACCCCCCTGATCTAGAATGCTATGGTGATGTAAAAATAGATATTGAGTACGCACTAAACCAAGGAGTTATAGCACAGATAAGTGGTTTGCATAATTGTGAAGGAAAACTTGGATTAATAAAAAAAGATAATTGTAATGGCATGACTATGTGTATGATGGAACTATCAAATACCGGTGGTTCGTGCAGTTTTTCAATACCTGTCCAAAACGAATGGCATACTTATGCAGCATGTGTGGATATGGACGATGATGATTATTATTCAAATGACGAAAAAGCAACTGAAATGATATATATGAATAGCACATGTGATGAACCGGAATGTACTCCCATGCAGTGGAGTGCATGTGTTTGTACTGGTACAAGTACAACCGGAGTAACAGTAGGTAGCTGTACTAATGGATGTGGAATACTATTAGAATATACAAATGAATGCCAATGTCCTCCAACTGTGATAAATAATACACAACAAGGAAACCAAACATTGAATCAAACTAATCAAGGAAATAATTCTCAAAATCAGAATAATACTACCATAGTCAGACCTGGAGAAGAACCACAACCAGATTATGTTACATACGCACTTGTAGCACTTGGATTGCTTTTCTTAATAGTAATAATAGTTGGTT
Source organism: Microcaldota archaeon (assembly GCA_043816005.1). Taxonomy (GTDB): domain Archaea; phylum Micrarchaeota; class Micrarchaeia; order Anstonellales; family Bilamarchaeaceae; genus Bilamarchaeum. The sequence goes on from JBDRIM010000034.1 coordinate 17,997, forward strand.
CGATGAAATTATTGAAAGGACCATCTGAACCGACATCAAAAACACCAATCACTAAATCAAAAGAAAAACTAATTAATAGCGAAGAAATAGATCTTGAAGAATTGGACAAAAAGCCAAAAAAATAATTTATTTTTTATTATTTAATTTTTATATTTAGATTATTTTGTTGTATCTAAAAATTCCCTTAATGCAACTGTTGCATAGCTTCCAGACCCTAAAGAAAATCGGAATGTTTCGTTTTGGTAGGAAAAATCTTTAAGTGGAGAAAGAATTGTTCTGTAAGTTCCTTTGGAAGCAACTTCTGGAATTTCCTTTAGTTTAAAATTTTCCTTTGACATGCTAAATTTCTCCAGAAGTTCTTTTTCACGAGTGTTTGTTGGGGTGGTATAACCTATTAGTTTCCCAGTAATCCAACCTTCTGCTTCGGCTTTATCAATATCTGGAAATCCGCGGGTTTCACCACAGTAATATTCACCCTCTTCCAATTCAAGCTCTGATTCCCCGTCTTGGATACGTTCGGAAAGAAGGATGTTGAAGATATGTGATTGGAATGCATGTACAAATAGAAGTAAAATGTTACGTGGAAGACAACGCAAGGCATTTAGATAATTTTCGGGGTGACGTTCTAAATAAGCTATCATTGAACGTTCAAGCCTTAGGTGATTTGGATATTCCTTTAGTGCTTGGGAGAAATTTCTTGTTTCTTTTAAATTTTTACGTGCTTTTATGGAATCGGAATTTATTTCTCCATCTCCGTCGCATAAAAACATAAAAACAGCGTCTTCCAGTTTTTTCTGGAGGATCTTTTCACCGACGAGGTGGGTGTTTTTTCTTGTTGAACCAAATCTTTGTTCGCCATAATAATTCGGAAATTTTTTGTTGAGTTCGACCATGATGGCCTCGCTACGGTCGGTGGAATCTTGAATGCAATCACGAACGCGTATAGTAAATCGGTTTCCCAATAGATCACCGATACGAACTCGATTAGCTGCAGTCCACGCACCATTTATGGAAATGTCTTTAATTTTTATTTCTTCAACTTTTTCAATTGGAACACCAAAAACAGAAGCTAGTTGAACAGAAATTGCAGTTTTATCTTTGATACCTGCAGTATTGAAACGGTTCTGACTTATCTGAAGTCTTCTGGAAATCTCACTAATGGCAGAAGAAGTAGACCAGTTATTTTTTTGAAGTATAAAATGGATATATTTGCCTCCACCACTTTCCACTCGCGCATTATCTTTGGAAAATTTACGGTTAAGTTCAAAAACAGTTCCATCAAGACCAATTTCTTCGACTAGAAAATCGCCTGGAGTGGTTTTTATCGTACCTCCAATACCAGGAATTTTTGATAAATAGTTCATTAGATCACGTCAAAATGATATTTGCATTTTGAAATGCCTGACTAGTGTCCTTACCAGCAATTGTGTCAACTGCATTTTTCAAATCGTTGTTACTCATCTCCCCAGTAGCTTGAGCAAATATCTCATCATATTGATTTACATCAATACCATAAAGTCTGCAAAGTTCGTACGATAACGGGGCAAATGATTTCATCCTATCATCACAGGCACTAATGTTAAAAAGAAATGAAGATTCTTTACTTGCATCATTTCCATCCCAATAACCTGAAATGTGAAATGATAACATTTTTACAAAATGTTCAGATGGAGTATATGATTGAATTGGAAGAATGAGATGACCTGCTTCATGTACACTCAAGAGCTGACCAGCAGTACGGCAAGCATTTTCTTCAGTAAGTGGAACAATGATATTTGTCTTTTCATAATCAAAAGTACATGCAATTCCATGTCCATTTCCATCAATGCCAGCAAACCCAGTACCAATAGAAAAATCCTCAAAATTTCCGCATGCTGAATCTGATGTAAAATGAAAATCAATGGGGCGGATTTGAGAGGTAAATTCAAGGCCAACAATTGATTTGAGTGAGAGGATTGATTTTTTAAGACCGACGTATTTTTTCTTAAGCAGATTATCGCTTAATTGACATGGTTTTTGGCACACCACGCGGAGATCTGAACCTACTTCGCTAAATACAATATAATCAGCACCATTGATTACATCATCAACCACAGTAATATTGATTGGGAATCCACAAATTTCTTGTTGGTTATTCGGAGTGATATTATTGGAAATGTTAAGTGGAACTGGAATGCAACGATTGGTGTGGCAATCATAGCCTGAAGTGCACGGTGGATTACCATACTGGCAACCGGATTTTAGTGTACATAGATTATTGATGCATGCATGCTCATCATCACAAATAGGATTGTTATATTGGCAACCACTTTTCAGAATACAATAGTTGTTTATGCAGTTCTCATTAGTATTACAAGATGGATTATTGAACTGGCAACCAATCGATGGTTCGGATTGTTGAATGCAACCTAATAATAGAACAACCAAAATAATGATATAAACAAATCGCATAAAGATAACCTGATTATAAATTTAGATAGCGCCTGTTAAAATAGGAATATGCAATTAATGTTTTATTGCCTTGATGAGATCTGCTTTAGTAATTATGCCGATTGGCGTTCCCTTTGTTTCTACCAAAATTGCTTTGTATAGTTTTAACAATTCAGTTATAGTACTGAGTTTGGCATTTGGAGGGATTGTAGGAAAACTCATTTCCATAACCTCGTTGACATGCACCTTACCAAGACTATTTCCGTACTTTGTTATCCAATCTATGAATTCATTTTCTGAAACACTCCCAATACATTTGCCATTTTGTAGTACTGGCAACTGTGAAATGTTGTATTTTTTCATTATTTCCATTATTTTGTTCAGTTTATCATTTGGAGTCGCAGTGATGATCTGTTTTGTCATGATGTCTTTGGCTGTTTTTTGGCTGTCTCCTTTGCTTAACTCTTGTTCGAGTGCATAAAATATTGCAATTACTTTGGAGTACGCAGGATCTACGCGATTGCTTTCAATCTTTGCAATAAGACTTTGACTGACTCCGGCTAATTTGGCAAGTTGCTTTTGCGTGAGATCCAGTTTCTTTCTTAAACTTTTTATTTTTTCAAGTTCGCGTATTTTTACCACCAAGTACTCATTCTTATAGGAATATTTAAAACGAAGATTATTTAAATTGGAATATTTATTCTTTGAAGAATTTTAATGTTACTAGTAGAATTTAACGTCGTAGTATTCTATCAGGAATATTCTGTTTTTCATAAATCCGTCAAAAGAATTTATATACCATCATTCGCCTACCCCACTTTATGAAACTTAAATGTTATGATAAATCTTTGGATATTGCTGTGGTTCTGGACAGAAAACAGTTGCTGAAGGAAAGGCCAAATTTGTTTAGATTGTCAAATAGAATCCCAATAAACAGTGTAGATAGAACAGCATATGATCTTCTAGACCCAAGGACAGGATTAGGCGACAAGATCGCAGTTAAGATAGGTTTTGGAGCTATTGGCCGTACTCAGGTTAATTTAAGAAATCTTACTTATGCAGCAACTGCCCTTGAGGTTGCACGAGAGATAGGCTGCAATGTTGAGTTTGTCAGTGGAGCAGGTATCAGTAGTGCTTGTGGATTAGTAAGATATAGCGAAGTAGAAGAACAGATAAGAGATACATTTGCTCTTATTAAAGAGTTTTCAACAATATGTTTCCCAAACGTAGGAATTTCTTTTAATATTCCAACTTTTCTTGATTTGGATACGATAAATCGCATTATTGAAATTATTGAAGCAAAATATAGATATGCTCGAATGGCATTGGATGCGTTG
>JBDRIM010000035.1:0-2278 GCA_043816005.1 Microcaldota archaeon
CAAAGCTTGCCATAAGAAAAGGAAATCCTTCTCAAGCCGAGTATCATTTAAAGCGGGCAAATAAATTCTATGAAGATGCACGTGTTGCGTCTGAAAAACGTTACTCAACTGTTCAATTTGCTGAGCGTTGTTTGCAAATGGTAAAAGAAACTCACAATTCCCACACTGCCCCATTGTACGAGTTATCCCATAGACTTAAACGCAATCAGGATGATCTAAAACGTCGTTATGGAAATGAGTATACTTCATATGCGGGACCATTACTTTGGCAACAAGTGCAGGTTCTTTCAAATCTTGCTGCTGAAACAACAAAAGATTTCCAAAAAGCGCATTCATTATTTATGCATGGAAAAGAAAAAGAAGCACGTGATGTTTTTGATCATGCAATGCTGAAATTAAAGTATGTAACTCACACATCAAATGTTTTCAATCTTGCAATTGAACTTCATGGTCATCAAAAAACATTAACACAACTTGCCAAATTTACCGGTTCACGGGAAGTATCGGCTGCTCTTGCAGATTTGAAAAAACTCCAGAAACAAGTTGCAAGGATTCAGGCATCATCCACTGGTCGTTCACAGATAAACGGGAAAACCGTAAGTACTACCTTTTTCTATTTGAATGCAGCTACTCAGGATCTTTGGAATAATTTTTCTCCGGTTGTTGATGAATTCCAAAAACTGTATAGTTCGCATGGGAAAAAACGTTTAGCATGGCAGGCGGGAACGGTTGCTTTTTCTTATGTGCAAATGTTTGGGGGGGCATTGGCAGAAGCTAAAGCAGTATATGGGAAGAATCATGCCCATGTTAAAGCGCTTGAAAGCAATTTACTTCCACTTGCAAATATCGCCTCCAGATTTTTTGTTTCACCAGAACAAGCATTTATTAAATTTGCAGCACCTCCAGGACAACGAACTCCTTGGCGTGATGATTTTCAGGAAAATATTGATCGCTGCTGGACTTCGTTATCCAATATTTCTTGGTTTAAAAGAAATCCAATATGGTGGAAATTAACTGCGATGCAGGTTGGCCAAATAACTAATATGTTTGAAAGAAAACGACCAACAGAGTATTGGTCTCCTGATTTTGATCGGGTTCAAAATAAACTCGCAGAATTAACAAGTCATGTAATTGGTGTTTCAATACACAGCAAGTCAATTTGGACTTCCACTGAACAAAAGAAAGTTTTTGATAATTATAACGGTGTAATTGATTCTCTTGATAGGGCTGCAAAAGTTATGTATGTTGGTGGGAAAGGTGTTATGTCCCATCTGGATAATGCGGACAAACAAATGAATGTTGCTTCTGAATATATTTCTAAATTACATGGACATGAAAAAAATCTCGATACTATAAAAACAGTTTTGGCTTTTGGCTTAGCCCTTGTGGATCCTTTGGATAGTTGGAGGCATCTTGCTGAAAATGGAGACAAAATGACCAAATGGGAAAAACGAGGGTACATGGTTCTCGGAACTTTAGATTTGCTTACTTTTGGTTTTATTGTTGGTAAGGGATTAAAGGTGCCTCGTTTTATTGAAAAATTATCTAAGTTACAAAGATCCCTGCGACAAAGTGCTAAGGTATTACATGCAACTGGTCAATTAGAAAGTGCAAGTAGGGTACTTCAAAGAGCAAATGCACTTTTAGGCAGTGCGGAATCAACATCTAAATTAATTCAGGGTGTTCAGACTGGAATTGGTTTGGGTATGGTTGGTACTGGAGGAACACTTGCAATGCACGGTTATCTGAAACACCAACAGGATATGCAATTATTTGGGGTTGGGTTATCTGTTGCAATGGGTTCTGTGATGCTCGGTGGCCTGCTTCTTGGAAAAAATGTGAATTTGTCACGTGCACAAAGACGGGCAAGTACAATGCCTGCAATGTATTCACCAGAAGTTATGGCAGCAGGTACTGAATCGCGATTAGGTGGTTTGTTTAGAAGATTATGGCATGAGGATGCTGGAACTTTGAATCTTGATAAAATCGCGGAGGATATTGCAGCTCTTCGAAGACGTTTAAATCCCAGTAGTCCTTCTCCTCCAGTTCGGGCGAATGTTTCCTCACCAGTTGATGCTGCAGCAGCACGTGTTGCACCAAAGAGACAACTCATTAGGGGTGCAGATGATCCTGAACTAAGTGCTTTATTTAGAAGCAGGGATGAAGGAATTCGTTCTCCACTTCCAGCAGAATCAAGAACCATACCATTAACCCCCGAACAAAGATTAGATGTTGATTTGGCACTTTTGTTCAGAAGAGGAGAACAGCAATCTTGGGG
>JBDRIM010000036.1:0-4146 GCA_043816005.1 Microcaldota archaeon
TTTTCTTTTTTGTTTCAGCAGTGTGTTTCCTTCCTGTCATATTCTTGCAGTATTCAGCAGTGCGTTTCCTTCCTGTCATTCTTTTAGATATATTCTTGCAGTGTTCAGCAGTGCGTTTCTTTCCTTTATTTCCCTCAGATATTTTCTTTTTTGTTTTGTTACTGGTCATCTTAGCTTTTGGATAACATGTTTTGTATTCAGCAACAGTAAGGCCATGAGTTTCCAAATGCCAGCCATTTATCTGTCTAAACTTTTCATCACATATCCTGCATCGTACCATTTACTACACCACCCTGTACTGACCTTTTTTCATCGGGGAGATGTGCAATGATTTTTTTGTGGTTTTTGTTAACTGGAAAGCTACTCCCTTCCACAATAATTGTTCCCCTCGACTAAACTCAGGTATAGGAACTATGCCTAATTCTTCTCTAGTTTGCAGACGTTGTTTTCTTGCTTGTTCCATTCTTCGCGCTTCCTTTTTCATTCTAGAAACTCCTTTTTACCATTCCTTTTTACACAAACCTATTCCAAAAACTCTTTTGAATCAAACCTTATTATTGTAGGTGAAACTGGGATAAACTCCTCATGCACCCCACAAATAGGACATGGTTTTAATGACAGTTGTCTCGCAACTATGTCAGCTAAAGCTTTCCTTCGTTCACGCTCTAATATCATTGATTGTCCACTATGTGATTGCGGGAAATCACAAAAACAACGAAAAAGATCACCACAAGCAACACAAAAAAATATTGCTCCTACTCTAGTAACATATGTTCCAGCGCCAGTGAGCAATGCATCATCTATTGTTATGTGTTCAGAAATATCAGAAACTAAGCTCATTTTCTTTCCTTCAAAATAAAAAGTAGAGCAAGGCTGCACCAGACCGTCGAGGAGCGGATTTGTGCAGGCGCCGAGAAACCTCGGAGAGGACTAAACTCCGGCCTTGATATTCACACTGCATTAGCAGCTTCCTTGCTCTACCTATCTAAAAACTCAGCGTATCTCTCACATTCGTCATCAATTTTGTTGATAAAACGCCCCCCAGCGACTTATACCAGGTCGCCGAGGGGCTGCCTTTAGGTATACTAAATTTGAAATTTAGTAAAAACCCTTGCACCTGTCTCGCGCTGCTAACGGCTTCCATTTAATCTGGTTTTTAATTTTAGAGTTGTCACTTTGCCATTAAGTTACCCAGGCATAGATGGGGCCTGGGGCCTGATTCGAACAGGCATTTTCAACTTACTAGTACCAGAACTCGATTTAACAGCCGGTGCGTTGTCTAAAGTTAGAGCAATAACTTGAACTTGATGTCCCCACAAACTGATGAAGTTTGCGCGTATAGCATTTCGCCACCCCGATTAGTAGGCCCAGGAGGGTTTGAACCTCCGACCTACGGCTTAAAAAGCCGTTGCTCTACCGACTGAGCTATAGGCCTTTAAGGGACAGCACGGATGGCGCTCTTTGACCACCTTGCTGTGAAGAAAAGGGAAAGGTTCTTCTCTTCTGTGCTGCCCCAATGGAATCGGGGGCAGGATTTGAACCTGCATAGGGATTTTCTCAGACTGAGATTAAGTCTAAGTCTGTGCTCTTGTAATTATCAAAGATCATTTTCAATATATGCCCCATGATTAAGGGGCAACATACATTCTACTTACTATCGAAGGCATTTCCAATAATAAAACCGAACATATCATCACTATAATTAGTGTCTATTGCTTCGATACTGTTCGCTTGTTCTCTTGCAAACTTAACAGCTTCAGCAACCATTTTCACTCTCTGAAGTAAAGCTTTTTTGGTGTCGCTTGCTAACGCCCCTGAAAACTGGGTAATGTTCCAAGTTCCGACATTCACATCTTTACTAACAAGTTGTGTTTGTGCAGGATGTTCTTTCGTTGCAGGAGACAAAACTAAAGGTTCTTGCACCTTTTTTGTTCTGATTTGCTGTATAACATCTGTCCTATACGTACCAGCTTTTGGATCGTATGTCCAATCCTGAGCGGCATCAAGAATAGGCAAGTCCTCGATAAATTTCTTAATGTCTATAAGTTTCTTTTCCATAAACATCAAGTGTGTTGCGGGGACATTTTTCATAAGAACTTTTTCACCAATTACCACAACATCTGCAACCGCTTTTGTGTTTGAAACATCTTGTGTGGCTACAATGTCAATGAGTTCTGTCCAACTTGAGATAGCTGAAAAAAGGACATCATCAGCTTTTACTTGAACCTTTTTGACTTCGGTAGGCAACTTATCGCCTTGTTCATCTAGTGGGGTGTAGACACGAACAAGACCATCAAACAATGCTCTGTGCCCTATTTGGTGGTAAATATCTGTGACTGCCCTTTCCACTGCTTGCTTCGTTCCCTTCACAATTGCTACAATTTGATTCAATTTCGCCATCAGTCTACTCCTTCATTTTTAGTCTTCTCGAAGGAAATAACACTAATACATTATTAGCATTTATCAAATTCCTTCTATGTCTAAATAAGGACAACTCAAAAAAAATCATCGTTTTATTCAGAAAGTTTTATGCTCAATCAAATATCATATCTATCATTGTAAAACTGTCAAAATCTAAAGAGCCAAACAAATCCACCATGTTTTGATATGTTATTTTTTGGGTAGATGCTACAACAACACTATTTGTGTGATATGCCCCAGTTCTCATATTCGGTAAAATAATCCTATTTTCATTACTACCTAAGTCACGAGGAACAGCGGCTACCATGAACAATTGTGTTGTTTCAAAATTGTAAAATTTCATTCCAATGCAATAAATCATATCACTAATTCCAACCTCAGTTGGCATCTTCACTCTTACTGTTTTCATTTTGACTCCATTTTATCATCATTTGTTTTCATACCTAATTCTTCTGCAATACGAAAAAATCGCCGAACAATCGGACTCATCTTTAGTGTAACATCCTCCTCCAATTTCTTAATTTTAGCAAATTCAATATCAAAACACAAATAACATTGTGTAAACATTCCTTTCCCATCATCAGATTTCTTGTATCTTTTACAATTTGTGCATATGTCTATACCACAAGTGTCGCAAGCATCATAAATACGTCCTCTTCTCACACTAACAGCACCACAAATTTGACAAACATAATCATTTGTATAAGTGTCATTTACAAATGAAACATATTTTATATTAAAATCTTTTTCCAAAATTTCCTTTTTTGTAGAAATTCCTGACTGTAATAACAACTTTGACTCCTCTATTTTTTTAGAAATTCCTAACCACCCTGCTTCAGACAATGGTAACTTTGGCTCCTCTAATTGTAATAATTTACTGTAACAAATTTGACAATAATAATATACCCTATTATTTTCATTTGAAGTGTTGCAACAAGAACCACAAACCAAACGTTGACATTTACAGCACCTAGCCGCAAGTCTTTTCATAAGACCACAGCATCCACAATATGCAGTGTGTTCACCCATATTAACAAATATCCAGATTTTCTACTGATACCATACGCACAACAGTACCAAAGAATCTAACAATTATTCCACTGTCAAGTTCCATAGTAACTTTTGCTTCACCTCTTTCATCAATGTAAAGTACTATCAGAACGATTTTCCCTTTCTCAGTAAGCTTAATATCAGGATGCCAACATTCTTTGCCTACTTCAAAAGTACAATTAACATTATCTACTATTATATTAACTATTTTGATCGTTTCATTGTCATACATAATAAAATCCTTTTTGTAATTGTTCCAGTATTCTTTCAATTGTTCCAAATAGCCCAATCACTGTGTATCATCTTTGCATACTCATTCCAGAAAAAAGCACGTTCTGTCTTTGTGAACACATGTTTACAAAATTTAGAATGAAAGCAAACATGCATAAAAGGACATTCAGATATGCATGACATACCAGTTTTTTCATACTTATTATAACAAAAAGGAAACACATTTTTTATGCCAACAACATTTGTAGGAGCTTTTTTACCTCTTAAAGCCCTATCGAGTGAGACTTTCCTGGCAGTTCTTTTACAAAAGTGATCCTTTTTACTACACAAAGACAAACCAATGGACAAAACCTTTTCATTAGAAATGGTTTTTCCGTTAACTACTTCTTCACTATTCTGCATGATCCAACATGTAGTTATTCCTTCCGACCTTAAACTGTAATC
>JBDRIM010000037.1:0-7357 GCA_043816005.1 Microcaldota archaeon
AATAATTCCTCAACTTTCACACAATATTCAGCAAACTCTTCCCTCGTCAAGTTTCATCGGGTGGGGTGAAACCATTATTCAGGTGACCTTGCTTACATTCGTAATAATTCTTATCACCTATTTAGTGGCCAGAGTTCTAAAGGTTCCAGAATGGGAAGCATATTTGAATATTGAATTATCAAATCTTGTTGGTTCCTTTCTTGTTCTGTTGTTCAGCATAGGTTTTTTCCTTGTTGGTAATGGTGTTGCAATTGTCCTTACCGGGCATCCAAATCCACCTCTTGCGGCAATTGATTTTCTTCAAAAATCCGTTGCAGGTGGACTTTTACAGGGTCTTTTTGACATGTTTCAAATTCAGGCATGTGCTTCCATGATGAGTACTGTATATAGGAGATTGGGTGAATCTGTTCTTACGCATGTGTTCAAGGTCTTTCCTGGAATAGATTCTATTGTTTCTGTGGCAAATACTCTTTCCTTTGGGATTGTATCAGTCTATGGTTCAGTTTCCGCTCAGATAACTATTCTTGCAATAATCAATTCTGTGATGGGTCCATTTTTCCTTCCTGCCGGAATTATTCTTCGATTTTTTCCACCAACAAGGGAAGCTGGTTCTTTTCTAATTGCATTTGCTATTGGTTTTCAGGTAATTTTTCCGACAACATATATCATCAATGCAATGGCGATCAAGGATATTGGTATGGATCAATATGTTTCGCCAACTGGCATCAAATATTCTCTCTGCGGAATGAAATATGCTGTTTTAGGTTATGCATTCAGCCCCTCAAATTTCATCTTTTCTCAAAATCCCCTACTAAATACTATTGGGCAAACACTACGAAGAGTTTTTTCTGAAACGCTAATCCATGCAGTGGATATGTCTGAATTTCTTGCAGTAATGAAATCTATTGCTTCACTGTCTCTAATAGGTATCTTTCTTCCAGCGCTTTCAATATCGATAACGGTTGCATTTATAAATGCCATGGCTAAATTTTTGAGTGGGAAGGTGTAAGTATGGGCATGGATAGTGTACTTTATAGTATGTTTGAAAATTGGTCACTGCTTGCTGCCATGGCACTTATCCTCGCCACCGGTCTTGTTTCTTTAGTGTACATGTTTGGTTCGCTGCTCATGAATGAAACCATGAAAACCTGGGCAAAAATGGAACTTGTGGAAATTTTCTATTCGGCAGTTCTCATAATTATTGCAGTGCCTGCACTGGTTATGATTGACGGTGTGGTGCAGGGTGCACTTGGTGTTACTTCCACTGGTGTTGGTGGGCAGGGTCTTACCTACGTTTATCTCAAAGATTATAGCAAAGCTGGGATAAGTACCATTCCAACAACCTTGGTTGACCTTTGCAATCCCAATCAAATTGGTCTTCATCAACTTTCAGTCTATCACAATATTCCTGCATGCCACATGCGTCTTGGAATTTACTATCTTCGTGTAATTTTTGATGAAACAAAAGATCTTGCATTCAATATTTACCTAAGTTACATAAAAACATCAGTTCTAGCGGATGCAACCATAACTTTGGAACTTGTTTTTGAAATGGCAGGAATGATTTCATTAAATCCATGGAAAGGTTTCTATGCAATGGGGAATATTGTCAAGGCCCAGGTTTTTGATTACATGGTCAAGCTTATGGTAATTACTAAATTTCAGGAAGTTCTCCTGGTTTTCATAAGTACTGCTGTATTTCCTTCGCTTTTTGTGCTTGGTGTTTTACTTAGGTCATTTACTTTTACAAGAAAACTAGGTGGTCTTCTTATTGCAATGGCATTAACGCTCTATTTTATTTTTCCAATGTTTTATGCATTTGGTGGTTTGCTCACAATTCATATAAAGAACAATGCCCGCGATGCTGGCTTTTGCGGTGTGAATAAGCTGTGTGATCCTCCGCTTTCAAATAACATGTATGTTGGTGGTACATATGCCCTTCCAGATAATTCTACCTTTAATTTGACACAAGCCAAACTGGATCTTCAGCAGATTGAAGGTTTGACTGATGCTGAATTGTCAGAATTAATGGAGAAAGGTCAGTTAAGTCCTTTAGGTGGTGGTCCCACCATACACGCAGTTCCTGGTTTCAATATGGCCAGTTCCTCACTTACAGATGCAGACAAAAAGAAAGCATATGATGAGTCGCAGAAAAAAGTTGAAGGTTGGTTTGGAAAAGTCGCTATGGAAGAATCCTGGGATTATTTCATTGCAAATCCAACAAGCAAGTCACGTACTACTGCCTATCTGGACGATTCCCCTGCATATGGAACTGGTGGTGTTATAGATATTGTTGCCAGACTTACTTTCTATTCACTATTCTTTTCATTGTTTGGCATTCTGGCGTGTATCGCAGTTATACGGTCCATTTCAGTTACGCTTGGTGGAGATATCGAGATTGCGGGTTTGACGAGGTTGATATGATATGATCAATGGAAAATTTTTATTTATACTGGCATTGCTCATTATCGTTCCATTGATTCATTCGGCAGATGATACTAACACTGCAACTTATAGTTATTACGATAATCTTACCAAATATCTGAAAAGTCAGGGGAATTCATTCGTACAGGGTACGGATAATTATGTTTCTGGCGTGGGTGTTTCAGTTAAGACCGTTCCATCAGTATTCAGTTCCGTAGTTGATATTGCAAAAGCAGGAGAATGCGGAGATTCGTGGGTAACCTATGGGCCCGATTTCATCATAGGTGCCTGGCTCAGGCCTGCAATGTATGCATCAATTATGATTGTAATGGGGTTAATCCTACTTTACATGCTGGCGCAGGTGCTTCAATCCCAACCCATGGTATCAACTGTAAAGGAAGAAGCTTTCCAGACAATGATGACTTTTGTTCGTGTGCTCTTTTTGGTTGGTATTATTGCAGCAGGAAATCAGTGGTATGGTTTAAGCACAGCCGGTTCTGTTGGGGATGTCATTTATAGCAATCCTAAAAATGTAGTAATAATCGATGCGGCAATGGCATTTACACGTCTTATGATTGTGGATATGGTTGATAATTACAGCATGCTCACGCTTTACAATACAATAATTCATACCATCTATTCGTCAACATTGTGGATTGGAATTACATGGCGTTCAATGTATCAGTTTAATCTTGGTGCCATAATGAAACCACTTGTGGACCTGGTTGGTATGGCACTCCAATTTCTTGGACTTGCAATAAGTGAGTGGATGCTTCATCTTATCACTCTCTGTTTGATAAAGCGTTGGGTGTGGGGGTTGCTTATTCCACTTGGTATGTTTCTTAGGGCGTTGCCCCCAACACGTGGTGCTGGAGAAGCACTGTTTGCACTTTCATTTGCGCTTGCAGTAATCTATCCAATGATGTTTCTTGTTGACTATGAGGCACATAAAATTCTTTCCTATCATCTTGCGGATGCAAAAAATGCAATCGGGGGATTTTTAAGTAAAAGCGGAATTCTTGGTGTTGCTGGGGTATTGTTGATCGTTTTGATGGTTACCGGTGGAGTTTTCATCCAATTTTTTATTGCGGGAGCGCTGTCTATTGCATTTGAACTAGTCCGTAATTCAGTTTATTATGTGGTACTAATTAGTCTTTTGTTGCCATTTTTTAATATATTTATTACACTGACTGCTGCCAAGGAAATTGCGAAATTTTTTAGTGTGGACGTGAATTTCCTTTCGTTTATGAAAATTATATGAGGTACTTACAATGATGACATCACTGCAAGATATTGTTGGAAATCCGGTTCACATTCTTTTGCTGAACAGTCTTACCAAACAGGGTTTTTGGGAATGGTTTCCTCTTATCGGCGGTGCATTGGTTGTTTCTGCAACTATTCTTGCATTTCTTTACATGTGGTCCAGTCTTTTCAGGGATCAGAATCTTAATGCACTTGTGAAACTTGAACTTTCTGAATTGGTTATAACTACTGCTTTGCTTTTGATAATTTTAATGGGTGTTGGTGCAGTTGCAAATTTACAGATAGGTACCCTATTGCCACAGGATCTTTTGCCTGCAAAAGTTGTAACCACGGATAATGTTTGGTCAGTTTCGGAGAAGTACTTCGAAGAAGTTGCCAATGATATGGGTGCTTGGCTTGAATTGAATTATCTTCTTAATTGGTTTTTCGATAGCATGGCGACTGCAACAGTATATGCCCGTCCATTGGGTGTGGGTATAATTACTGCACCTCTTGCCGGGTTTGCATCTCCAATCAAACAGTTGTTGTATAACATGACGGTTGCACTTTCCGTGGCATATGTAATAAATTACGCTCAATTATATGTTCTTACATTTGCCTTTGTTGCTTTTTTGAAATATTATCTTCCGATCGGGATCATTTTGCGGTCATTCACTCCGACAAGGAGAATTGGTGGAACTATCATAGGTGTGACAATTGCATTTCTTTTCATTTATCCGTTTTTGGTTTCCATAACTTACATGATGTTTTATAGTCAAAATGCAAGTCCAATGGTTACCTGGAGATCGTTTGCAAGTGAATATATAAACGATGTTACCAATGGTCTTGGAGGTAAAATTAATGGATACTTTGGAAATCGGCTTACTGGTGGTTTTCTTGATTTTGTTGGTGGATCGCTTTCCTCACTTGGGGGTGCACTGGAAAATGTTGTTGGAAAAACTTTCCTGATTGCGATGATGATTCCAATTTCCATAGTGGGATTGGCGTTTGGGCTAGGTTTCATAATGCCTGCGTTTAATATATTATTGTTTGTGCAGGCTGCACGGTTTCTTTCCAAAAGTCTTGGAGAAGAAATGGACATAACTTCGTTAACAAGGATGATATGAATGCCGGATATTTTACAGTATGCTGGATGGCAAACAATTGCCACTGCTGCCGCAAGTTTTTCCGTGCTTGCATCAGTCATACTGATAATGCTCTCGAGGTTTTTTGGTCTTCGTACGCTTGAACAAACCGCCAAGGCAGAATTTGTTTACGCTGCTTCGACGGTTTTTATTGTTCTTATGACAATTTGGCTTATTCAGATAGGCGAGCCTGTTTTTGTGAATGTTGCCGATGACTTATATAAAGGGGCAATCGGTCTTGATAAAGGAGTTTATCAAGCCCAGTATAATACCTATATTGTAAAACTTCAAGCAAGTGGAACCCCATTAACGCTAATCGATTACACTAAACTTTACATGGAAGCTCCTGCATCCTGTTCAAAACGTTTGATGCGCTATTTGTATATCATTGATATTCCGACCGAAGTTGCCGCATCCATACACTATGAAATATTCATGAGTGAAATTGCCTCCGGATTTGCCGTTAAGGGTATTGTCGAAAGAATAAACAATACAACCCAGCTTGTTACATTCTACTTGTATATCTACTATCTTCTTGGTCACATGCTTAATTTCCTGAAACATTATGGTTTGTTCTTTTTTTCAGTAGGTGTTGCTGCAAGGGCATTTCCCCCAACTCGTGGTGCTGGAGCATATCTAATGGCACTATCACTGGGTCTTTATTTCGTATTTCCACTTTCATATATTTTGGTCGCATCCACTATATTGCCTCAGGTGCATAGTGATTGTGTTATTCCTGAATCTTCTTTGGATGTGTCGTTGATGCAATGCGGTACAGGTTCTGTTGTTACTGGTTCTGTGGCGCAAATGCTGCTAGAATCTTCGCGTGATGATATCAAAAATACGTTCGAGTTTCTTCTTCCAAAGGGAACCCAGCATCTTGTTTCTGCAGTCTGTCTTTTCCCGATTGTTGCCATGACATTGGTTCTCACATTTGTCCTTAACGGGACGAATCTGTTTGGTGGAAACATTCCTGAAATCGGCAGAGGATTGGTAAGGCTGATATGAACCTTAAATTTCTTTTTGTTGTTGTGTAACAATTACAGTTCAATCATGATTTAGTACTATATATCAAAGATAGATGAACGTCGAAAAGATGGGATTTACCTCCATATGGTACAAGGCATACTTTTTCATGTTCTCTATATTCCTTTACTAATGCATTAATTTTTTGTTTAGTGACTATTCCCCCCAGTTTAATAAAATGTTCTTCAGCCATCTCAAATATTGTTGATGTTTTGAGTGGTTTTGCCACATTCGTTAAAAACTCTAACAGTTCCCGGTTTATATTCATGAGTGTGTCTTCCAGCATTTTTTGAAGATTTACTGTTTGTAATTCAAAATATTCTTGCCCAAGTGCGATTTCAATTATTTGTTTGAGTTTATCTAATTGAATTTCCCTTTCTCTTCGAACTATTTCGTTTATTTCGGAATTTGCATCCATCAAACGTCTTCTTTGATGTGCTGATAAGTAGGCAAATCTTGTTAGTTCTACAATATGTATACTGAACAGCAACAATATGCTTTAAATACGACCTATCTCTTTTGTTTCTAACCAATCCCATTAAAACTGCTCTTTGTTTCTCTGGGAGATTCGCATCCAATACTCTGTCTTTACTTTCCTTTAATTTTTTTAACTTTCTAACTGCCCTGGTTCTAATATCTGATGGGATTCGTTTTTTTCCTATGTGGACCAGTTCAACAGGTTTTGTTTTCCGTCTAGTAGTCTGACAAGTTAATTATGAAATATCATACTTTGATAGTTTCGCATCTGCATTTTCCTTGGTAAACGTCCAATTAATCATTTTCTTCAGACCATTTCTCCTCAAAGTCCATGCAGTCACTTCTTTTTCCAGAGTCTCTTTGTCCTTCATTCTTTTGCCAGTACATTCATGATCCATAACCCCTATTTCTATTTCAGCAGCATCAAGTCAGCTTGCATGTTTTGGAGTGTAATGAAATTCAAACTTGCTGAAAACTCTTTTTGCTTCAACGTCATCAAATGCTTCATGAAACGAACTTTCAAAATGGGTATTGAGATTATCCAAAATACAGATTATTTTCTTTGCATTTGGATATTCATTATCGGCTACATCCCTCATAAAAAGTGCAAAATCCTTTTTGGTTCTGCGATCAGTCACTTGTGTTATCCGTCGTCCTCCTTTTGGTTCAACAGCAACAAAAATATTTGCAGTCCCATTTCTTTTATACTCATAATCCATCTTGTGAATGCTTCCTGGTTTCATCGGAATTGGTGATCTGGTATCTTCAATGAGTTGCTTTGATTTTTCATCAACGCAGATGGATGGTTTTTCTGAGTCGTAAGGCAGGGCGTAAACATCCAGAATATTGTACATTCTCCTTACAAATACTGAAGTTAATTTTGGGATACACCACATCTTTTTTAGCCATGGCTTTGTCTTGCTTTTTTTAAAATAAGCCTGACTACTTCTCTATTGATTGTTTCAAATCCTTTTTTGTTTTTGAATTTTTCAACAAGCAGCCGAACACTCCATTGTTTGCTTCCAGAAGGTGGAGTCGTACGT
>JBDRIM010000038.1:0-5872 GCA_043816005.1 Microcaldota archaeon
AAAGCAAAATTGCGGGATTCAACCAACACAACTAATTACTGGAAGTTGTCAAGCCTATGATTCCACTGCTACTGATCCGGCCAATTGCAAATCCTGTCCGCTTTCTTGCAGAATAATGCTTCCCGGTGGTACCTGGGTGCCTCAGGAGAATTGTGCTGATTTACTTCCAAAAGGATTTGCTGATTCCAATTACAATTGTTCATTGAAAGCATGTCCTTCTTCGTGCAGAGTGAGTTATTCTTCCACATCAAGTTGTAAGAATTATTCCTACCAATCCTGTGATCTTTGTCCTGTGCATTGTCGGGTTCAGCTTCCAACTGGAAATTTACCTGCAGGTTGTCCTCCCGAAGCCTGCAGTTTTATAACATGTTCATCAAACTGTAAAAGAACGGTTCCTGCATCTGAATGCCAATCATGCATTGAATCTCCAGTATCCTACACATACAATCCACCTATTCAGAAAAACTGTGCTCAATTATGCGGTGGAACTCCTATTGGTGTTGGTGTTGATCCTGCTGAATTTGCAAGAAAATCTATGGCAGGAATGTTCGGTCCTCAGGATCTGCAAAATGTGAGTAGTGTTTTAATTCCAGCCTATCTGTTACCCATTCTTAATATTCTGGTTACTGTAATGTTTGTGAGGACATTTTCAGAGATTTTGGGTGGGGATGTTGAAATTCCAGGATTACCGAGAGTGTTATAATGAAAAAATCCACATTGTTTATTTTTTTGGCGTGTTTGCTTTTGATTGGCCAGTCATTTGCAGCTGGTTGGCAATTGCTTGCCGGTGCTGCAATTATTACCTCACTTTGTGCAATTGTAGTAATATACATGTTTGGGGAAGGATTCGGAATTCAGGAAGTTAAATTTCTTGCAAAAGAGGAAATTTATCAATTGATAATCACCACTGTTATGGTTGTTGGCTTCATTGGTTTTATGCAGGGTGCTGATGACATTTCTAAAAGTTTTTCGGATGGTAAATCGGCAAACCTGCAGATACTTGCTGATCAGAAAATAAATGCATCCTTTACAAGTCTCGTATCCACTACAGAGAACATTCGTGATCAGGCAAGAAAGATTGCACTTGAATCATCTAAAAATTCCTATTGCAATATCATGGGTGCTGGAATGACCATGAATGGTTGCGGTGCCTATCGTGTTCTCCTCCCCTCAATATCTCTTGCATCCATGACCCTTACCATGGGATTGGGTGAACTGCATGCGCTGAGAATGCTGTTGCTCATGGGAACCAAATATGCATTCACACTTCTTCTTCCATTCGGAATTTTCCTGCGGACATTTAAATTTACCCGCGGTGCTGGTGGTCTTTTCATTGCAATGGCTGTTGCGTTATATTTCATACTCCCATTCACTATTATCTTTTTCCAGTACATGTTCGATGAATTTGAAAAACTTCCTGCAAGTGCGCATTTCCAAAAGCCGCCTGAATTTACAGGGCCTAATTGTGATCCTTTCAATGCGCTTCCTTTGCATGATGGTGAGGGTGCGGAAATGGCCGCGGATCCATCTAAGATATTTGATTATGATTCCTCTTCCGGTCAGGGAACGGGTATAGAAGGCAATGAAGCGAATGCAATGCATATACTTCAGGATTTTGCAGGAAACGCAATGGAATATTATATCTATCATGTTTTGATAAAAGCAACTCTTGCAGTTATTATTTCAGTTTTAGTGACTGTGCTTTCAATACAACGGATAACTGCTATAGCAGGAACGGAAATGGACATGTCTGTCCTATCGAGGTTGGTTTAGCATGGCAATGGTTTGTTCCCCTCAGTTCAGTTCGCTTCTGACCGGTGATATTTCTATTCTTGCAGGTGGAGCTGCCACCGCTGGCGTGATGATAGTAATATTTGCCTACATGTATAGTTTAATTATTGGTAATCCTAAGGTTTCTCTGTGGGCGAAAACAGAAATATTCCAAATTGTTGTTTCTGTTGCAACCATTATTATTCTAGGAATGATCATCTCAAGTTTTTGTTCCCTTAAAACTTCGGATATTGCTTCACTTACTGATCTTTCAAGTGGTTCTTCTTCAGTAGATGTTTACCAGGGGGCAAAGAATTATCTGACAAATGCGACAGCACTTGCCCATGGGTCTGTAAAAGTGAACCGCTACTATCTGGAAGCATTTTCAAATATGGAACTTCGTTCAGTATGGGATTGCGATATGGGTTGCCTTTTTGGATCTTCCGGACAGGGGAGTTCTCCTGATGCCGGTTACAGTTCACTTGCTTCTGCATACAATATGGCACTCAATACTTCTTTTTTTGCGTTCTTTTCAGGTATGAATTACCTGTTTATTCTTGAATTTGTATATTCTGGTCTGCCTCTTTTCTTTTTGCCGATTGGGATATTTCTTCGTTCCATGCCATATTTGAGGCAACTTGGTTCTCTTTTAATTGCAGTTGTTTTTTCATTTATGTTGGTCTATCCGGCGATTCTTGCGGTATTCAGTCTTGTTCCTGAATTTACAACGAGCCAAATTTCAGGATTTGATCCTTCGAGCTATGATGAAAGTAAAGTTACTGATGTTTCATGGACTGCAGTTATTGCTGATTCCGGGAGTATTGCAGATGAATTTTTCGAGGACGATACTAATTTCAAAGTTGCTGAGCCGTTGGCATTTACTGGTCAGGCATTTTTTGTCGCAGTTTTCTTGCCTACCATTGCAATGTTATCTGCTTTGGCAAGTACGGTTTATCTTTCAAGGATGATGGGTCAGGAAATAGATTTAAGTAGGATAATTCAGATGGTGTAATTATGGCAAGTGAATCCACTATAACAAGTATGCTTTCAAACATTTCATGGTTTGGCGAGTGGTTGCCATTGGCAATTTTGGCAACAATTACTGCCATACTTTTTCATATACTATTAATGATGTTTTCGAGGGCATTTAAGATGGATGCATTGGAGCGCTATTCTAAAAGTGAAATGATGCAGGTTGGTGCCACCGCTCTCATGGCAATCTTTCTTGTATCCATTCTTGTGGGAATTACGGATAGCAGTTTTCTTACTGGGTTTGTTGTGAATGGTGCAACCAAATGCAAGGGTAATTCCTATTCCTATGCTACTGGAGACTATGGGATGAATGGTGCATTAAGTCTTATCAAATGCAGATTAGGGGAAAATGCAAAAACGTTATCAGATGTATTTGCATTTGCCAATGCTGACCATTCATCGGATTTTGATCGGCTTACACTTTATATTTCGTTATTAAGTCTTCCTGTATTCATGGGCAACTATATAGGGGATTGGTATCTCCAGGTTGAAAACTATCGTGCTCTAAGTCAACTCTCAATGAATCTTTTAATTTCAGTGAACGCGCAGATAAAATTTGTTGATTATGTTTCGCAAAACATGCTCCAGATGTTTCTTCCACTTGGAATAATTCTTCGTACTTTTCATTTTACACGGGGTATAGGTTCTTTTTTCATATCAATGGCAATTGGTCTTTATTTCATATTTCCAACTGTTTTCTTGATTACTGATCCTGGTTTCATAAGTACTTCACTGCCGTCTAATCCATCTGCAATCTCCAAAAAACCAGGATTTTGTTATCCAACTTTCACTGGTGCAGTTGCGCTTGCACAAAGTTCGGGTACTCAATCTTCTAGTGGTTCATCTGGTGGTTATGGTTTGAGTGTGAGTCAAGCGTTGTTATATATCTCCAAAATTTATAGTGGTTTATTGCTTCATCCATTTATTACACTAGCAGTAACTTTGATATTTGTAAGGTACATGATGTATATTCTAGGTGGTCAGCCCTATGATGTCATGAGAATGGTCGCAAGGGTGGTTTGATGAAATTTTCACATTATGCTTTAATCGGAATTTTCGTAGCTATATTCTTCCTAGCTGGCTGTGCAAAAGACAATGCAAGCTATGGATGTTGTGTGAAATCCAATGCTGAACAAGGCGAGTGTTTACTTTTTAATGGAACAACCTCTGTGTTGGCAGACAAGACTTTTGCTTGTAATGTTTCTGGAAATTCAAATCTTACGCCATACTATACCTGTAATGTCACGGTGAGCAAAGAAGTGACATTTGTTTCAGGCGGTAAGATTCAGACTACAAAAGTACCGAGTAATCTCAGTATTCCAATATGCACTGATCGGACAACTACAAGATGTTCTCAACCCTCATGTGAAATAATGGTGTGCAGTCCAAATACCTATAATCCAAATCCAATTGCTTCAGGTGTTGATCTTGGAAGAGATGCAGAATATGGAAAACAGGGTGATTATGGTGGTATCTCTTCTGGTTCTGGAGTGCAAGATAAGCATCCAGTCATTAATCTTTATGGTGCATATTGCGATTTTTATCCAATGGATGAACGGCTCAATACTTTAATTACAAATACTAAGGGTTCTCTTGTCAATACATTTAGATTTGGTATTGGTTCATCGTTTTCAGATTACGATGTGGCAAAATATTATTTTCCAATGTCTGATAGGTTCTGCAATCCCTATTTGAAAAAAATCACAGCAACTGGTAAAGATCGTTATATGAATTATTTGATTTATGATGGTGGAACCACATTTAGCAGTACCTACCAGGTGCCTGCTGCAAAGAGTCCAGAAAGCATATTTACTGAAAATGTCTGTATTGATTCTTCAACAAATTCATTTCCATTGCCGTTGCAACTTAGCAAATTTGGCGGGTCTGATGGAACATACAAAACTGCGAAATATTATACTGGAGTTTTTGGAACTGCCGCGTTAAGTCCATTTCCTCCAGATAAATACGATGATTATCCTTCTGTCAAATTCAAAGCATATTCTTTTGGGAACAATAGTTTCATTGCATCAAATGCTGCTGTTCCTGGGTTTATAGAAATAGAAGCAGGTTCTAATAATGAGGATAATAATCTTTATTTCATTTCAGAACGAGAAAATATTGACCGGGATTTCTATACAAATGCACTGCAATGGCTTTATTTTACTCCAGATATAACTGCGCGAAACGGGACTGCCAGATTTGAATGTTCACAATCTGAATGTTATTCTGGTTATTGTGATAAAGAATTCTATAAACGTTCGGTATGTGAAAACAGTGTAACTGGAAAAGACGCACTATGTATGTGTGAAAAGAAAACAACTAACGGAAAAACATCTGTGGAATGCGAAGGAATTTACGATTTAACTAGAACCAGTAATCCAAATGATGGCATAGCTGGAAAAACAGTTCCAGTTACATTTAGATCTACCTATGGTTGGGGTGAAATCAAAGAGGTTCCATCACATATATCCATTGATGCAACAAGTTATGGGTGGTCTGGGTTTGTTGTCCAAAGGGAATCAAAAGAACTTCAGTTTACTGGAGCTTTTGGTGGCGGGGATGATGGTACGGCAGATACCTCGGAATGTTCAAATTCTCCGACATGTTATTCTGATGTTGATTATTATGCATTAACGCCATCGTTCAAGCTTAATTACACTCCCAAGAACATAGAATGTGTCAATTATGATAAATCATCCACATCATCCACTTATCAACAATGTCTTAAATGGGCTCCGAGCGGGGATAGTCAGCAAAAGCCAGTATCAAAAACTATTTTTTGGGGTGAAGAAAGAAAAATAAATGAAACAATCTCTAAATTAGTTGGTGAAGAAATTGGCGGACAGATATTCTTAACTCAAGTTTTAAGTAATCAAATCAATGGATATATTGGTTTCAGTACAATGGATACCAATGAATTTCAAAAAATCATGCTTGCAAAAGAATGCAATCTGAAAAAGGATAGTGATTATGTCATTAGAGATACGTCTACATTTGGTTTGTTTGATTCTTCTGAACTTACTCTATCTGCCTATCAAACCAATTGGATTTACGCATTGGGTGAGGATTT
>JBDRIM010000039.1:0-4386 GCA_043816005.1 Microcaldota archaeon
GGAACTCGAATTGATAGTTTTTCTGGAGACATAGCAGTTATTTCAGAACCAGATGGTAAAGATACGCTTGCCAGAAAATAATTTAAATTAACCCTATGTATACTTATTATGGCAGATGATGATGGACCAGTAATAATGGCAAGACAAGGTAGACAAGAGGATACTACCAGAAGAATAACAGATGCAATAACCGATGTAGCCAATACAGCAATAGACCGATCTTATTCTAAAAATTTAGAACTAGCAATAACTGGCGCAACAAAGAGTAGGACTTCACCAGAAGATGCAACTGCCAGAATGAAGATGGTGGTTGCAGCAAGAGAAAGCAACCACGATGCTTTTTTAGAACAAGCTAGAACACTGGGGATGAACGACGCATCAGCTATAGAAACATTATGGACACAATGCCTTGAAATTACACAACAATCAAAAGATCGCGAACCAAAAATGAGACATTTTTTAGTGGATGGCCACGAAAGACAAGATAACAATTATGCATTCAATAATATGACTAGGATTGGTGTGCTTCCAGAAGTAGCGTATGTTGCTACTGTTGACTTTTATCTAGGGATAGGAGAACATCATGCAATACGAGTTAACGACATAGAGAAACGAATTACACCAGAGAAAGGATTAACTCCTGATGAGATCATGGAGAGAGATACTGTGAAGATAGCAGCGTTTGCAGCAGGAAATACTGCAGTGGCTTTTTCTCATGAACATACTGATATTGCACCGCCTTTGGATAAAAGTGAGGTAGAAAAGGGAATATCTGTCAGAATGGCAGATGGCTTAGATGAACAACAACTAGGAGATTTGATGGGTGCACTTGCAGGTATAGTTGATCATAGTACTCTTAACTATTTAGGTGAAAAATACCAAATACAGAGTCTTTCTAGAGAGTTAATACAAAACAATTGCCAAACTTTCCTAACTAATGAAAGAAATGCAAGGGATGAAAAAGAGCGTCAAAGATTATACGATGAATTTGCCAAACAAAGCGGAGATAAGGAAACTGTAGCAAGATTATACCAATATTATCAAACAGAAACCACACAAGGACGAGACGATGTAGTAGTTGCAGTACTTGCAGATCATGCAGTTGCAAGATGGTATTTAGATAATGGATATCCATCAATGGTAATCCCATCTAGAAAATCACCAACGGAAATTGCTTAATGTTTAATTGTAAAAACTAAATCAGCAATTTCTTTAATTTATGATGATAGCAGTTATGTAGATATTTTTTTCGTAGAAATTAGTCCATCAAATTCTTCAAAGGAAGTGGTTTAGAAATTGCAGACAACTACATACGATTTAGAATCGATATCGCTATAAGCAATGGCAACGTTCCTCTGATAAATAGCAATGCCATAAGGAGTCTGATATCCGTGTGTTTGGAATACTTCTTGAAGACTTTCGGAACTAAAATTAAATACATATAAGCTGGTCGATGGATCGCATCCACTACACGTAGGTGATAGTAATGCCACATTGTCCCCCCAATAGGCATAATTCACTATAACCTGCCATGTTGGACCGGAAAATGGTGCATTTGGAAGGGTAATATCATGGAATGTAGTTTGTTCTCCAGTGGCAATATTGAAAACTCCAAATGTCGCAGACTGGTCTCCTTCCACACTTGATCCGAAAAGAATATTATCTCCATTGATGGTTGCACCACCCGTAATAGGTAAAGTCGTCCATGTGTTAGACCCTAGTTCATATAAGTAGATTGGTTGATTTCCACCAGAACTTTCTACAATTCTTGAGCCAAAAAATGAATATCCCAAAGCCAATGCCTGAGGATTTGGGATCTCAGGTATACTCTCAACTAGGTTGCCATTAAGATCATAGACATTTGGAAATGTGTTAGTTGAATAAGAATGAAAAATGCGACCGTCGCTTAGGATGGTAGATTGAGAGTTAACATTGAATCCGATTGGGATAGGTAATTCGGTTGTGGTTTTTTGTTCCAGATCGAATAAACGATAGCTACCTAGGGCATCTAACAATACCAACTTGTTCTCCCATATATTTGATGCGCGAGCAATACCTCCAAGGCTGACCTCCGCAGCTGAAATTGAGCCAGTTTCTCCAGTCTTTAGGTTGGCATAATTAATTATCGAATTTCTAAAATCACCAAAATTTGCTACTGACGCTGTTGCAACATAGTCCCCATAAATAGATAAGTACGGATAGTTAACGTCCTCAGAAAATCCAGTTAGTACTACCTTACAAGTTCCTGGCACAGGTAGATATCCTTCAATAGGCGTGCATGCAACTGCAAGACTAACTTCCCCGTTTACGTCTTCTTTCGAATATGTCTCATAAGTGTTACCATTAAACGCGCAAGCTTTATCAAAATAAAAATCCAACCTATATTCTTGCCCATTCTGCACTTTTAGTGTCGTAGTGCCTTGTAGCATTAATGGTGGCACTGGCATTTCACCAGTAATTGCATAAGTTGGATCATTACATGCCCCTGCAATGAAGGTATAACTACCATTTCCTTGCATTGGAGAATAGATACTAACTTCGCCATAAGGCGCGTCATGACTTTCAAATTTTACTTTAGCAAGAGTTTCTGGAGTTTTCCAGGCTGGACCTATCGCACTATCACGATAGTAAATACTTCCAGATACTTTTGCTGCAGCTGGGGTCCATGTAGGCTTTTGGCTAACGGGGACATCTGGGAGAACTACCAATTGCGGAGTTTCAAATCCAATTGCTCCAAGATCTCCTAGGCTTACATACGCTTCCCATGCATCCGTAACTTTATATATTTTAAATTTGGCGTTTTCACCATAACATAAAGATCGATAATACCATGCCCAACTTTGTTTCTCAACTATAGAACAGACATCTGCGGTAAGTGTAAGCAAACCTACAAAACCAAACGTTTTCTCAACATTCGTTGCAACTACTTTACCTGCAGTTTGGCCTAAACTGACTAATTTTACAATCGCCGGTACTACCTCTTTTGTTATTATGTCTTCTCCAACGGTTTGAACCTGATCGCTTGTTAGAATTTTTATTATATCCTCCAGATAGTTATCTAACTCAGATAATGACACAGCCGTATCGGTTACCGATTTTAAATGAGCGGCCTTCCACGTCGTATCATTAAATATTTCTTCTGGCAATTTACCTTGGAGTCCATCGTTAAACCCTCCTTCTCCTCCACTGCACTGAGTCCTTTTTTTGATAAAAACATTTGTTCCTTCACCAAAGCTAGATGCATCTCCAACTAAAGCACTTTGTATACTACCAGTGGCGTGGTAATTGATCGCTTCCACGCCCTCGAACATAGACACATACACATTATTTGGATCGTGTGTCTGATACACGCCGTTGCCTTCTTTAGCAGAGAGCACTACCAGAAGATCGGATACAGGTGCTTGTGTTTCAAAATCAAAAAAGTTTAATCTGAATTGACTTCCATTAACATCAAAACTCGCAGTTCCGCTACTATCAGTTTTTGCAGACGTAGTAGATACGGACGGTGATTGTTGTTCTTGGTTAGAACCACAACTTTGAGTTGTTGCGATTCCAACTACTGCGAGAGAACTACTCACGAGCAACGTTCCTGAAAGACAGCTTGCTACAAATTGTTTTGCTCTTGAAAAATAATTTCTTTTAGTGATCTTTCCATCACTGCATTGACTAGTACAATCCTCATGTTTAAGCCGCATACTCCACCTACTCTTTAGTGCACGTAATGCTATCTAAAATATAATAGAAATCTTGGTCTTTTCCATATGGTGCTTGGTACTTCATGTCCACAAGAAGAAGGTCAAGAAAACTTTTGTAAGCTTGGTGTCTAGCAATCGTATTATCTTCAGATATAAGATATTCGTCGTATGTCCCAATTCCATATTCCTTGTTAAAGGAACTACTGACATTTTTGGTTATATACGTAATATTTCCGATCTCAGTTTTCTCTCCCTCGGTATTTCTGCTTGTAGTACCGGGGTAAAAAAAGACTTTGTCAGTACTTATTGCAAGTAAATATTCAAAGGAAATATACTCTGGTGTCGTTGTATTCCACAACGCTTTTTTATACGCAAGACGGTATCGATTATATTCCTTTCCGTTATATATCGTCCAATTCTTCCCATAGCCGTTCAAATACTCTTCTTTACTTGGGATTGTCCATCTTTCAGGAAAGCTTACATTGCACAATTCACGGTAATATGCGTTTTCCTTAAGATAACGCGCATTTTCGTATTGCACAGTAAACGATCCATCGCTATGATTTGTAATGGTAAAGTTAAAACCTGAGGTTGTTGGATCATTATGATACCAAAAGTTTTGCAAAACTCCGCCAACAACAAAAAATGCAAAACCAGCAATGAAACCTGCAACAAAATAGGTGGTAACAAC
>JBDRIM010000040.1:0-45345 GCA_043816005.1 Microcaldota archaeon
TCAACCGAGTATGGAACAACAAGTACGGCTATTCCGCGTTCTCTACAAAGTTTCTCTTTCAGGTTGTCATCTTCCTTTTGTTGCTGCAGCGTTCGTACCTTATGAAAAAGTTCATTGTCCTTGTAATGTTGAGGCCCATGATATTCAAATGCTATGCCTAATTTCTCACAGTAGCCATCCAGTTCCATCAAGTTGCCTTTGGAATTAACCAACCATTTTAGTTTTCGTTTGGGGAACGGCTCATTGAAAATTGTTTCGAAATATTTTCTGCAAATCCGTTCGCTTTTCCCTGCGGAACAGATTGGACACCAACGCCCCTGTTGAATTTTATTTGAATTGGCTTCCCAGACATGGCCATCATTACATTGCCAGGTGAGTTTTGAATGTGCATCATAATAGTTATTCGATAAACATTTGCCGCCACGTTTTTCAGCAAGAATTTTCATATTCTGAATAGTTAGTTTATGCATTTGCGCAACCTCAGACAATATGTTATTACAAAAACATAATAAAAATTAACATATTCCCTCTTGCATCCGTTTCACCTTCTCCAATACTCCGTCTTCTTGAGCTATGGTAATACTTCGATAAAGTTCTTCCTTTCCAGTATGAATATAAGTCATTGTTGTTTCTATTCTATGATGCCTGGCAAATTTGCTTGTCAAAACTACATTCCCGTTATTCTTCTTTGAAAAATTCGTAATCGCATAATGCCTAAGGCTATGGGTTGTTAAACGATGAAGAAGTTTTAGAGTTTGGCCATCGGATAATCCATAAGTTTCATCAAGTTTAAGCTTCTGAATTGTTTTCCTGAAAATATTTCTTACAAAATTCTTTGAGATATAAGGACACGGATTGCTATCTGGATAATTTTCTGCCCAGAACAAATAACCTTTAGCCTTAAAGATTGCGTTTTCATAATCATTGATCAATCTTATTGTCTGATCAAAAAGCCGAGCTGGAATAGGTAGACAATCAGCTCTTCCTCCTTTTTGATTATCTATCTTAAGTTCACAAGTTTGGAGATTGATATCTTTTATATGTAGTTTTACAACCTCACCAACTCTAAGCCCTAACACAGCTTGATAAGTAAAAAGCAATAGCATCTTTGGATCCTCAATTGAATTAAGGAATCGAATCAATTCTTCTTCGGTAAACCCTTTGTTTAGTGTTCCGTATTTAGGTATACGGCACCGCAGAAAACGTCGCTTTCGCGCATCTGAGAGGATTTCAAGTGCTTTGATCAACCTTTGCTTAGGCAAATAGCGCCCAAAATATTTCAGCATTTCTTTTGCTTCTGGCCAAAGTTGCTTGATTTCCTTCCTAGTTGGCTTGTTGTTTTGGAAATTCGAAATTTCCAAACAGGACAATTTTATATTGTCCTTCGCTTTCAGCATGGTCCGAACATTCCAAAAAGCGAACTGCTGCGGATTTGGAGTTTGTAGCGATTGAGATTGATGCGGAGTTAACGCCGTAAATTCGCTAAACTCAGAACTCAAAACAGAAAACGAAAAAGGGAAGATGGGCCCGCGCGGAATCGAACCGCGAATCTCCCGCGTTCCGAACTTTTAGGAAAAGTTCGATCAAAACTCACTTGTTAATTTTGCGCTTCGGCGCAAAATGGTTTTCACCGAAAATCCGGAAGGATTTTCAAACAAATTGGTTTTTGTCAAACTTTTTCCAAAAAAGTTTGTGAGGCGGACGTCATAACCATTCGACTACGAGCCCAAGCAATTTTTATGGTTGTGAAAGGATTTTTATAATCTTCTTAAAACTAGCTATATGCTCTTATCCTCCATACGCTTATGGAAGTTTTCTGATAATATACCCCAGCCCCGTAGTCTAGCGGTCAAGGATAGTGGACTTTGGATCCATTGACACCGGTTCGAATCCGGTCGGGGCTATATTTTTTAGTTTTGGATTTGTCTTAATATAATTAATATTGTCTTGCAGCATAAAGATAGATTGTTGCCGGAGCTCCGCATGCAATACATCTTTTATTTTCTGGCTTTGCATCAGAACCAAACAACGAACCACGCATATTTGCTTGGTGTTTATCTTTTACAATACCAGAACAGCTTTCGCTTTTCAGTTCATCAGAACAAAATGGAACTCGAACAAACCCATGTCCAGCTTCAAGCTTTTTGCCAAGTTCATCGAGAGTATCGGCAAAAGAAATTTTTTCTGAAAATACTTTATCTGCTTTTTCCCTCAGAATAGTATCAAAAGACTCTGCAATTTTATGAATACTTTCTTCAATAGCATCAAACGCCACTTTTGTTTTTTCACCGCTGTCTCGCCTAACTAAAACAACACTATTTGATTCAATATCCTTGATACCAACTTCAATACGTATTGGAACTCCCTTCATTTCCCATTCATTAAATTTGAAACCGGGAGTTTTATCTGAATTATCCACTTTGACAACAAAACAGCATTCAATCATTTTTTTTACTTTGTTGCATTTTTCTAAAACTATTTTCTTTGTTTCTTCTTTGAGTATTGGGACTATGACGATTTGAACTGGTGCTAATCGTATTGGCAATACAAGCCCTTTGTCATCCCCATGAGTTGCAATAACTGCTGCATAAATTCGCGAAATACAGGGGCCATAACAGGTTTGCCACACATGTTCGTCCTTACCGTTCTCATCAGTATGTTTTATACCAAATGCTTTTGAAAAATTCTGTCCAAGCATGTGTGTTGATGGAAGTTGAAGAGCACGACCATCTGGCATCAGACTATCAGCTGCGTAGGTATCTTCTGCACCTGCAAATTTATCCCATTGTGGTCTTTTGAAAAACAGAAACGGAACTCCGAATTGTCCATGGATTATTTCTTCGGCAATTTCCATATCCTCGCGAACCTGTGCCATCGCATCTTCACGAGTTGCAAAACAGTTATGGGCTTCTATCCAATGGAATTCACGGGAACGAATGAATGGTTTAGTTGCTTTTGTTTCGTGGCGCCATACTTGGCATCTTTGATAGAGTTTGAATGGTAAATCGGATTTGCCATGGATCCATAAAGCATACATTGTGTACATTGCAGTTTCAGAAGTAGGCCTCATTGCATATCTTTCTTCAGTTTTATTTCCACCAGCTTCAGTAACCCAGAAAACTTCTGGAATAAAACCTTTTACGTGGTTACTTTCACGTGTAAAATAGCTTTCTGGAATAAGTGCAGGGAACCAAGCGGGAACATGCTCTCGTCTTTCAAGTGCATCTTCATACATAGCATACATACGATTCATGGACATGACAGACCATGGCATGAAAACAACAAATCCTTTGATACCATATCTAAGATCACATAATTCTGCTTCTTTAGTAATATGGTTATACCATTCTGAAAAGTTAGTTTTGCTAATTTTCATAAATACACATCTTAAGTATAGATAATTCTGCTAAGTGTTTTAATAAGTGAGTACGGGATAACACACATATGAAGAGAATACCAGTTGGAAGAACAAAAGAAGTCAATAAAGAACTGAATAAATTTCTAGAAGAATTGATTGAACAACATCAGATTAAACTTGCTATACCGAAAAATGTTGAAACTAAATGGTATGTCACACAGATAACTTTCATTGCCGATTATGTGGGGAAGAAATGGTGGGTGTTTGGTTTTTTGAAAGCAGGAAGTATAATGAAGGAAATGAATAAAATAATGAAAATAAAAAAATTATAGAATTAAAGACTCCAGTACTTTGATTGTTTCTGATATTGATTCAAATGGGCCGCGAAGCGCAAATGCAATTGCAATCAAAACAACGGCCATGATAAGTGCAACAGCAACATTGCCTTTTTTGAGTTCTTTGAATTCTTCTAGATCTGGGGTGATATGGTCTATGATATGTATTGAGAGATAAATTACTATCACTCCGATCATTATTGCAACAAAATAATTCGCCATAGCAAATACCAAACCAGCTAACAAATATTGTGCTGGCAAACTAAAATCAATTGCATTTACAAAATCAAAAATTTGAGGTTCTACCAATAGAATCAAGGATAGTATAGCTGCGCCATAAAGTACCCCAACTGCTACATTACCTTTTTTGATTTCTTTCCACTCATCAATAGATGGTGTTATTTTGTCAAGTAGACTCATACCGACATATGCGGCATTTGCAGAAAGCGCTATAGCCGCGGCAATTTTCACAATAGCAAGGATCAAATGCAAAATAATGTCCTGGATCATACAAGCTTAGTAAATCAAATTAATTTTAAACCGGTCACATGCAAGAAACAGATATGGCAAAAAATCAGAATTTTTTGACTGTCTCGAACGGAACGCCGTTCGAGCACATGGACGAAAGCGGATTTTTAGAAAAATGCGATGAAGCAAAAAAATATGCATTCACATTCAAAAATCCACTCATAGTACACCACTATGATGCAGATGGACTAAGTTCTGGTGCAATAGTTGCAGGAGCATTTCTCAAAGAAGGAAAACAATTTCGGCGTGAATCAATAAAAAAACTTGATGATTTAGCTCTCGAGCGCTTTGCGCGAGAACAAGAACTAATTTTTGTTGATCTAGGAGGCGGAAACAAACGAGTAAATGAACTTGAAGATGTTCTTATTATTGATCATCATCAAAGTGAGGGAATAGAAAAATTCCAAATTAATCCCACCCTACATGGAATTGATGGTGGGACCGAATTAAGTGCAGCAACAACTGCATACTGTGTTTTCAAGCATATGGCAGATGTTGCAATTGTTGGCGCCTGTGGGGATATGCAATCGCCATTAATAGGAATGAATAGATGGGTACTTGAAGAAGGACAGAAAAATGGAGAGGTTAGAATAGAAGAAGATATACGATTTTATGGGAGATATTGTAGAGCCCTCATGCAATTTTTATCCTACAGCGATGATCCATATATACCAGGAATTTCATTTAGAGATGACAAGGTTGTGGAACTTCTTAATGAACTAAAAATAAAATACGATAATGAAAGAAAGTATGTTGATCTTAGTGACGATGAAAAAAGAACTCTAATAAGTGCACTTGCAAAAATTTTGATAAACTATGGCCAATTGAAAAAAGTAAATGAGTTAGTTGGAGAAAGTTATATTTTTCCAAAACGTCCAAAGAATGAAACATATGAGGCAAACGAATTTAGCACAGTTTTGAATGCGTGTGGAAGACATTCTCAGCCTGATATAGGGGTGAATGTGTGTCTTGGTGAAGAAAGCGCATACGCACAAGCAAGAGTTCTTCTCCTTCATCATCGAAAAATGTTACGAGACGGAATAAGTTACGCGCAGTCAATTATTCAAAATCTCAATAATTTTTATTTCCTTGATGGAAGAGGAATAATAGATGAAGGAATAATAGGAACAGTTTGTGGGATGGCATTTCGGCAAAAATGGAACAGACCCATAATTGGTATAGCCAAAGGCGAACATGAAACAATAAAAGTTTCCGGAAGGGCATCCAAAACTTTGGTTGAAAAAGGTCTTAACTTAGGGGAATTGATGAAGAATGCAACCAAAGAAGTAGGTGGAATTGGCGGTGGGCATAGAATTGCTGCTGGAGCTGCCATACCCAAGGATAAATTGAATGAATTCTTGAAATTTACAGGAGTATATTTGGCAAATGTGCTTTGCCATAGCTAAATACGACAAGAAACGAACTCGAATAACTAAGTTTTAAAAGCCAGGGGAATAACTGTTCATTTAATGAATCTAGTTAGAGCTGAAATTTTCTCACCGAGTGAGAGAACTAATATAGGGAATCAAAAACCACGACTGAGATCAGCTCAACCACTAGAGGATGGGTTGCAAAGGAAACATGGATTAGTAGTATTAACTGATCTAAGTGCACACATAACTAGTCAAAAACCAGTGAGAGTGAGAGTGTGGTTTGATAATCATTCGCCATTCAAACAATTTTGGTATCAAAAAAGAGGAAGAAAATGGAATATGGCAGAGCAAGCAACGAGTGGTATGAAATGGAATTATTATTTAGCACATGGAAAAACTACCCCAGTGTTTGGAATGATGGATGCTGAACATGTTGGCAGATTCGTTAATGATACAGTAAAAAAAATAGAGGAAACATGTGCAGAATTTGAAAGAGCAGATGGAACGAGTAATAGCACTGTTTTATTGGAACATAAATTAGATCAAATTTGGACCCATGCAATGGCAATACTTGCACGACATATTGAATCGGACGTAGAAATTTCATTAGCACAACATGGTACACACCACATAGAATCCGAAGATCGAACTGGATCAGAACATCAATCTGCAGTATGGATATTACATCCATTTGTTCAGCATGATGATAGTCAACATGGAATTCATCATCCGCATGAAAAAATACATGCAGAACATCACAGCCAACCTGATGGGCATGGAACTCACCATGAAGGACATGGTGGACACCATGAAGAAACATTATTTGAATCTGATGCGCATTTGCATCCAGGTCATTCAAGATTAGTTGGTGGTTTTTGGGGAAGTGGACATCATAGTGAGCATGGAGAACACCATGATGAACATGGAACTCATTATCATAGTCATAATGAACATCACACTGAACATGGAGGACATCATAATCACCATGATGAAAATGGAACGCATCAGAATGGACATGGTGGACAACATCATGAACATGGAGGACATCATGGTGGACAACATCATGAACATGGAGGACATCACGATGGACATAATACCCATGAACATCACCATACTCATCATCATGGCGGACATGAAGAGGCATTGTTTGAATTTGATGCTCATTTACACCCAGGCCATTCAAAACTAACTGTTGGTTTTTGGGGAAGTGGACAGCATGGACATGCTCATAATGACAATCATACTGAAACTCATGCAACTGGACATCAAGATCACAGGGTACATGATGGACATCATGAAGAAAATTCCACAACCGGACATCATGCACGTGTAATACCATTGCATGAAGAACATATGACAGCACACCAACCAGATGATGATCACACAGAGCATGGTCATACAGTCCAATCACATGAAGTCGATGTAAGTCATATCCTAAGATTCCAGGCTAAACGAATTGCACAACTACGGGTAGCAAATGCTTCTGCTGAACCTGAATAATTAGGTTGGTTCAACAAAGCGCCAATAACTATTTTTTTCTAAAATGTCTTTTAGTTTAGGAAGTTGATCTGGTGGAACTGACCTACTTTGTTCAATCGAAACAAGAACTACTTGTAAAAATTCAATATCAGCCCTAGCAACTTCGATACAACTAGCAATTATAGTGTCAATTTTAGTCTGAGCCGTAGAAGAATCAGTTTCTCCACTCACAAGACTAACAGTAATTTTAGGATCAGAAGGATCTCTAAAAACAACACCACTTCCGCGAAGTTCATCTTTTCTACTACTTGCCATGGCAACTAAAAAACTGTGAAGACCACTACGAAGATCTTTTGCATCATGCTCCAGTTCAGATTCTAAAGAAGCAATTTTTGATCGGATTGATGTTGAAAGTTCTCGTAATTTGGTTGACGAGACACCACCCCTTTCGATTTCGGAGATGAGAACACTCGTAGCATAACTATCGAACGGTGGAGAGTTACCACCCCTAATAAGACGCAACTGAGGTGGTTTTGAATGAGTTGCCATAAAAAGGATTTGTTGATATCAGTTAAAAAACTTGGTGCTGAATCGGAAAACAGTACTTCGTAAGGAAATATATAAAAAGAAAGGATAGTTAATAGTTACCGAGGGAAAAAATGGAAAACACGAATGAATTTGAATTTGGTCAACCAGTTGACGAATCAAACATAGATCTTGTTGAAAAAAAGGTTATTGAAAAGGTTAATAACACTATTTCTGTACTTGAAGGCGCAATTGCAAAATGGGATAATGCAAAAACAAAACCAAAAAATCTTGAACCGAAATTTCTAGGTTATAAAAAATTACATACTGCTTTGAGTGAATGGGAACAACAAGCATTGATCAAACAAAACAGAAGACAAGATTTCTATGAACGTGTTAATAGATTACAGGAATTTGTCAATATTTGTTATGCACAACGTTAGGTGGCAATTTGGCTAGAAAAACAGTTACTCCAGAAGATATTGCACATGCTGATCAAGCAGTACGCGATTTGGGTGAAGGTGCTGCAAGACTAAGAGATACGATACCACGAATAGAACCACAAGTCAGAGAGAACGAAAGATTACGAGGAGCTGTTGCAGTTGCTGATGGTGCCACATTAGCTCTTGTTACTAGTGGAAGAGAACTTGAAAGAGGACTGCCAACTGAGCAGGCAATAGAACACAGACGCCAATCATTAGATAGTCAAATTGCAGATAGAATAGATGAAGAGTCAGGAAGTCAATATGCAACAGAAATTGCACATATTAGAAAATTAGCAGATCAAAGTGCAAACGAGACAACACCGGCTAAATCAAGAGAATTGATGGATGAAGCAGAAGCAAATGTTGATGTTGCAGTAGGATTTCTAATAGTCGTTGATGCTCCATGCATTTCTCCAACAAGATCAATAAAATATTTGGCAAGTGAAAGCCTGACAATGCGCAGAGCAAAATCAGCAGGGACATCTTTGGCTTTGATTGCTACTGCCAATAAATTCACTTCAGTAGCCATTCTTTGACGTATTTGTGTAAATTTCCACATTTCTGTTAATGCTTCTGCTCGCATACCAGAAGGTGCAACTAGTCGATCAGCCAGAACAGCACCCCTAACACAACTAGCAAAATCTCGAATTGCTGCAGCTCGTTCATTCAGAACACGTGTAACAATATCCCTAGTCTCTCTGACCACGTTATAGAATTAGATAGAAAATGTTAAATAATGGTAGGATGCGGTTGGGTTTTAAGCAAAAAACATGTAAATTGCCAAATTATCACAAATTCCAGAACATTTATATATATGCACAATCCTAAAAAAGTAGGTTAGTTACGCTCGTTTTGAGTGCATGGGAGGATAACTGGTCGCCTTGCCAGCGCAGCAATGCGCTGGCCTAATTTTTAATTGTATTTGAGCGTAAGCTATATTTATGCGCAAAGAAAATTTTATCATTGGACTTGCATGGGAAGATGAAGATAGATGGGGAATTCAACATTTTAAGGTAGCGGCAGAAAATTTAGATGGTGCTAAAAATATTGCAGCAATGGTTGTTGCATCTGGATTGTATAGTTTTTTTTATGAGATAACATATGTTCTCTCAAAGGACACCGCGTATATTTTTTCTGGTGGCCATTTTGGACCGTTATTTAAAAAAAGAAAACAAATTGAAATAACTGAACAAGAAGCAGAAGAATACAGAAACCTAATAAAAAAATTAAAAGAAGATCAAAATTCTACAGCAAAAAAATTAATAGAGAAACTAGGATGTAAATTATTTGATAAGAAAATATATATTGGACCAGTTTTAGAAGAAAAGGATGACATATGATTGAGATAGATGGTGCAACTGGTGAGTCAGGTGGACAGATTATTCGCACAGCAATGACACTCTCAGCCATAACAAAAAAACCAGTACATATAATCAATATTCGTGCGGGTAGACCAAACCCTGGCCTTCAAATGCAACATTTAACTGCAGTTAAAGCAGTTAGGAGTGTTTGCCGTGGTGTGCTTGAAGGAGCAGAATTAGGAAGTAAAGAATTAGTATTCAGACCAGGCGAAATTATTGGCGGTAAATATGAGTTTAATATTGGAACTGCAGGTTCGGTTACACTTGTAGCTCAAACAATCATACCAATTCTTCTTGGAGCAGGAAAAGAAAGTGAACTGAGAATAATTGGTGGAACTCATGTCATAAAATCTCCAGGATATGATTATTTTGAAAAAGTTTTTGTGCCTGCAATAGTAAAATTTGGTGCGTCTATTGAATCGAAATTAATAAGGCCAGGCTACTACCCAAAAGGTGGTGGAGAAATCGAAATTAAAATAAAACCATCAAAATTAACTGGTTGCGAATCGTGGATGCAAAATGAGGATGTCCAAGTAATATTAAGACTGTCTGACCTCCCTCTTCCAATAGTCATTAGAGAGAAAAAAATATTTGTACAAAATGAAATTGAAAAAGTATTTATTCGAAGAGATCCGGCGCTTTCACCTGGAAACGCCGTAACTGCATGGAAAGGGTATCGTGGCGCATATGTTGCTGGTGAAAAAGGCAAACGAGCAGAGGATGTTGCTCAAGAAGTAGTAGGTATGTTAAATGCAGAAAAAGACGATGTTGATTTACATTTGGCTGACCAAATATTGATTTATGCTGTTCTTGCAGAAGGCAGGACAAAATATAAAACCAGTAATATTAGTGATCACTTAGAAACAAATGCAACAATAATCCAAAAATTTATAGAAAGAAAAATAGATATTGAAAACAGGACAATTACTCTTGATTAACATTAGTAATATCAAGAACAGATCCGTTTCTGTGAATGTCTAATACATAATAATTATCAGCAGTTTGAGAGATCCAGATTACTTCCCAAGAATCTGATTTTTCTTTAACTGTCGGGATGGCATTTGGATTGTTAAGTAAATACGTAGAAATTTGACCAGTGCCATATAGAGTGTGAGATGCGATTATCGCTTCTTCTGGAAATGCAATTGTACATATACCAACAGTACAAACGACACAGTTACTAGTAATTACTTCTGGTGTTTGCGGAACAAAATTTTGTGCAGGATAATTATAGAAAATATGTGTTCTTTCTGGGCAAGGGGACTCTGCATTACTAGTTACTTTTGCTTTAACTTCAAAATATTTACCCGATGGGCCTTCTTTTGGGACAATAGACATGATTCCAATATCTGCCGTCGGATATTTTGAAATAAGATCCTCTTGAACAACATTACTTGCATCTGCTTCAACAACACTTATCTGAAAGAATTCAATTAATTTTACAAGTACTACAATAACAAGAAGAAGCAGAATAATTAATAAGACCTCGCGCCGAATCTCCATAAAACCCTAACCCACTCAAGATTTTTATTCTTTGGCATACGAAGATCAAAATAGTCAGTCTTTATCAAGTGACAAAATTGCTTCGGCTATATCGCCATTAGATTTTTCTAATGCGCTTTTTGCATCATCTTCAGAACAACCTGCTTGTTCCATTACCATCTTCACGTCTTCAACAGTTGATTTTGCTTCTTTTCTAACTTTACCGCTGATTTGAAATGAGAGTTGGCCTTGCATAGTAACTTGAACAACTTGTGGTTCTTCAATTATTATAGCACCAGAATCAGTTTCTATTGTAACTTTTGAGGAAACTATATCCTCGCTTTTTATGCCCATCTGCTTCATTAGGGCCTGCATTTTTTTTGGATCCATTCCGCCTGGCATCATAATAACAACCTCATGTGGAGTGGAAGAACCACATTATAAAAATATTAGAGGTTCTTCATTTGAAGGTTTCTCCCCTTTCTGATTTGCGAATTTCAACACGCCTCATTTTAGTTATTTGTTTAAGCCTGCTGAATACTCTTGAGGACACTCTTCCGTACATGACATCCTGAATAACCTCGTCAAAATTCTTTTCAGTAATGGCTTTTTTGCATTCATCAACAATCACACTTCTAAGATTTCTCTTTGTATTTTCGCTGACTCTTGCACCAGTAACTGCAATTATTTTTAATCTAAGAGTATCGTTGTCTTTAGTTTTTTCATCAACAACTTGATGAATAAGTGACCTTCCTCTCCTAGCGAATGTTCTTATGAATGAATTTGAAATTTCATGACCAATAAGTGTTGTGTATGCATCATTTCCTTGTACTTCCTTGATTCTAAAAAGCAATGTGGTGAACATCGCCATTTGGGACCCGCCACCTACACCAAGTTCCATTAAACTTGCTTTGACAATACGATTTGGTAATTTTGTATCATCAACAGCAACAACTTCGCAGATCTCTTTTCTCTCGAATAGTTCTGGAGCTTTTACTGAAAACCATTTCTTTGCTTTCCATTTATCGACTATTTTGACTTTTTTTCCTGCCATAAAAATTTCACCATTGTTTTTTATAATGGAAATTTTTATTATTGATCGAAACGTCGGTCAATGCCATAAAAATTTCACTAATTTTTATTATTGACCGAAACATCGGTCAATGCCATAGTATCACTTTACAAGTAATGCTGCTTTTTCTCTGTTGTATCTCCAACCAGTTGGGAGTGAACCCTTTGATATGTAGTACTTTGCTAATCTGTTTATTTTTGATTCGACATGACCAAGTTTTACATTATTGTGTACATCGTTTTTGGTTGACTTTATATGACTTGCCATTCTAACTGCTTTTTTTATCAAATTAAGGATATCCTCAGGATATTCTCCGAGGGCATCTTCTTTTTTAAGAAATGCTCTAAGAGACATTCCAAGTTGCACTCTCAAATTAGCAACAGCATATTGATCACGCAATAGGATTCCAATTTTTGCAGGTGGAACACCTTCTCTCGCCATTTTTAGGATATATTCTTTGAGTTCAGCTGGCTTCATAGTAGACCAGCTTGGTGCAACATTATCTTTTGGTCTTTTCGTACCGGATTTTCCTTTCTTTTTCGAATGTAATCTTGCCATAAAAATTTCATCTCCTCTTTTCTTTATGGAAATTTTTATAATTGACCGTAACGACGGTCAATGCCATAAAAAACCTCTTTGTTTTTTATAACTGGTCGATATGTCGACCAGTGCCATAAAAATTTCATCTCCTCTTTTCTTCATGGAAAATTTTTATTATTGAACAGATGTCGCGATCGTCGCAACGATCACGAGCATGTTCATGAACGAATCGTCGTTCATGACATCACCGTTCAATGCCATAAAAAATTCATCTGAGAATTCATCTTCTGTTAGTTAAAAGTTTAGAGAATTCTAAAAGAGATTTATATCTATGTGATAGCTTGTTTTTTAAGGTTATGCTTTCAGCGAACGTCTGATCGTACCTCGTAGGTACGAAGATGGGGTCATAACCAAAACCAGAAGAACCGCGCACCTTGTTTGTTATGGAGCCATCACATCTTCCAAACGAGGTTGTTGGTTGTTTACCATCACTGTATGCAATGCATGTCTCAAAATATGCACTACGGTTATGTGAGTCGTTGAGAAGTTTTAGAATTCCTTGAGTGCCTATTTTTTTCAATGCCCAACCAGAGAATGTTCCTGGAAACCCGTTTAGTTCTTTGATAAAAAGCCCAGTATCCTCTACAAAAACAGGCTTCGTGCATTCTTTATATGCAGCAGCAACTGCTTCACATGCGATTTCTTCAAGACTATCAGAACGGATTTCATTGTGAGTGAAAGGGAAATGTTTGATCGCGAGACCGAAATCGCTAAGAATTTTCGATGCTTCTTCAAATTTGTGTTTATTGCTTGTTGCAAAATAGATTTCCAGAAATTCACCAACAGTAGATTGAAAAGAAAAAAATAAAAACTAATCAATAATTTTTAGTTTTGTTATTGGGATTGGTTCTGTACCAATTGCAACTTCGTGAGGTAGTGTAATGAGAAGACCTTGGAATCTTGTTTGTTGGTGTTTAGCAACCTCAAAATCCATTACTTGTTTAGCACTGTCATCATACAATGAAAGATGAATTGCAGTTTTCCAATAAAGTTCAGCCAATTCAAACAAAACAGCACTTACTTTTCCTTCGTAAACAAAAAGATCAGACATCTGCCTGAATAGTTCTTCTGTTGTATATTGCCTAAATTGTTTTTGTAAATGCGATGGAATCCTGCCAAAAATTGTGCCAGTTATACCCCAAGCAAGATCTAACCATGCCTGATGAAAAACCAATGAATCTTGATTTGCAGTTACTTGAATTATTAATCCATCACCTGTTGATTGTGCCAATTTTTGGTTTGGCCATGCAAACATACCAACACGACGATGTTTGATTCCTAATCTTTCAGCAACAATATCAAATGCAAAATCAACAACTTGAAGTTCTTTTGGTCTGTTTTTTGCAAGTGGTAATAGACCTTCAGTCATTATCGCACCAAGATTTGATCGGCTAGTTACGTGATAAACCTTATTGGACGAAGCTAACATCTGATCTACCATTTGCAATATTTATTGTAGAATTCCTCGTCCTCGTACCCGACCATTTTGCAGTCTTTGCATTTTAGTTTCCTACCTTTATCTGGCATATCAAAAAAATCTACATACTCCCAGTTGTGTTGATCACCCATATACCCACCATAGGAAATTGTTTCGAACATGTTATTTTAAGTTAACTCCGAATTTTCTGAGTATTTACTCAAAATTATGTTAGATTTTAAAAGATATTGGAATAGATACTCCATTAATTGATAAAATGACGAGTGAAATACTGGATGAGAAAGATTTTATGCTGATTGAGGAGCTCAGCAAAAATGCAAAGCTCTCAGAACAGAAATTGGCAAGGAAAACCAGTATACCCATGACAACAGTGCACAACCGCTTGAGGAAACTGCGCGAGCTTGGCATAATAACGAATTATACCATTCGCCTCGATTATGTCAAGCTTGGCAGACCTCTGGTGGCATATGTACTTGTAAAAGCAATGCCGGGTGCAAGCCAACAAGAACTTCTTGAACAAATAGCAAAAATACCGAATATATGTGAAGTTGCAATGATAACTGGGGAATTTGACTTAATATTTAAAGTTAGAGTAAAAACTATGAAAGAGTTAAATGAGATGGTAGTACAAAAATTAAGAATGCAAAAAAATATTGGAGATACACGCACAATGATAAGCTATGAGACAGTAGAGGTTTTTTAAATTAAAACAGGAGGAAGTGATTATGAAAAATAAAAAAGAGGTTACAAAAAAACCAATAAAATTAGAAGCGCAAAACAAACTCGCACAATCTGCTTCACAAAGTCAACCTGTGCAATCTGGATCTACCCAATCTCCAAAACCAGTAGAACCACCGAAATTAACTCCAGAACAACAAAAGGTTCAGAATGAAATGAACGCAACGATTAAGGAAATAGAAAGTGCTTTGTATTCGATAAGGTTTTACCCCGTAGCAGTAAATGAAGAATCAAAACACAACGCAGTAAAAAAATTAGAGGGGATTTATGCAAAAGGAAACGAAACCGTACGCCAGCTTATGTTATATATGCTTCACGAAAACCTCGCTACGAGTATTGAACTAAAGATAACGCATACGTATGACTATTTCAAAATGAAAAAACAAAATCTTGAACCAAGTCAACTTAGAATTAATGTCTATCGTGCAATGTTTAATTATAACACTTCAATCGAGGGACTTATTGAAACAATACGGTTGTTGGGAAGATTAAGTGGGGATGATGCAGCAAAATTACTTACATATCATTTTTCTCATCTTTGTGCTTATGAAAGTGAGGCAACTCATATGCTTCGTGCTGCAATATTAGAAGC
Source organism: Microcaldota archaeon (assembly GCA_043816005.1). Lineage (GTDB taxonomy): Archaea > Micrarchaeota > Micrarchaeia > Anstonellales > Bilamarchaeaceae > Bilamarchaeum. The sequence continues at coordinate 15,367 of JBDRIM010000040.1, forward strand.
TTTGGGAAAATCAGATTCGCAATATGCACTTAGGGCTCTTATGGATTATGCTGATTATAGTGACAATGATAGAACTTTCGGACGTATTGTGAATGCATTAACTGAATGGGACAAACGATTGGATAAAACAAAACTAACAGAACCTGAAAAAGATGCATTGAAATCGAAACTTAAAGAATATATGAGCAGAGATATGAACGATAACCATTATGGTTAACCGGTTTTGTTATGTGGATTTTATCACATAAAATCCATTATCAGTTAGCACTTTTGGAACACAAAAATCTTCTTTGGATGCTCCTATACCTACTGGTATATATAAACTGGTAACTGATCCATTGATTGATCCGCATTCTTCTATGCTGGCATTATAATGTAGAACCACGACTGTGTAGTCTGGACAAATATCCGAACACGGAAACCATGCACGAACTGGTACTCCTTGATGATAACCTAAAATAAAATCGTTAAATACCATTGATTCTTTGTTTTCATTGAATGTTTGTGCATACTCCAAAATATCATTGTCAGTTAACTGACTAGATTCATTATTTGAATTGTTAATGTTAGTTAAGTTAACTAAAGTCGGTTCTTTGTATGGATTGTTAATGCACCCAAAGAGCAAGATTACAACTAATACGGATATTATTTTTTGCATATTCAATTGATGCACTCAAAAATTATATATAGACTTATTTTGTTAGGTAACGACCGAATAATTTTCGACATGTATTAGCTTAGATGAGTAAACTCCAACTGAGTTTTACATTGTTGATCTTCTTCCAAATATCCAGAGATAAAAAGCTTGAAATAACCAAGGTAGGGTATACGAAATAGAACCCTGCCTCTTAATTGTTCTTGTGGCACAGGACCATTCCCCAAACCTCGCCCATAATCATAAACTTGAAGATCAAGAATTGGGTTATTGTCACCGCGGGTAAGATAATATGTTTTTTCATTAACATTTATTTTGAACATTGCCCTGTGGACTATATCCCCTATAAGTGAAAAAAGATCCCCGAGTGTTGGTTGGTATACAATAACATCATCGGAAAAATTCGTCAGGTATTCATTGCCTTTGTAGGTTATTGATTTTAGACATGGTTCTGTAGTTTTAGTCCCATTAGAATAGGTTAGAGAACAATGTTCGTACTTGTATGTAAAGGCACCCTTCTGTTCAATAAGATCTTCCGGAGACTTGACAAAAAAATCGCAAACTTCACTACTATGAAATTGTACACAATAGGAAAAAATTGAACCTTTAATGGTGAGATTATTATCGCCATAAAAAATAACAGCATCGTTGGTTAATGAATCAAGATCTGCTTGGTTCATTTCGATTTCATATGCTTTAATTGGAGCACCTTGCACAACTACAAAATCACCGCGTTGGAGATTCGGAAGCATACTACAAGATACTACACCAGAGATTGGTGAACTTGTATTAAGTACAAACGATAGACCAAACCAAATTGCCACTGCCACACCAAGAGCTATTATAGTATCTACGATTTCGTGTTTCCACCCATGCTTCTTGGCACCGTCCTTGACTTCAAGACCAACAAAAGCAACTATTTCTATTACAACAACTATTGCAATAAGAAGGGGAATAAAACTCAACGTAGAATCACGAAATAGATGGTTTGTGATTAGAAAAAGTGCAAGAGTTGCAAATAGTACGATAATCTGAAAATTTGATTTTTTCAGATATGGTTTGATTTTTTCGAACATCTAACCAGCTATTTGACAACATCAAGAAACTGTTTTTTGAAATCAGTTACCTCGTTTTTTATCTCATCGAGTTTTTCAAGCAATAATTTACTTGCCTCGCCTTTTTTGGTTCTGAGATAAATTTTCGGGGTTGCAGTGATAGGATGTTCAACCTTATATGCAGCAAATTCAACATCACTGTCCTCATTCAATTTCTCGACCAATAGCTGTGCTAACGATTGATCTGCATCTCCCAAATCCATTTCAATTATGTGTTTTTCATTAACCAAAAGTTTTACGTCCATAAGAACCCCTATTATCATTTCTTTGTTGTGGTCTGCGACCATACTCTCTTCTATTGTTTCCATAACTGCTTTGGCCACGATCTCCACTTTCATATCTTTCAAAGCGTTCACGAGTTGGAGGTGTTTCTCCTTCTGCAAGAGGAATTTTTTTGTAATCTTTCCACCCACAACCACCGCAAATGAAAACTTTTTCTTTGAGTTTCATATTCTGTCTGCAACGCGGACAGAAAGCGCAAATAACACCACAATCATGATCAATCACGCTTATATCTATTCCTGATTTTGTAATTTTTTGAATCTTTGCCTTTAGTATATCTCCAATTCTCACTTCGTCTCTTATTTCTCTTACATATTCCCGTTTTATTGCGGTGACGGGTAACACAGCATCAAATGACAGTCCCCTACCGTTACCATTCACTTCGTCAGCAGACATACATGTCCCAATTGCTTTGTTAGGAGTTGCTTTTATGATGAGACAATAAATAATATCCCCAACTGCAGGTTTCTTGAGTGAACGACCCTTGGTCTTGACTAACGCATGACCAGGAGAACTTTCATCCTCACCTATTGCCGCAGAATAAACTTCATCTTTTTCCGTATATGTATTCTCTCCCGGTTCAGCTTCTTCAGCACTTGAAAGATAATCCCCAGGTAGAACTAGTTTTTTGTTCATTCAAAACCTCTAATTAATCTTGTAATAAGGCTAAAGTAATGGAAAGAAGAATATAAAAAGTGATTTAAAGGAGGGAGATTGAAAAAGAACCGTAGGTTCTTTTTAAATTGCTGCCATTTCACAGATTTCAGAACTTGCACATATATTTAAATGCAAATGACGAGTAAAATTTGTAGATAAAAATGAAAAGACCGATATTAGTGTTGTGCATTGACAGAGACAATGATCTTTACGAAAAGGCAAAAGTTAATGGACCGCTTATTGGCAGGGACAAGAACCTGGAAGGTGCAATGGCACTATCACTAGCAGACCCTGAAGACCCGGATTCAAATGCTATATACTATGCAGTCAAAGCCCACGATAAAATGAAAGCAGAGGGACATAACGTTGTTGTTGCCACACTTGCAGGACATAAGAACCTTGGATATAGAGCAGATAAAGAAATAAGCACTCAACTTGAGCGATTGATAATGGAATTTAATCCAGTTTCATGTATTCTTATTTCAGATGGTGCTTCTGATGAAGAGATATTACCAATAATAAAATCACGGATAAAGGTTGACTCGACTAAAATTGTCTTCATAAAACAAGCAAAAGAACTAGAGAAAACTTATTTTGTCATACTTGAAAAACTACGTGATCCATATTTTGCAAAAATAGCAATAGGCATACCGGCAGTCCTCATATTACTATTATCACTATCAAGCTATCTTGGGCTTGGCTGGCAAATAGTAGGAATGCTTATTGGATTGGCACTTTTGTTCAGAATATCTGGACTGGAGGAATTTATTAGTGGGGCAATACGAGAATTTCGTTTTTCATTTGAACGTACAAGTTGGGTGGGTTATATAGGTGCACTAGCAATTTTCACAATAGCAATATTTGTTGGATATCAAAGTTTGCAAAAAGTAATTGGACTTGGATTGTCGAATGAAAAAATAGTAGCATATGTTGTCGGAAATATGATTTGGATCATGTTTATGGGTATGCTCCTCATATTAACTGCAAAGACAATAGACGCACTTATGGAGAAAAAGAAGTATAGAATAGCAAAATATATGCTTTACCTTGGTGCTGCAGGGCTTACGACTTTTGTCATACTTGTAGCTAGTAGTTGGGTAGTAAACTTAACTGAACCATATGTTGATTTTGGAACATTTCTGTTGAGTATCGTATTATCACTCATAGTTGGATATTTCATAACCTCATTCGTAAACTGGTATAGAAAAGAAGTATTACTCGAAATGAAAATAGAGGGTAAAGAAGCAATAACAGAGCATGGTGCATATATTGGAAAAATTGTTGGGATAGACCCGAAAAAAGGGAAACTTATCATACAAACTGTATTTGAAAAAAGATATATGATTTCAATCTCGGCAGTAAGTTCAGTAGACACGAATGTGGTACTGAAATCTGAAGAATGACAGATGACACGACGATTGGATTAAACATGCTCCATGTCAATATGCATAACCCCGTACATATCAAACGGTTCGGATGTTTCCTTAAAACCACATTTTAAATAGAAATTTTTTGAACGAAGTTGGCTTCGCAGCCAGATTTTTTTTGGATTTTTATTTGAAATGTAGTTAAGTAGATGATTTATCAGACCGTTACCAACGCCTTTGGTTCTGTATTCTTTCATCACTGCCATTCGTTCAATTTTATATTCGTTTTTTGATATTTCGCGAACCCTTACAGTGGCAATAATTTTTTCATTGTCCAACGCAATGAAGTGTTCGGAGTACTTATCATCTTCATCTGGTTCCCAACCAGGGTTGAATTTTTGTTCGATGATAAAAACATTCACACGTAATCTAATGGAATCGATAAATTCCGAGATAGATTCGATTTTTTTGTAGATAATGGAGATACAACCAACTCTGAGATGGATTAATGTGATTGACTTTTTATTTTCTTCAAAAGAATCTTTTTTGCTGCACAATTAAAAAGTGCATGCTCAAGCACCTGACACAAGTCATTTACTTCGATAATCTCGATGTTTTTATTTTGTTTTACTCTTATATAAACATCCTGTGCATTGGCCTGTGGTATAAGCACTTTTTTTATTCCTGCTTCTATTGCAGCTTCTATTTTGGATGTGATGCCACCAACAGGGAGAACTCGTCCACGAACATCCAAAGATCCCGTCATAGCAACCCCCTGATTAACAGGGATATTAGCTAATGCTGAAATCACAGCAACTGCAGTTGAGATTGATGCACTATCTCCTTCAACACCTTCGTATGTTTGTAAGAATTGTATGTGAAGATCTTTTCTGGCTATTGTAGTTCCTATATATTTCTTGAAAATTGCAGAAACATTGTCAACTGCTTCTTTTGCAATAACTCCGAGCTTGCCTGTTGCAATGACCCGCCCCTCGTTTTTTGATGCTGCTGGGGTTGCTTCTGCAACTATAGGAAGAACAAGGCCTGCCCTTGCATCGCCAAGAACTGCGAGGCCATTCACACGACCAACTTCAGCACCGGTGATTATTATAGTTTGATATTCTTTTTTATGTTCAATTATCTTGGCGCCAAGTTGGCTTTCTATAGATGATGATAACTTTCTTGCTTCGAAGATATCTTCTTTGGATACTAGTGATCTGTTTTTTTCTCTTGCGACATCACCCGCTGCACGAACAAGACCGCCGAGTTCTCTAAGATTGAGTGTAAATCTTTTTCTTCTGCCTGACATTCTTCTTGCTTCCTCTATAATTTCAGATATAGCATATTCATCAAAATGAGGAATTTTTCCATCTCGTTTTATTTCTTGTGCAATGAATCTGACTAAATTTTCTTCGTTTTGTTTGGTATCTTCCATAGTATCTTCAACATAAACTTCGTATCCTGCCCCTCTAATTCTAGAACGTAAAGCAGGGTGGATATGAGTAACATCTGGGAGATTTCCAGATGCAACAAGAACAAAATCTGTTGGGACGGGTTGTGTTTTGACAAGAGCACCTGAACTCATTTCACTTTGTCCTGTGATAGGATATCTTTTTTCTTGCATAGCAGTTAGAATTTCCTGTTGCCAGTTCATCTTCATTGACGCAACTTCATCTATGAAAAGAACCCCTTTATTCGAATGATGTATTGCACCTGCTTCTACACGTAAATGTGCTGGTGTTCCAAGACCGCCTGAATTGGATGATAAAATGCCATTTGCAAAAAGATTACCGGACTCTGTAGTGATATTATATACTGGCCCCGCATAATCGATAGTAGATTCATTGAAATTTATCTGTTCACCAGTAAGTATTTTTTGCAAAACAATTTGTGAAACGCGAAGCGTTGAATTGAGATATTTTTCACTTTTGCCTGCTGTGACAACTTTTGTGTGGGAATTTTGTTTTCGCTCCGAAACATACCTGATAGAATCTTGAATTCTTTCTAATTTAGCGTTTGAGTAACGTATCGGTACTAAGGAATAAAATCTTGAAAGGTTTTCGATGTCAGTTGCAATCATCAACCTCCACACAAATTTACCCTCCCTAAATTCATTTTCATTAATATTTGCGGAGGTACGCACACCATGCGAGTTTAAGTAATTGGCAATTTCTTTTAGTACATAAAGTCGATTTTTCTTTAGTGTCATATTCCCTGCAAGTCCTACCGCAAATGATTGGATCTTCTTTTTACGTGGACAGAAACGCGGACTGCATAGCTCATTGCCTAATAGTGCACCAAAAAATTCTGATTCTGCTTTGCTATTCAGATGAATCCACGAGGGAATTGTAACTTGTTTATTTTTTCTTCCTAGTGGTGCTCCAAGCGCCAGAAAGAATCTGACAACGTCACGATTAGTATTCCACACACACATACCGGTGTTGTTTATGCCACTTATACGCCTCTCGAAGTTCTGTCCAATGCCTTCACCGAATATTGCAATCAGATCCTGAGCATATTGATTAAGTGCATCCTCTTCTGATGATGATAAAAATATTGCATTGAGGGTTGAAAATACCCCACCATCACCAAATGTAGTGCCAAGAACACGAGCAACTATTAGTGCCAACGCGTGATTAGTGTAAAAAGGCAGAAGACCAAGTTTTTCCAAACGTTCAATAGTGCGTACTGCATTTGGTTTATTACGCTTATTATTCCACCACCGTACCTGACCCGGAGCTGCACCCAATATCTTAGCTATTCTTTTGTAGCCAAACAACGGATTCGCTTCTTTGATTTTAACAAATTTGTAATAATTTTTAGCTGCTTTTTGATCTGTCTCTGAAAATGTATTAATAATATGGTTCTGAGTTAAAATTGGAGCCCGGTGAATTTTGAATGATTCATTATCTGAGAGATGTTTTGCTTCTTTATACCTGTCTCCAACATAGATACGATGCTCAGGTGTAACCAGTAAACGATTTGTCTTATACATCACTGCATGGAGTTTGCCATCATGCACTCTACGATTCACGCAGTTTATCCTAACAGACGTTACCTCTCCGTCCTTATAACCAAGTACGAAAATATTCTCGTTTTTTGGCACGATTAAACCCTCGTACTTATCATCACGTTCTATTAAATCTGGATATTTGGCTAATAAATTATCAACGAGCAAATTTAGTTGAGTGGTTGTAATTTCGCCGTCTTTCATAGTACATATTGTAGTTGATGGAAAAAAACATTGCAAGGGATCGTGTTTTATGTCTCCAAGAAGTGATCCTGCACGTGAACTCGTACCATCAACAAATGGAGCAATGAATCTGTCACTGTTATCAACTATCAGTTTCGGACCTATTTGTTCCATAACCATAAATCGCTTTCCTAAACCGGCAGTTGCATTTGAAACTATAAAGAGAAGTCCTAATCCTAGTACTGCAACAGTAATTAATAATTTGGCACTTTCTGGAACCTCGCTGCTGAACATCACTGCGAGCAATATAAGCCCCAATATCCCAATTATAAAAAAAGAAGACGGACCTTTTGTTTCTTCTTTTGGTTTCTGGTATTTGATAAGTCTGCGTCCAAGACCGTTCTTGAGTATTTTTGCAAGTTGAACCCTATCAGTAATACTTTTTATCTTGCTTAGTTCCAACGGCGTATAATATTTTAATAGGTCTTTGTTCTTTGATAAATACTCATAGGTAGGATATGTTTTTAGAACACGAATACGTGGTTGGTTCTCATTATTTGGATTTGGATATACGAGGACATCTTCGAGTTCTTCTTTTTCCATGAGTTCTGCCATTGCCTGTGCCATCATACTCTTACCAGTTCCAGGTGGCCCTATCAGAAGAACATTGCGTTTTTGTCTCGCTGCCTTCTTAATTATATTAACAGATTTATCTTGCCCTATAATCTGATCTATGAGTTTCTCTGGAACAGAAATATCAGCCGTACTTTTGAATTTCATCGTTTAATTCAAATAGGAGGAGGTATTTAAGCTTATACTCAACCACACAAATCTTTTCGATTTTTAATTGGAGTTTTTATCTCGATTGGTTGGGGATATATGAGCCAAGTTTTCTTCTTGACTCGGTTTAATCTTGATTACGAAAATTAAGAAATCACTTTGACATTTTTGAAGGCTATTCGTGGTGCAATTAATGACCCGTGAATTTTTTGCTTTAATTCAATAGCTTCGATATTTGCAAAGAGATCAAAGATGTTTGCACTCAGCATAAAACCTTTAAGTGGATTTTTTTTACCATTTTCAACTAAAAATGCAGTACTAACTTCAAGACCAATATCTCCGCTCGTTAAATTGGCAGTGTGTGAACCATGTGCAGAGATAAGTTCGATATGTTTACCGAATTCCGCAAGATCTTTACAATTTCCTTTCTCGATTATAATATTTGATGATCCAATCCCAGGCAAAGAAGAATATGCGTCTCTAGAACACTGCCCAGATTCAGACACATTTTCAAGTGCTGCAGTCTCGCGATCATAGAAAAATGAGTTTACTTTTCCTTTTTCAACAATTTTTTTTCGTTTAGAGGGGGTGCCCTCGTCATCAAACGGTCTTGCATCTGCAGCAGAAGCAAGACCATCTTCGTGGATTGAAAGTGTATCAGAAAACATTTTTGTTTTCGTTACTTTAGTAATACCTCTTCTTTTCCAATCTCCTGAAAAAGAAGATAAAAGTGGACCAAGTATACTTTCCAATGCTTCGATTTCAACAACAAGAAGGTAATTTCCACTTTCTGGTTTCTTCGCACCGCGCATGTCCTTTGCCATGTTGGCTGCTTTTAAACCAATTTCTGATGCTAAAAGTTTACCGCCAGTTGAAGAATAATAGGCAAAACCAAAACCATCTCCATGCATGCACTCTGCGTATAGTGATAACATAGACTTTGAATATTCACCAAAAAAACCAGATGTATTTTCTATACTTACCGATGATACTCCTAATGAATGAATAACCCTAGACCTACCACCATTTGATTCGGCTGCGTCTTTGGTTTCATCAACAACAGATTTCAGAGAAGAAAAATCAACTGGATCTACAGATTTATCAAAAATATTAGGTGCAGTAAAAGAGGATTTTGGAGCAAATGAAAACTTACTTTTAACTGAGAATTTTGATGCTGTCTTGGCTTCTTCAATTGCCTTTTTAATATCTGATTCTTTTTGACAGTGACAAAAGCCAAGACGATCTTTGTTAAGAACGCGGACCCCATATCCATTGTCAGAATCAGTTTCTTTCGTTTTTAGTTCACCACCACTAAATGCTAGACTTGATGAGTTGGATGTAAATGAATAAATTTCATGTTCGTGCATAAATTTGTTAATTATCACGTGTAATTTAAATTATGAGAGTTTTTGTTGCAATTCAAGTGCCAGATAATATAAAAAAGAAAGCAGAGTTAGTTGGACGTGAAATAGAACAAGAGGGAGTTGTACCTGTCAAACAGGAGAACATGCACATCACACTTAAGTTCATTGGAGATGTTGAACCTGAACAAGTTGAAATTATCAAAAAAAGATTGCAGAGTGTAGAACACAGAAAAATTGAGTGTAATTTGAACGGAGCTGGAGTTTTCCCGAATGAAAAATATGTGAAAGTTGTTTGGATTGGTGCTGAAAGTAATGGTGAAATGGAAAAATTGGCAATAAAAATTCATGATGCACTAGCAGAGTATAGCAATGAAGAAAAATTTTCTGCTCACTTGACAATTGCTAGAGTAAAAAAGAAACTTGAGATAAAAGAATTTCTCGCAAAACATGATGATGAGAACTTTGGAAAAATAGCAGTTAAAAAATTTGAATTAATACAGAGTGTTTTAGGCGAAGTGGGTGGACCAAGGTATATAACATTGGCTAGTTTTAATTTGGATTGAAAAAATTAAAAAATAAAAATTAGTTAAGAAGGGCATCGATCACAGATTTAAGCTTGGTATATTCTGGATTACCAAGTATAACATATGTCTTACCATCTGCACTTTTACCCCATTCATAGCCAATTGATTCTGCTGCTGCCTTGACCTTGGCTTCTGAGAATTTTGAAGAGTCAATTGCAACATAGAATGTTGGAGTACCAAGCCCTGCCTGAGCTGCTGGAACACCACTAGCAATTTGATTGGCCTTTGAAACCTGGCTACAATCAGCAGTCATTGCACTTATTTGCTGAACATAAGTATCAGCATCCAAACAACTGTCAAAAGCAGTAGTATCTAACCCAGAGATATTCTGTGCCATTGCTTTCAAATTTGCTTTTGAATATTTGCCATTGTTTTCTTCGTTTGTCTGGTGTTCAAATATTGCATCGTGCATTTTGAAATACAAATTTTGTGTACCTGCACATAAAGCCGCATTTGATGAGTCAACTGATTCTTGGCCTAAGAATGCAACCGGGAAGTGTTTGAAGTTTACTTTACCAGTACCAACGTAGTCAGTTTCAAGTTTTTTGACTGTACCAATTATTGGTCCATATTGAGCTGCATAACCACTAGCCCATGGAGAACCATATGCCAAACCACAGAATGGGCACTGATAATCCGAAAATTCAAGCACTGTTATGCCTGATGTTGCACTCCCCATAGTTGGAGCACTTGAAGTAAGTGATGGAACTTCGAGGGTCAATACTGCATTTGGATTTGCAGGTGGATTAGTATTTCCTCCTTGAACATTCCCACTTGGATTGTTAGTTGGCGAGTTGTTTGTTGCTCCATTTTGAACTTGATCAACCGTATTTGCCTTAACAAGCCCAAAACCAGACGTAAATATAGATAGTAAAAGCAAACCTGCAAGCACTACTATAACAATTCCATAGAATGTGTCTTTACTAAGAGTTATCATATCATCTCCTTTCTCTCCCAATTAATCACCTCTAGATATATTATAAATTATAGATTTAGACTTTCATAATCCAACTCTCAAATATTTAAAGCTTTGGAATTGTTGCTATTAAAACCATAATTAGTACAATCAAAATTATTATAAGGGTTATAAGAATATTAACAATGGAAAATAGATGAAAACACATCTAACAGTATTTTCTGTAGAGAAACTGGTGATATTATGACAACTCTTGATCGTGCGATAATCGCAAGTTATGAAAAAGAAGGAAAAAGATTTGAATTGTATGTTGATCCTGATGCAGCATATGCATACTTAGATAAAAGAAAAACAGATGTAAAAAATATGATTGTGGCAGAAGAAGTTTATAGTGATGCTAAGAAAGCAGAAAAAGCAAAACCATCTGACATAACAAAGGTTTTTGGTACAACCGATATAATGCTTATCCTTGAGTTCATTATGAAAAATGGTGAGGTACAACTCACAACAGAACAAAGAAAGAAAAAAGTCGAGGAAAAGAGAAAACAAATAATCGCAATACTATTGAGAGAAGCAATTGATCCAAGAACAAAAACACCCCATACTCAATTAAGAGTAGAGAATGCGCTTGACCAAGTTAGAATTCATGTTGATCCATTCAAGGACCCAAGAGAACAACTTGAAGAGGTTGTTAAAGCATTAAGACCTGTCTTGCCAATGAAATTTGAAAAAGTAAAATTTGCAGTCAAAGTACCTGCAGCTTTTGCACATAGAACATATGGGACTTTGAAGAATTATGGAATTGAAAAAGAAGAGTGGACAAAAAACGGAGATCTTATTGTTGTTGTAGAAATATTTGGTGGCATGCAAGGAGAATTTTTAGATAAATTAAACAAACTTACATCAGGACAAATAGAAACAAAGTTACTTTGAACAAACTAATGGTATGGTCCTTCGACCTGTTCTTGACCAGCTGTCATTTGTTTAAATCTACGAAATGCCTCGATTGCAGAATCCTTAAGTGGACCAGATGGTTTTGTCCAACTCAAACTATAAGTACCCCCAGCAACAGGAGTTGGATCTGCGATTATACCTAAAAGTTTACCTTCATGCATTGCAAAGATTCTTGGACCAAGCCTAAATGCAGTGGCTTCGACAGTGGATCTTAGAAAACGCTTTATCTTGACACGACCGATGATACCGTTTTTTGGAGCTTCTGGCATAACACGGTTATGAAGACCATTATTCATGATAGTTTATGTTTAAGTATGTTTTATAAATAGTAACCATACACTATGAGAGTTATGGTGGAGGTTAAAAATCTTTTCTTTCATATTTAGAGCTGATAGAGAAAATAGCAGATGCTAAATTCTAATAAAAGTGTCCCAGCTCTCGTGCACGATGTGGCCCAGAGAAGGACGATCATAACCTTACCTACGAGATGTATTTAAGGAAGATTGGAACGGAGACCTTAGTTTCCTTTCAGAAGAGGGAAAAAATGGATAAAAAAATTGTTTTACCAGGAGATAGGATAGCTGAAGGCAGGATAACTGCTTCAAATACATTCTCAGATGGCAATGCAACTTATGCAGCAGTCATTGGGATGATGGACGACGAAGGCAGATATGTCCCGCTTGAAAATAGATACAAACCAGTAGTAGGAGATGTTGTCGTTGGAACTGTAACTGATGTCAGGCATGCTGGATATGAGGTTGATTTAAATCTTCCAAATGGTGGATTTATCCCCACAAGAGATGTTAAGTTGTCATTACAACTTGGTGACTTTGTAATAAGTAAAATAAAATCAGTTAATGAAGTTGGAGATATTGATCTTGGAGAAGTAAGAAGATTGCCAAAAGGTAAGATAATAGAATTCCCTTCCGCAAAAGTTCCAAGATTAATTGGTAGAAAAAGTAGTATGCTTAATCTCCTGAAGGATTATTCAGGTGGAGACATAATGGTTGGTAACAACGGATATGTTTGGATGGGTGAAAGGTGCGATATGCCACTTTTGCTGAAAACAATTAAACTAATTGAAAGGAAAGCACATAAATCCGGACTTACTGATGAAGTCGCAAATATATTAAAACAAGAAAAAGGCGAAAGACCTCAAACTACAGAAGGTGAAGAATATGTCGGATAGTAAAGGAACAGTACAGCTAATTGTAAATGGTAAAAGAACAGATGGAAGAGACATTGAAGATTTACGAGATATACGCATAGAAGTGGGTATAATACCAGAAGCAGATGGATCAGCATATATTGAATGGGGTGGAAATAAAATATTGTGTGGTGTTTACGGACCGCGAGAATGTATTCCAAGACATGATTCAAGTCCATATCATTCGATAGTAAAATGCAAGTATATGATGTCACCTTTTGCCTCACTCGAAGAGCACAGCAGAAGTGGACCGTCTAGAAGAAGTACAGAACTATCGAAAGTAATCAGAGAAGCTTTTGAAAATGTCATAATTGCAGAAAAATTTCCAAACACACAGATAGATATTTACATTGACGTGTTGCAAGCAGATGGAGGAACAAGAACTGCATCTATAACCGCAGCAACTGTTGCACTTACAAATGCTGGCATACCTATGAAGGATATGGTTGGTTCAGTTGCAGTAGGAAAAGCAGGGGATATACTTGTTCTTGACTTAAATAAAACTGAAGACAACTTTGGCCAGTCAGATATGCCGATTGCTATTTCAAACAAAGACAAAAAAGTACTTTTGCTTCAGATGGATGGTCTTCTTACAAAAGAAGAAGTCATACAAATGATAGAAATGGCAGAGAGAGGATGTGAAAAAGTAAACAAAATACAGGCTGACGCCCTCAGACGATTCTATGAGAAGGGCGATGATGAAACAATTAAATGGTGATATTCATGGGTGACGAAGTAAAAGATGTTATAATGGCCCAGGTAAGAAGGGACGTACTAAACAATACTTTGAGCAAAGGCATTAGATTTGACGGTAGAAAGTTTGATGAATACAGACCAATAGAAGTACAAAAAGGAGTAATAAAGACTGCAGAGGGTTCGGCAATTGCTAAGATTGGCCAGACAGTAGTACTTGTTGCAAATAAATTTGATATTGTCAAACCGTTTTCTGACAGACCAACACAAGGAGTAATGGTTACAAATGCAGAACTTCTTCCAGCAGCATCTCCAAGTTTTGAATCTGGACCACCAGACAAATATTCTATTGAGGTTGCTAGAGTAGTTGACAGAGCACTACGAAGTGCAGAATGTGTTGATCTCGAATCATTTTTCGTAGAAACCGATAAGGTTCTTGGTCTTTATCTAGATATATATGTGCTCAACCACGCAGGCAATTATACTGATGCTGCAACTTTAGCAGCAACGGCTGCCCTACTCGACACACAAGTACCAAAAGTCGAGAATGGTAAAATTATACGCGGGGAATATGCTAAACCTCTTAATCCAACAAAATTACCAATAACCACAACGATGATTAAGGTTGGTAATAATTGGTTAGTTGATCCAACAAGAGACGAAGAAAGAGTGCTTGAAACAGTTCTTACAATTGGAACAACCGAAGAACATGTTTGTGCGATGCAAAAAGGTAGGGGATCGCTAAGCAAAGATGAACTCGTCGAAGCTATGGAGATAGCTTTTAAAAGAGGAAAGGACATAAGACAAATTCTTAGATAGGTGAAAATATGCATACTGCAAGATATGGTGCTTCAATTAGAAAATTATTCAATAAGGCAATAAAAGCAAAACGTACAAGATACGAATGCCCAAAATGCCATAAACTGAAATTATGCAGAAAGGGAACTGCAGTATGGACATGCAAATCATGTGATACTACTTTTGCCGGTGCTGCTTATTCTTTCACAAGTGAAGCGGGTGAAATCGCTGCACGTAGTATTAATGAATATGCTAAATCGGCATAGAGGTGGGGATTATGGGAGAATATAAAGATCAAAAAAGCGGTGCTAAAGTATCTACTGGTGAAAGATTTGCATTTCCAACAACAGGTGCAAAAATTTTACTGAAAGCTCGTCCGCCAATAGCAAAGGAAGTAAAGACTGATTAAATTTTGGTTGTTGAATTCGCGTTGCACGCGAATTGGCAAGGGAAAAAATGTATACCACAAGTAGATACTCGTCAATAAAAACAAGAGAACTTGCAAAAAAATTAGCAAATGAAAACAACGAAATCTATGTTGCAAGAGGCAAAAAGACAATAGACCAACTTGTTCAATTGGCACGTAAAAAAGGCGAAGAAAGAATAACTGTGCTCGATGAAAATAACCCAACAACTTTCGCAATAATAGAAGTTGACGAATTAGGAAACTGGAAATGGGTAACTGAGGTGTGTGACTATAAATGCTAATGGCTCATTTGAAATCGAATTTCCTGATGAAAAGGCTGCAAAAGCAGCAGCAACGGCTATATCACACGAGGGAGACGTCGGAAACAGATCAATAACGAAAATAACTATAAAAGGTAAGGTATTAACAGTTAATATAAATGCTCAAGATGTAGTTGCCTTAAGAGC
The DNA here is from genome assembly GCA_043816005.1 of Microcaldota archaeon. Classification (GTDB taxonomy): domain Archaea; phylum Micrarchaeota; class Micrarchaeia; order Anstonellales; family Bilamarchaeaceae; genus Bilamarchaeum. The sequence goes on from JBDRIM010000040.1 coordinate 30,805, forward strand.
TACTGCCAATGCTTGCCTGAGGGCATTGCAAGTTTTTGAGTCCATAAAGGTGTAAAAATGAAAAATGAAGCTGACGATTTGAATAGAGAATTAGTTGAATATGAAAACATGGAAAAACAATTGGAAGTCCTGCTAATCCAAAAACATCAACTCCAAATGCAAATGAACGAGATAAAACATGCATTGGATGAATTGAAAAAAGCAAAAGGAGAAGTATATCGTTCTGTTGGATCAATACTTGTCCATACTACAAAAGAACAGGCTGATGCAGATCTCAAGGAACGTGATGAACTGGTTGAAGTAAAATTAAATGCCATAACAAAACAGGAAGAAAAACTGAGAAGTGTTGTTATGGACACACAAAGAAAACTCCAGGAGAAAATGAAAGGATATGGAAAAGGCAGCAGCTAGTAAAGTTGAATCTTTAGCCAAATACAAAATAGCAATAGCAACACATAGTCGCGCTGATGTTGATGCTATTTCTTCTGCTTATGCCCTAAGTAAAATTTATCCGAAAAGTGTTATTTGTAGTTCTGAAGAATTAACTGAAGGGGCACGGCTATTGGTTGAACGTCTTGGAATACAAGTAGAAGACATTGCTAATCTTAAAAAAACTGATTTTGATGGTTTGGTTGTTGTTGATACTAGTGCATACACACTTTTGCCTGGTGCAAAAGGTTGGAAAATTTTACTTATAATTGATCATCATCAATCAGAAGGCAGAGATATGAAAGGAGAATTTCAGATAATTGATATTGAATCACCATCAACTGCAGAAATCATTGCAAATATTTTGCCCGAAATAGATGAGAAAGTTGCATTTGCACTTTCAGTTGGAATTATTGCAGATGCTGCGAGATTTAAATCTGCTAGAGCCGGAACATTTGAAATTTTGGCTAAATTGATGAAGATAGCAAATGCGGATTATGCTGATCTTCTATCGATCGCTGAACCAGATCAAAAAAATGAGGCAAAAATCGCAATCCTAACTGCTATGAAAAGAGTGAACTTTGTTTATGCTGCTGGTTATGTAATTGCTACAAGTGAAGTAAGTAGTAATGAAAGTGATGCTGCATCATTAATTGCAGAAGCAGCAGATGTCGCATTTATTGCTAAATGGAAAGCTCAAGAAAAAGAAACACGAATATCTGCAAGGGCACGTAAAAGTGTGAAAGTTCCTCTGAATGAGGTTTTATCTGAAGTTGCTGAAGAGGTAGGCGGTGCTGGCGGCGGACACAAAAAAGCAGCTGGAGCTGCACTTAAATGCCATACTGATGAAGCGTTGAAGACTTGTGTAGAAGTTTTTATTAGAAAAGCAAGTAGTTAATCAAAAAATAATAGTTTCGTCTCTTTTTGGTCCATAAGAAAGCATGCAGACTTTTGCTTTTAATTGTTTTTTGATAAATTTAACATAACTTTCGCATTGTTTTGGAATTGTTTTAGTTTGTCTTGCGTGTTCCCATTCTTCTTTACTAATTGTCCAGCCCTTGAAAGTTTTGTATATTGGTTTAACTTGATCCAGTGAGTCGGCATCACTTGGAAATTCAGTTGTTTTTTGTCCATTTATCTCGTAGGCAACACAAACCTGGAGTTTATCAAATCCATTAAGAACATCGATTTTTGTAATTACCAAATCAGTAGTTCCGTTTAACATTGCAGCATATTTCAAAGCAACCATATCAAGCCAACCACATCTTCTTGGTCTGCCAGTTGTTGTTCCGAATTCACAGCCATTTTGCCTTAGTTTTTCACCAGTTTCGTCGTTTAGTTCAGTTGGAAATGGTCCGCCACCAACCCTTGTAGTATATGCTTTCACTATACCAATTACTTTCTTGATTTTTGTTGGCGGAATGCCACTACCACTTGATGCACTACCTGAGACAATATTTGATGATGTCACATACGGATATGTACCATGATCCATGTCAAGCAAAGTTCCTTGTGCACCTTCAAGCAAAATTTCCTTTTTTTCGTCAACAGCTTTGTTTAGGATATATGCAGAATTAATAATACGTGATTTGATTTTTTGCCCAAATTCAAAAAGATCAGATGAGATTTTTGTTGGGTCTAAGTTCGGATCAGAATGAGAGGATAGTTTGATTAACGCACCTTTTAACAAAACTAATTTGTTGATTTTTGCCTCGAGTTTACTTTTGTTCAATAAATCAACAATACGAACAGCAGAATTTCTTGCCGCCTTATCACAATAGGTTGGACCAATCCCTCTTTTTGTTGTTCCAATTTTACTGTCTTCAATTCCATCAAGCAGTTTGTGCCATGGAAGTATTACATGTGCACGATCACTGATAAACAGGTTATTCAAAGAAAATCCAGCTGATTCTACATCATTGATTTCTTTCAGAAGAGTTTCAGGATTTATTACAACTCCATTTCCAATTATTTTTATTTTATTTGGATAGAATACACCTGAAGGAATTAGATGCAAACCGAATTTTTTATCTCCAACTTTTATTGTATGACCAGCATTATCACCACCATTAAATCGAACAATGGTGTCATAATGGTTAGCTAGTAGATCAACAACTTTTCCTTTTCCTTCGTCTCCCCACTGCATCCCAACTAGAACTGAAACTGGCATAAAAAACCTCTTTGTTTTTTATTATTGAACGAATGTCACGATCGTCGCAACGATCACGAGCATGGCAGAAAAGCAAGGCTTTTCTGACTGCCATTGTTGCTTGGCAACAATAGCATGTTCATGAACGAATCGTCGTTCATGACATCGCCGTTCAATGGCATAAAAATTTCACCAAATTATATTTGACCGCTTCATCGGCCAAACGCATATTAACACTACAAAATGAAAAAAATTATTCGTTTAAAGCTTTGAGGGCAGCCTCATTATCTGCAGTTCCAAGTAGAACGTAAGACAATGTTGGAGTCATAGAGACAGAGAAAGCATATACCAGATTTATCCCTTTAGATGAAATCTTACTAGCTGCATCGGCCATTGTGCCAGGCTTATTCTCAAGAGTAATTATGATGACTTCCTTTTCAACAACATGCATACCAAGGTTAGATAGCACTTTTCGAGCTGTCTCTAGATCGCCTTTTTCAACAACCAAGTGAGTATTTATTTGACGATCTTCAGGTGGCATCAAAAGTGGTCTAATACCTTCTGCTTCCATTGCCTTTGAAGCACGTGATGCTTCGCTAAAATTTGGCTTCTCCAAGAATAATTCGACTACAATTCGGTTTTCTTCCATATGCCTCACAACCATAATTTGGAACGATTAGGTATTAAAACGTGTTCATTTTTAACCTTGCCCTAATGATTTTAAATTCGTATATAGATGATATATGTCTCCAAAACAGATTTCGCCAAGCTCGCTCATTCATCCCCCAAGAAGAATGAATATAGCTTTCGAATTCTGTGGAATTGGTTCTTCGAAGGGGCTTTTGTTTGATTCGCTCCGCGGGGGTTTGAGGGGGCGTTGCCCCCTAATCAAACCAAAAACCTTCCAAACCCCAACGAATGAAATGTACAAAAACACCATCTCAACCTCGAGTTCGATTATATGGATTTTATACAGGCGATAATTCTTGGTATAATTCAAGGCATAACCGAATGGCTACCAGTTAGTTCTAAAGCTATGGTTGCGTTGGCTGGAAAATTTCTTTTTGGTATGGATTATCAAACTGCATTAAGCACTGCAATATTTTTGCACAGTGGCACTCTTTTAGCAGCAATTATTTATTTCAGAAAGGAAGTAATTGAAATAATTCAAAGTGTTTTTAGTAAAAACAAAAAAGATTTGCTTATTTTTCTTATAGTAACAACAGTGGTAACCGGAATTATGGGACTTCCGTTAATGTTTATTGCTTTGAATTTTGAATTCCCAGAAGCCGTTTTCACAATTTTTATCGGTGTTGTGTTAATTGGAATTGCATTCTTACACAAAAATAGAAAGGAAAAATCAGGAGCAAGATTAACCCCGAAAAAAGCAATAATAGCTGGAATTGCACAAGGTCTTGCTGCTATCCCTGGAGTAAGTAGGTCTGGAATTACATTAGCAGCTCTTCTTGGAGAGAATTTCTCACTTGAAGAATCGTTAAAAATTAGTTTTTTGATGAGCATTCCAGCTGTTTTTGGCGTTGAACTTGCTTTGCCACTGATAAAGAATAATTTTACTGTATCAGGTGAACTGATAGTTGGCAGTCTTGTTGCTGCTGGCGTTGGACTTGTTACTATTGACTTTTTATTGAAAATTGCAAAACGAAAAGACTTTTACAAAATAATTTTTGGTTTAGGAATTTTGATTGTTATTTTGGGAATTGGACTTTTATTCTGAACCTTGTGAGACAAGTGGAAAAAACACTGTTGAGTAGCCATTGCCAGTATTTTTCAAGGAGGTGTGGGACATATGTTCCACAAATAATAAAAAACGCTGAGGGCAGGATTTGAACCTGCGATCCCGAAGGGACCGGTTGTCCTTTTTTGGAAAAAAAGGACCAAAAAACTTTTTGTAAGTCTTATGATCTTAACTTCCAAAGAAACCAAAAACAACAATCAGTTTTTGGTCGCACCTTTTTATGAAAAAGGTGCGTTCAAGACCGGCGCACTACCAGGTTATGCGACCTCAGCATGAAGGACCTATTATGCACCTCATATGTGGTCCTTCCACCCAACATGAGGTTTCAATTGGCTTTAGTCGGGTGATCAAAAATCAGCTAGACCTCAGCAACGAACGAAGTTGATGAGGGCCATTGTTCAAAAAAACAATTAGACCTCAGCAACGAATAAAAAACTCATTGTTGTGATTCGTTTAGAGTTTCAGAAAGTAAACTCGTCTGGTTTTCATCCTGTACTTCAGATTGAACAAAATATTTCTTAAACTTCTCGGTTAGAGTAAGTTTCTTAGTTCTGCCTGCTTTTTGAGCTTTTACAAATCCTGCTTCGACTAATTCACGAACATCTTCGTAAATTTTAGGTCCGATTTTCTTCACTAAATTTGACTTGAGCATACCGTCATTTTTGGATAAATATGCTAATGTTCTTAGGGCAGATTTGCTGATTTCAACATCTTGAGCAAATTGTTTAACACGCTGAAGGTAATCGTTTTTCACACGCATTGTGTACTTCCCATCTATGTGGGTTATTTCTATTGCTCGGCCTTCGTAATCTTTTACTAATTCGTCCATTACACTTTGGAGATACCCTAATGCTCCAATACCAGTAAGTGTACGAAATTCCTCAAGTGACATTGACCTTGAACTTATGAAAAGCGCAGCTTCGATGAGTTTTTTTTCTTCCTTCTCCATCAATATCCCTCAATCAACAAACGAGAATAATCAACAACGTCAATCTTTTTCTTCTTTTGCTTTATTGCTTTTTTTATTTCATTGATAGAGGATTTAATAGTGCGTTTTGTACTATCAAGTTCAATAGGTTTTATTTTGTAAACTTGAATAACCCGCTGGGTGCAATAATCCAAAATTTCAGTTAGAACATTATCTTGGATTTTCTTTAAGTTGTATCTTCTTTTTTTCAGACGCTTACGCAAGACATTTGGATGCGTTCGTAGTACGATAACAAAATCATTCGGAATAAAAAATTCACATGCAAGGTGACCCTCTACGATGAAGTTTTTTTTGTTTTTTAGAAATTTGAGAGACGTGGCAAGTTTTCTTATATCAACTTCGTGTTTTTTGTTTGCAAGTTTGTGTGTATTGACAATTTTTTTGATATCTATTAATTCCAAATTTAGATCAACAGCTAATTTTTTTGAAATTGTCGATTTGCCAGTTCCGGGAGAACCAGTAATAATTATTCTCATTTGATAGCCTCTTTGATACATTTATAGAATGCTCCTGCATTTTTAATAGCTGTTTCTGCTTCCTCCTTGCCCACACTCCCAGATGCCCCATAAACAACATCATGGCGACGGACTCGGTATCTATTGAATAGTTTTACAGTATTTGTTTTTGATTCCAGGATCGCATCGCAGAACTTCACAACTGCAAGATGATAGGCTTCTGATACTGGCAGATATCCCTTATTTGCCATAAGCGCACGTCCACTTGAAAGCATTGAGTTGTAGGCAATTGCAAGCGCCCAATCATAGTTTATGCTTTTTATATTATCATTCGCTGCTTTTAGATCTCTTTCGGTAGATGCCAAAAGCTCCAGAGCAAGCTGTTTATTTGGTTCTGATTTTCTTACTAAATCCATCTTTAACAATTCTGCCAAACTCATTTTCATCCCCCATAACCCAAACTATTTTTTGGTTTAAAATATTAGACAGGAAGATATTTTTAGATCTTAGTTTTTCCTGAAAGTCTTTCTTAGACCATAGTATGAAGTTTATTTCTCGCTTGGATTTTTTTTGAATGTTGAAAATAGCATCGGAAATGTTGGTATCAGATTCATCTCCTATAATCATCACGTCAATATCACTATTTGGTTTTTCCGTCCCTTTAGCCATGCTACCGAAAACAAACGCATAATCAACATTAAGTTGTGAGAACGCCTCTTTCAGAAGTGAAAAAAAACCTTCGGTTTTTTGATAGAGATTTTTAATATCTTGGAGGAAAGAACAATCCCTATTTGTATAAAACAAAACTTGATTGCCTGATTTCTTACGGATCAAAAGACCGATATCGACTAGAATGTCGAGTTCACGTTTTGCTTCGAATGGTGAGATATTTGCTTTTCTGGCCAGTTCCCTTAGATGAAAACCATTATTAAAAAGAGCGACACCGAGAAGCTTAACACCGGCTTTTGATCTAAGTAATTTCTCCAACATGTTAAATAATAGTTAACAATTGTTAATTTAAATTTAACGCTTACAATTTATTTGCTAAAACTTTGAAGTATTCTCTTGCTGAATTGAGAGTTTCTTTACCGTCCTTTGTTATAGTATAATACTTGCGTCGTTCTTCAAATTTAGAAGATATGAGACCTTCATTCTCCAATCGGTAAAGCACTATGTAGATCATGATTTTATTTGGTTTAAATGAGAATTCTTTTTCAACCAAGGAATCCATTTCATAGGCATATATCTTCCTAGTTTTGACTAAAGAAAGAAGGTACAACCAAAGATTGCCAATAGTTAGCAGACGCTTGAGGCGTTTGATTGGAGTTGTGGAAGTCATCGTACTAGCCTTCAGTGGAATGGTTTATCTGCACCATCATGATCCATTATCTGTCTACTTACAGCTCCATGTACTGCATCAACCATTTTTTCAGCTCTTTCTCTGGCATTGGCAAGTTCAAGTTCTGCTTCACCTTTGGCACGACTATAAGAAGCAAGTTTAACATCAAGGCTTGTCCATAATTCAACTTGATCTGGTGGTGCCAAACGTTTTTCTACTTGATCAAAATGTTGGTCTCTAGCACGCTCAAATTTTCTCTCGGATTTAGTATCGCCAGACCGTTCAGCTATATCACGTTGTTGCTCTGCTTCACGTGCCCTCGTTAAACTAAATAACGATTCTCGGTACATTTCCGCAGACGTATCATCTCCAGCTAGTCTATATTTTTCTGATTGTTCAGCTAATGTTGTTGCGGTTTTAACATAATCAGTGTCTTCAAATGTTTTTTGTTTGCCAACAATGATTGGACCGGTGTCATAGGAAATACCAGATAGAAATTGTTCACGTTCAGTATGGCCTAGACCTTCTCGCACCCGTTGTTGTGTCTCCTGTTCGTGACGCTGCATATCAATCAAAGTACCTTCAGAAGATTGACTACCAACTGGATCCAAAAGACCAGCGTCATGATATCTAATTTGAGTTAAATTTGCTTGTGCAATCTTGTCAAAAGCAGCAGCATGTGCTTCCATCATAGGTTCAAACCCTTTTGGTAATAATTTCCTATGTTCATCATCTAACGACTTAGCTTGGGACCACAAGTCTTGATGAACTGCGATTTCAACTGCATGAATGGATGCTTCCTGTGCTCTCTCTGATGCCATACGATCGGTGTTATTGAAATGAATCATTGCTCCTACATGGGTATCTGGAGAGTAGCCACCATGCCCAACCCCTTCGTTTGTATTTAATGCTACTTTAACTGCTGCATATTCTGCAACTTGTGCCCGCACACCATCTGGAAGTTTTGATATATCAGCTTGACCAGATCTTAAAACCAATTCAGTAGCTTGTGTTGGACTTTCTTGAGCACGATAAACCAATGTAGCAGATTCACATAATTGAGCAAATTGTCTTGGGGGTATATTCTCCATTTGTCTTGCAGCATCAACACCCATGTGGTCAACCATACCTGCCCTAAGATCTTTTGCAGCAGAATTTATGGTGTTTACTGCATGACTTAAACTTATATCTGCTCGATCAAGAAAAGCTCTGGCCTCTTTTTCGGTTGGTGGTTTCCCCCCATAATCTGGATCTGGAGTTTTCATAAGATGATCGATAACCGCAGCCTCAAGCTCATGTGTTCTCATTCTTTCAAGATTTGGCAGTGATGTTGTACGGACAAGATCATCAATAACAGTTCCAGTAACACGCAATGCTTTTTCTTCAGTTTTATCCTGAATAGGATCAAAAGTATCTAGAAAACCTTCTGCTGCTCTAGCCCCAAAATCAGCTCTAAATAGATTACCATGTTGAGTACCAAAAGTAGCTTGATTGTCCAGGGTTTCACCTAATTTAAGTGTAGTAGCAGCTGCTTCTTCAGGTTTTCCCACAGGTTTTCCAAGAGCCACCTCAATTGCACGAGTAGCTTCAACAGTAGTAGCGGCTTTCAAAAGTTCCTTACCTTCAGGAGTGTTTATAACATTTTCACCAAATTTTTCATGTAATTCAGCTCCCTTAGTAATTAATGCAGCAGTAAGATGTTCTGAAGCTTCTTGATATTGAATTGCAGATTCTTGGCATATAGCAAGGAAAGTATCTGGTTTAGATGTTATGCTACCCTCAGAAATAAGATTACCAAGACCAGAAAGGATAGGTACTTTGCTAGTTGAATCCTGTGGCATTGTTGGGGTGTCCCCTAATTTAAGACCACTGACATTTTCTCCGTTTGTTGCAGGAGCAGCCATGGCCCTTATGGTTTCTGCTTGTTTTGCATCAACGGGTTTACCATCCGCACCAGTTACGGTTCCATCAGCTGCTACCATATACTTTTGTGGCTCTGGTGGAGGAGTACCAGCAGGGGCCTTAGGATCAGCAGGGGGGGTAACACTAAGTTTAGTAGACCCATCAGTAGCAGGTTCTGCAATTACTTTTGATCCGTCTTTAGTCTCATAACCCATACTAGTAACTTGGCCAGTTTTATTATCCATTGTTACATCTACTTTTGCTTGAGCAGGAGGTACTGGTGTTTCTGTTTTTTGTTCTCCTGCTTTTGGTGCTTCTCCTGTTGTTGTACCTGCTGCTGGTTGACCGGTTGTTACCGCAGGTTCTGCTACTTTTGCTGGTTCTGCTGCTTTTGTACCATCTGCTGCTACTGGCACTTCAGGTGGTTTTTCTTCCTTTGCAGGTGCAACAAAAGTTACAGTTGTTGTTGGACCTGCAACAGGAACCATTTCTGGTTTGCCATCTTCGCCTATAACAGGTTTACCGGTTTCATCAAGTTTTGGCACTTCCACCACAGAAGGTTCGAATTTTTCAATTGCAAGTGGTTTTCCGTCTGGAGTTTCCACTTTAAGATTTCCATTAGCATCTGTTTGTGATTTTACATTTGCTTGCGCGTCAGCTACCCCTTTAACCCCTGCTCGCTCTAGAGATACAATTGGATCGAATTGCCCCCCACATGCAGTTGTAATTGAAGAAGCAAGTTGAAGGATAGGGATATTCATTACAAGACCTAGCCCTATAGTAGTAAGACCAGCTGCTAAATTCAAACCAAATGCTTTAAAACCAGATTCTCCACCACCCCATTTTTGCATAAGACCTGCACCAGTATTACGATTATCAGACATACCTGATCGAATTTGACCGCCAGCGCCAACTTCAACACTACCACGTGAACCTTCTTTTGGAGTTGCCCCTGCACGTAATTGTTGGCCTGATTTAGTTCCTCCTTTTGCTGCCGCTGCGGCTTTGGCCTCCCTATTAGACTTTAATCCTTGTTTAGTTCTGCCAATACCAGAAACAAGAAAAACGCTGTTTTTTGCTGTTGTATTTCCAACCTGCCGATATGCTTGTGCAGTGGTTAGTTCCGTTGCACCTTTTTTACCATCTTTAACGGCCTTTGCTGCCTCTGCTTTTGCTTTTTTTACTTGATTGACAGTACCTGCAATGGACATACCTGCTTGAACCAAAGACATCAGATTAAGAGAAAACCCACGACCTTTGGCCTGATACCTAATATGTTTCCCCATTCTTGGACTGCCAAGATTAAAAACACCAAACGGATTTTGTCCACTAAGATAAAGTGCACCGCCAAGCAAAGCAAAAATTATTATCAATGGAAGGCACATTGCAGGCGTAGCAACATAATTTGATGGTGGAGCACAATAATTGCTCACAGTAACATCAGGAAGAAATTTTCCATCATTAAGAACTGCTGGTGGAACTGATCCTGCAGGAGCAGGGATACTACTTGCATTAAGAATTTCTTCTCCGGGTAGAGTATTATAATAGTACCCAGCTTCAGAATGTAGACCAGAAAAAGACAAACATTCTGCAAACCCGCAATTGGCAGATTCGTCCGCACAAAAAGGACAGTAAAGAACTTTCATGTCAACGCATGCTTGAGCCCAATTGGTAAAATCAAAGGTTGCTTGCCCCTCATCGTCGGTATAAACTTTATAGATTTCAGGATCCATGTCACTTGAATTTGTCAGCTCTATAATCAAGATGGCATTATTGATTGGTACTCTAGAGGGGGAACCACTATTGTTTTCATAGAATGCAAAAATGTTTATGGCAGTGTTGTCACTGTCCAAAATTACCAAAAGCCGACCATTGGGAGCATTGACAAAATCTGCACAATCAACACATGTTTCAACAGCAAAAATTAATCCAACAAGAATAAACACAGCCAAAAGAATTGGACCTGATTTCATGCTATAATAAAATTTGCTAAATTTATAAATACGATAGTAAGAACAAGAAACAGTATGGGAAACATTTAAATGGCTAAGGGAGAATGGTAAATATGGTTGAGTGGCGTAAATATTTGCTGTTGTTATTACTCTTACCAACCATATTCGCATCTAGTATTTCTCCGTTGGGTAAAGACGATATAATGCTCATGGTTCCACTAACTGTTATGATCATTATTGCCCTCCTGGCAATAACAAGAATGATCTCAAATGCCATTTCAAATCCAAAATTAGATGCATGGGTAAAAACAGAAATTCGCGAACTTGTTGCTGCTCTTATAATAATAAGTGCTCTAACTGGTGCAACATTAGCAGCAACAGGATTGGGAAAAGTACTAACAAATGAAAATGATGCTGTTGCAGCGGCAATAGATATAATAGATACAAAATGGATAGACAAATTCGATGACGCATTTAAAACCACCATAGTTGCTGCCGGAAAAATAAAGAGCGCGGCAACTTATTCCCCTTCTATGAGTATCCCACTTTGGTTTGTTTCACTTAGCTATACCACTAACCCCCTAGCTGGTGCAATGCTTCTTCTTACACCGTTGACAATGTCAGTTCAAGCACTTACAAATGCAATATTTCTATCAGAAGGAATGCGATTGTTATTGAGTTACTCTGCAGTGATAACACCACAAATTTTGCTGCCTGGTGCATTCATAGTAAGATTAATCCCATTCACAAGAAAATTAGGAAATACACTTATTGCTTTGGCAATAGCACTCCATGTATTTCTTCCATTCTCAATAATATTAGTAGATAGATTAAATGATACCATAGACCGACCAAATCCCACAATGGACACTAGTATGTTAGATGGTGGGGCTGAAGCAATGACTTATGCTGCACTTCTTTGCAAATTAAAACCAGCAAGAGTGCTTCTTGGACTTGGAGATTATCCTTTTGCACTCATTGTTTGTTCTCCGTTATTATTCATACCTGGAGGACAAGCTGCATTTCCAGGTTGTGTGCTTCTTGTACAAAACGTAGTATATCCGATTATACAACTTGTAATGCAAATATCATTCACAGTAACAAATTTAGCATGGGAAGGACTTGTATCAGGTTTGAATTATGAAGAAGGTGCATTTGATCAGGTAATGCCGTTCTTAAGAGAAGTCAGTAACTTAGTATTTCTTACCTATTTGAATTTGATATTAATAGCAACAATAACAATATCTGGAGCAAGAAGTCTTTCAGGCGCACTTGGTGGAGAAATATACATGTTCGGGGTGCAACGATTGGTATGAAATCAATTTGGATATTATTGTTGTTGATTTCAATCACATACTCAGTTGGTTGTGTAGACAATGCAACACAAACGGTTTTGATAGAACAAGGTGGCACAATAGGAGCAGTTATTGGCTTCACAATAGTTCTCATCGCAGTTGCATATATGGTCGGAAGTTCAATGAATGAAACACAGTGGATTGTCTTTGCAAAGGATGAAATATACCACCTTGGATTCTCAATATTGTTCTTAATTGCATTCAGCGGAATAATTATTGGTACATGCACAACAATGGACATGTTTTTCGATAAATTATTTGATAGTTTTGGAACTTTGTCATCTGGATGTCACCATGATGGAGACACTATGCAGCAAACAGCAACATGTTATATGGACAAGATGAAACGAGATTCTTTAAGAATTTCACAAACATATATTGATGGCTATATCAGCCAGATAATGGATTCTACTTTCTCAATGAGTCTTGCAATACCACTGCTTAATAGTTATACTATGACCGGCGATGCATACAAAAGAATAAGATCAAACCAATACGATATGATATTGAACTCATTTCTTGTGCCAGCACTTATGAGTATTAATATGCAACAAATAATGCTGAATTTTATAAAGGAAAATATAATACAGTGGGTACTTCCCGTTGCATTTTTACTTAGAATATTCATACCAACGCGACAAATGGGGGACCTATTAATAGCTCTTGTTATAGGGATCTATATTGTGATACCATTCATGTACGTATTCAACTTTTCCATGTACGATGTAGTTGGCACACCTGAAAATTGTGAACCATTTGCAGAAGGGATATGTGACTCGGTAGTAGATGGTAATTGCCAAAGTCCAGTAAATTCCGATGTTGTATGTAACAATACAGCAGGATTTTGGTCTGTTGGACGATTGATACCATTTGCATTCTTCTTACCAAATTTAACTCTTGTGATATTCTTTGCATTCATGAACGCAGTACATAAAGGACTCAAGGCGATCGGATGAAATTTTTAATAACTGTTTTATTATTCACAATATTACTTGCAACATTTGCGTTTGCAGAAACAGCATCAGATGCATTTATAGATCACACAACAGGCTCTGAAAAAGCAGATTTTGAAATAATAAATAATTGGCAGGCTCTTGCAGTTATAGCTTTGGTTCTTTCTAGCATTCTTGTTGCAATAGCTTATATGATAGGAACAGGTTTTGAAATGCCTGAATTACAAGCATGGGCAAAGACAGAATTTGTACAAATAATAACTAATGCAATCATAATTCTTGCACTGTTCGCCACAGTTGTTTTTGTGAATTTAATTGTGCTTAGTGTAGCTTATGAAAGTGATCTTGGTCTTTCAGAATGTAATATTGGGACTGGGGCAACTGGAGGAGTTGATTGTCTTAAAGCAGTAACAAGTAATTATCTTAGTACGCAAATTACAGATAACATAGAAAAAAGTGCAAAGGCTGTTCTTAAAAGTAATACAAAAGACAGTGCATGGGCTGCGAGAAGACTTGGAATTAATTGTATAAGTTTGGTTTATTGCGTACAATTAGGTATAAACATGGGGTTCTGGGGCCATTATGCCCTTAATACTGATATGTATGCGATTGTCTTTGAACATTATACCAATCTTTTGGCATTTATAGGAGCACAACGATTTTTTGTTGAAGAGATAAGTTTCAAAATGGCTCCGGCTGTTCTTGCTGTTGGCATAGTTGCACGTAGTTTCTTCTTTACTAGAAAACTAGGTGGATTGCTTATGGCTATAGCAATAGGGTGTATGTTCTTTTTCCCTGGGATGTACATCTTTGATTGGGTTACGTTAGACATGGCAACAAATGGTGACCCTGCAGGAACTGGACAGGATGAACGCAATTGTCCGGCAGAGTGTCTTATCCCCTCGCCACTTGTATATTCAGACGCTGGTGTACTCAAAACAAAAGATGATGTTTATCTTGCATTTGCTCCAGAAGACAATGTAACTGCAAAGGAACTTATAGATGGGACGAGGGACTTTGCCGCAGCAACTACAACTAATTCCAGCAGCCCTTCTTATGGGAAAATACTTAAGTCATGTAACAGTATAGCATTAGGATATGCTGCCTGTCCAAAAGTGTGTAGAGAACTTCCATATCCACCCACATCGGATTGTGTTGTTCACAATGATACTGCTTTTGTAGCAAAATCATGTGCAATGCTCCCGGAAGCGTGTAAAGTAAAACGACTTGTTCCACCACAAAACCAGGATGCTACACAATCAC
>JBDRIM010000041.1:0-83508 GCA_043816005.1 Microcaldota archaeon
GTACAAGTAACTATTCTTTCCTTCTTATCGGCGCTCTCCTTATCTCTATTCCATCCCCATTTTTGTCTCTAAACGCAGTCATAACAACCTGGTCTTTATCATTCCAGCCTAGTTCTTTGGCCTCTTTCGTAACAAATAGAGCGTACCCAGTAGCGAAGCTCATCCATAAGCTTTACCCTACGTGCTGCTCTAACCTTGCCCGTAGATAGCATATAACGGTCAAAAGCGAGGATGGTCGTCCTCTGATCTTCCAACATATCCGTCTTCATATAATTTTTGTTCGACCCTGGTATTACTCTTGTTTGAACTAACCTTCTCTTTGCAGCTTCGATATCATTTCCTTCTACCATTATCTCAATCTCTCCAGATACCGTCCGCACCAGCGTGCATATTTAAAACCCACCTAACCTCATTACTTAACGACGGGGTCATGGGCTAACCTGGTAGACTATCGCCTTCGGGTCCAACTTTTTGGAAAAAAGTTGGTCAAAAACTGGTTGTTGAAAAACCCATCCGGGTTTTTAGGTTTTTTAAACCATTTTTTCGAGCTTTGGCAAGAAAAAATTAGCAAGCGCGTTTTTGGTCCTTTTTACTAAAAAGGACGGAAAAGGCGGTGATCTGAGTTCAAATCTCAGTGACCCCAATTTCAGCAGAAATTTGTGGGCCATTGACAAAAAGTCAATTGGACCCCATTTTATTTTTAAAAGATTATTTATCCAAATTTGCTGCAAACATCTTAAATTTACATTCTGAACTGTGCATATAATAATTGCCAAATTCTTTACCTTCCATATCTATGTCACGCCTAAACCAACAGCCATAGACAAGTGCATTTTTTGGATCAGTAGATTCAACAATTCCAATTTCTGCTTCCAACAACTTATATCTAAATGTTTGTTGGGTGGCAACCACCGTTCCTGGTGATCCATCTCGAAACTGTGCAACTTTGTCTTCTTTTGTAATCCAATTTTCACCAAGAATAGTTACTCTTTTTGGCATTTCTTTAGGATATGCTTTTTTGTACGCATCAAGGAAAAGTTTTCTAAGTTCTTCTTTATCATTGCCCTTATAACTATCAGCAGACATTCGCCTTTCTTCTAATATTTTATCGTAAACTACCTTTGCCTTAACTATAACTTCATTTACTTGTTTAGATAATGCCAATGTTTCTTCGTCTTTTTCATTTATTTCTAATAATCGATCAAGATCGCCCCTGATATTATCCAACCTAATAACGGATGATTCAGTTAAGTCTGATTCGATTTTTGGAACATCTTCTTTCATTTTTTTCAATTCCCGCTGCCTAACAGTAGTATATACTGTGTTGGCATAAAATGGAATAAGTGAAATTCTATCTATTATAGTCATCAATTCCCATTGTCCATTTGCAGCACAGTAAATTACAAATGTGCCTGGATCTGGAGAAACAGAAGCAAATTCTTTCATTTTTGGAAGAATATCTTGATTGTATTTCTTAAGTATACTAAATACTTTTTGTATATCATCTGATCGAATTTCTTTATTCATTTTTTTTATGTCTTCATACGTAGTGGTATACCCATAGATTCTGTTTTTATTCTCTTTAAGATAAGCGATAAATGCACTAAGATCTTGGTTTGGATCTGTTGTTTTCCACAACTGCATACTAACTGTGTATAAACCATCGTTTTTTGTCTTGAGATCTGCAAGCTGAGGATTGGTCGCTAATTTGGCTGAGTATAATGGTAAGAATCCTTTATTCTCGACTAAAATATTTGGATTCTGACCTATTTCTTTGAAAATTTGTTCTTTTACACCGACAAGAAAACTAAACCAATCATTCATGAAGCCAAGGATCTGAAATTTAGCAGATTCATTATCCTTTTCGTTCATTAGTTGCATTGCAAAGTTTGTCCTATCCCAAAATATTGTTTTTTCTTCAGATGTCATAGTAATAACCTCAAATAGATCAATTTGATTCACTAACAAAATTTAAAAGTAGTTTGGCTGGTGTTGATTGAATAAAATTCACTTTATTAAATTTACTTCTGTAAGTTCACTATGCCAATCAAACAAGTTTTTCAAGGTAAAGTTAATTACCTTCAGATTTTAGATAAAGAAGGCAACCTAGATCCTACTCTTGATCCAAAACTATCAAACGAATTATTAGACAAAATGTATCGTTCGATGATTCTTGCTAGAATGTGGGATAAAAAATGCATTGCACTTCAAAGAACTGGGAGAATGTATACCTACCCTCCATTGGAAGGACAGGAAGCAGTTATCGTTGGTGCATTACTTGCATTAGGAAAAGAAGATTGGTTCTTCCCAACTTATAGAGAGAGTTTTGGTTATTATCTTAGGGGAATTCCTCTTGATATGATAAATATAGGGTGGATGGGCATAGAGGACGGACTTAAGCTAGATAGAAAAACGAATTCGTTTCCATATGCAATACCAATTGGAACTCAACTTACGCATGCTACAGGTGCTGCCTATGTACTCAAAACAAAAAAATCAGCGGTTTTGGCATGTGGTGGGGATGGATCAACAAGTGAAGGAGATTTTCATGATGCATTAAATTTTGCAGGCGTATTACAAGTACCATGCGTTTTCCTTATTACAAATAATCAGTGGGCAATTTCAGTACCAAGAAAATGGCAGACAAAATCAGAAACTATTGCACAAAAAGCACTTGCTTATGGATTTGAAGGAATTCAGGTTGATGGAAATGATATTTTGGCTGTTTTTCAAACAGTCAAAGATTCTATTGAAAAAGCAAAATTAGGTGGTGGACCTTTACTGATTGAAGCAGTAACGTACAGAATGGGAGCACACACAACTGCAGATGATCCAACAAAATATAGAAGTAATGAAGAAGTTGAATATTGGAGAGAACGTGACCCAATAAAGAGACTAAAAAATTATATGAGCAAAAAAGAATTGTGGAATGAAAATTATGAATCTGAGATTGTTACATGGGCCACCAAACTCATCGAAGAAAGCGTGCAGAAAGCCGAAGCACATAAACAAGATCCAAAAGACATGTTCAGATTCACATATGCAAATATGACCAAAGACTTGCAGGAACAAATGAAGGAATGCTTTGAGGGGATATAAATGAGATCGTGTATGATGGGGATGGAAAACCCCATGGCTAATGGCGTGGAGGGTTTTCAATGAAAATGAATATGGTTGACGCAATTAATGCATGCTTAAAACAAGAGATGGAAAGGGATCAAAACATTCTTGTTCTTGGCGAAGATGTTGGTGTTGATGGCGGTGTTTTTAGAGTAACTGAAGGACTTTATGAAAAATTTGGAAGAGAAAGAATAATTGATACCCCACTTTCAGAATCAGGGATAATAGGAACTGCGATAGGTATGGCAACATTGGGATTACGACCAGTTGCAGAAATTCAATTCCAAGGATTTGAGTATAATGCCTATCACCAGATTGTGCAGCATGCAGCAAAATTAAGAAACCGCACTCGTGGAAATTTTACTGTTCCGATGATTGTTAGATTACCATGCAGCGGTGGGATAAGAGCATTGGAACACCATGGTGAAAGTTTGGAAGCAATTTACCTTCACATTCCAGGTATCAAAGTAGTTTATCCTTCATCACCATATGATGCAAAAGGTCTTCTTGCTGCGTCTTTGAAAGATGAAGATTGTGTTCTTTATTTTGAACCAAAACGACTTTACCGGGCATTCAAAGAAGAAGTTCCAGAAGAAAGATATGAAATTGAACTTGGTAAGGCAAATAAATTGAAAGAAGGGAATGATATAACACTTATTTCATGGGGTGCAATGACATATGTTAGCAAAGATGCAATTGAAGAAGCTGAAAAACAAAAAATTTCAGTAGAGCATATTGATTTGCGTACACTTGCACCATGCGACTGGGATATGATAATTACGTCAGTTAAAAAAACAGGCAGAGCAATTGTAGTTCATGAAGCAACCAAAACAATGGGATTTGGAGCTGAGATAGTAACAAGGATAATGGAAAACGCATTTTTAAGTTTGGAGGCCCCAGTAAAAAGAATAACTGGATGGGATATTCCAATTCCATATCCAAAAACAGAAGAATATTATTTTCCAGATAAGAATAGGATTTTGAAAGGAATTTTGGAAACTGTTAAATTTTAGGGGGATTGTACATGGTAAACGAATTTAAATTTCCTGATGTTGGTGAAGGTATTCACGAAGGAGTAATTGTAAAATGGAGAGTAAAAGAAGGAGATAGTGTAACAGCAGACCAAATAATTGTTGAAGTTGAAACAGACAAGGCAGTTGTAGAATTGCCATCGCCATTTACTGGAACCATACTTAAGACAAATTTTAAGGAAGGAGAAACAATACGTGTGGGCCAGATATTAGTAGTGGTAGGTGAACCTGGTGAGAGTATAACCCAATCTCCAGAAGCAATAAGAGCAGTTATGACACCTTCGCCATCTGCAGTTGAAAAAAGGCCAGATGGGCATGTACTTGCAACTCCATCAATAAGAAAACTCGCACGTGAACTAGGGGTTGATTTGTCAGATGTTCATGGATCTGGACCAGGCGGAAGAATAACTGAAGATGATGTACGTAGTGCACCTAGTGGTACTCCAATCAAGAATGATAAGATTAGTGAAACACCAAAAATTGAAAAAAATGACAGTCCAGAAGTCGTAACCAATGAAGGGGATCAAATAATCCAATTAAGCCATATGAGAACGATAATTGCTGAGAGGATGGTATATTCGAAAACACACATACCTCATGCATGTGGAATGGATTATGTAGATGTAACAAAACTTACTGAACTTAGAGAAAAAGAAAAGAAAGCAATTGAAGCAAGAGGAATCAAACTCACTTACCTGCCATTTATTATCAAATCATGTGCAATTGCGCTTCATAAATATCCTCATTTCAATTCACATTTTGATGAAAATAAAAATGCACTTGTTATCAAAAAACAGATTAATATAGGAATAGCAGTTGAAACTCCAGAAGGGCTAATGGTACCAGTAATAAAAAACATCGATAAAAAATCAATTGTTGAAATTGCACAAGAAATCGAACATCTTGCAGCAGCTGCACGTGACCGTAAAATAAAGTTAGAAGATATCAAAGGTGGAACATTTACAATAACAAATGTTGGGAGTGTTGGTGGATTTTATTCTACACCGATAATAAATCCACCCGAAGTTGCGATAATGGGAGTTCATAGAATAAAGGATTTGCCACTTGTGATCAAAAATAAAATTAGAGCAAGAAAAGTTATGGGGATTTCATTATGCTTTGATCATAGGGTAAATGATGGAGCAACGGCAACCGAGTTTATGAATGAAGTTATGAAACATATTGAAGATCCAGATTTAATGCTTGTGGATATGATCTAAAAAGGACCCAGGTCCTTTTTGAATCTCCTTAGTTGGGATTCTAAATTGATCCCTCAGAGGTGAACCAAAATGGTTATGGGAGAATTAACAACAAGAGTTGATGTTGCAGTTATAGGCAGTGGTCCTGGTGGATACACGGCTGCAATCAGAGCTGCACAGCTTGGACTGGAAGCCGTGCTTATTGAAAAAAATAAAATAGGCGGTTGCTGTACAAACGTTGGCTGTATACCATCAAAAGCACTTATCCACGCTGCAGATGTCAAATATGATGCTGAGAATGCTGCGGCAATGGGTATTGAATGTGAAATAGTATTGGATTTTGCAAAAACACAGAAATGGAAAGAAGGAATAGTGGAAAGATTACGTAACAGCATCAGCATGCTTTGCAAATACAATGGAATTGAAATAGTGCATGGTAAGGCAAGATTCTTATCATCGCAGAAGTTGTCAGTACAAACAGAACACGGAGTACGTGATATTGAATTCAAAAACGCAATAATAGCAACCGGTACAGAGATAAAAGAATTGCCAAACCTTCCATATGATCATAAAAATGTTCTTGATTCTGATGACGTTTTCAATCTTAAAGAATTGCCTAAGAAACTGATCATAATTGGCGGAGGTTATATCGCAGTTGAGATGGCTTCTATTTTTACTAAATTCGGATCATCAGTGACAATTGTTTATAGAGGTCCAAGACTTTTGAAAAGAATGGAACCAGAAATTGGAAATTCTTTAGCACAAAAAATGAAAGAATTGGGATGTGAAATAATATTCAACAGTGATGTGGAAACAATTAATGGAAATTTAGTTGACATAAAAACTCCTGATGGCAAGAAACAACTTGAATTTGACAAAATACTCGTAACAACGGGGAGAATACCAAATTACGATGGACTTGGACTTGAAAATACTAAGGTTAAGATCAATAATGACCGTATCAATGTTGATTCGACAATGAGAACTGATGATGAAAAAATATTTGCTATTGGAGATATAGTTGCTGGCCCACAACTAGCCCATAAAGCATTCAGACAAGGGAAAGTAGCAGCAGAAGTCATTGCAGGGCAAAAAAGTGCATTTGATAATATAGTAATACCTTCTGTTGTATTCTCTGAACCTGAAATTGCGACGGTTGGACTTTCTGAAGAAGAAGCAATCGAACAGAAATATAAAGTTAAAATAGGAAGAATGCCATTTTCTAGTTCTGGAAAGGCAAAAACAATGAATAAAACAGATGGATTTGTCAAAATTGTTGCTGACGAAAAGAATCTAATCCTTGGAGTGCATATTATAGGTGCAGGAGCAGAAGATATTATTGCTGAAGCTGCAATCGCAATAGAAATGGGTGCAACTTTAGAGGATTTGGCTTTGACGATTCATGCGCATCCAACATTGCCAGAATCATTGGCTGAAGCTGCTGAACAAGCACTTGGAAAGGCCATCCATTTGTATAAAGAGAAAAGGTAATATGTCAGAAACTCGCTTAGAAGACAGTCACAAAAAAGGCAAAATAACGTTTAGCGAAGCTGCCCTAAAACAGTACAAAAAGAGCTATGGGATAGTTGGCAATCACAGTGGAGTGCAAATATGCTTATGGAATAGAAAATCGATCAAAGGCCATCGTGGCTGCTATAAAGTCAAATTTTATGGGATAGATTGTCATCGTTGTGCTCAAATGTCACCTGCACTTGCCTGGTGTAATGAAGGATGTATATTTTGCTGGCGGCCAATGGAGTGGATGAAAAAAACTAAATTTGAAGAAAGTGAAGTAGACGAACCAGATTTGATAATTGCAGAAACAGTGAAAGAAAGAAAACGGCTTTTATCTGGGATTGGCGGTGCAGAAAAAATTGATAAAATAAAATTTGAAGAGGGATTCAAAAAATTTCCATCTCATTGGGCAATTTCTCTTAGCGGTGAACCAACAATTTACCCTAAATTAGCTGAAATGATAAAACAATTACGAGATAACAAAGAAGTAAAAACAATTTTTATAGTTACAAATGGACAGGAACCAGATCGTTTGCTTGAATTAGTTAAAAAAGACGCACTTCCAACTCAACTTTACATTTCTCTAGCAGCATCAAATGAAAAAGAATTCAAAAAAATAAATCGAAGCGTATACAAAGATGGCTGGGAGAGATTAAACAAATCATTAGAACTAATGGCTACCCTCCCCTGCAGAAAAGTAATTCGTTTAACCATAATCAAAGGAGTTAATGATTTTGAGTCGATGCTGCCTGAATACGCAGAACTTATTGAAAAATCCAAAGCTGATTTTGTTGAAGTAAAATCATATATGGCACTTGGCTTTTCAAGAAAAAGACTAGGACCAAAACATATGACCTATCCTGAGTATTTGATGCCGTGGACTGAAGAATTAGTTGAATATATGCCAAATTACAAAATTATAGATGAGGATACGCAATCGCAAATAATTTTATTAAAGAGAAAAGATTCGAAAGTGGAAAATCTGATAAGAAAGCATGATATAGGCAATAAATAAAAGGTTTACACTCTTTTAAACTTCATGAAATTAATAACAAATTTCTTAATTCTTTTGTTAGTGCTAACGGGTATTTTTCTTAATGGTTGCCTAAAACAAGATGGTTTGGAGGATAATCAAACTAATATACAAACACCAGCTCAGAACAATACGGTTGTGCAAAATTTGTCAAATAATACCGATGCACAATCTTTGCAAGGTAATGTAACAAATAATGCAACCATACAAAAAAATGAAACGATGGACAATGGGAATACAGAGGGAAATGATACCATTCTGACAATCAACATCCCTACTGCCATAGAAAATAATTGTGTTGGATTTCTAATAGGTGATGATCATGAAATGGAGAATATAAGATTAATTGGCGCTGCATGGGCAAGACCACATCCAGGACCATTCGTATGGGGTTTCATAGAACGAGTTCAAGGGTCTTATGATTTTTCCTATACTGACGAATATGTAAAAGAAGCCCAGAAAAATAATATTTCGCTGCTTGTAACAGTTTGGCCGTTTGCAGATTGGGATTTGCAGGATCATCCGGAATGTCGAGTTTCTTATAATGACGTATTTTATCCAAGAAAAGGGATCAACGATGGATTACCAATATTCAGGTGCAAACCAAATAACATGGAATTATATAAGAAATTCCTTTCAGTTCTTGTTGAAAGATATGATGGCGATGGACAGGATGATATGCCAGGACTGATAATACCTGTAAAATATTGGGAGATTTCAAATGAACCGGAAATGAAATCTGACGAATTAACATTTTTCTTTGGAGATGAGGATGACTATCTCGAAATTCTTAAGGAAAGCTACCAAACAATAAAACAAAACTGTTCTGACTGCAAAGTAGTTCATGCAGGTGCAGCAGGAAGCGATGAATCTTCATTATTATTCTGGGGAAATGTTTATTCCAAAGGTGGGACTAATTATTTTGATATTGCGAACACTCATTTTGTTAGTTTTGGGGATGAAGAAACTTTAAATATAAAGAATTTCCAGTTTCTTCTGAATGAACATAATATTGATAAGCAATTGTGGTTAACCGAAGCAGAGTTCAAAGATTCAAATGTAGATATAAAGAGCTCTGTAAAAGGCGCGTTTGATGCAGGTGCAGATAGGATATTTTTTACTGGTTTTAAAGTTGGCGGCCATGATCCAGTAGGACCAGGTAAATATAGCCAAGTATACAAAGAAATTGTTGCACTATGCCCTAATGTATCTATCAGTACAGTAGAACAAATTTCTGATATCGATGTTACTAAACTAAATTTTACTGTGATTGAAGAGGCAGGGACGCGCGTTGTTGGTGGTATTCCATTTGCGTATAAATTAGACAATGGAAACACAATTTTATACTATTGTAATGGTGGAATAAAATCGTCTATTTCAGAAGATGGAGTGGTATTTGCAAACGAAACAGCTACAGGCATTAACGATGGCTGTGATCCAACAATTGTAAAAAACTCAGATGGAAAAATAAGAATGTATTACAAATGGTCAAGCGGGCCTGGAGGTCCAGGTCAGGCAGTACATAAAATTTATTCAGCTATTTCAGATGATGGTATAACATTCCAAAAAGAAGGCATAATAATAGACTCACAGAATTCAAGTGACAATGGCTGGGCCTCAGTACCCGAAGCAATAAAATTAGCAAATGGCAACGTAAGAATTTACTATGTTTCCGGAGACCCGCAAGCTGAAGGTGGAACGATGTCGGCAATATCTAGCGACGGTTTGCATTTTGAAAAAGAAAACGGAGTGCGGATGAAAGGAATTTTTGTTGACCCTGCAATAACAATTTTACCTGATGGCAGATACTGGTTTCTACTAGTACATCATTGTGTACCAGGAAAAGGATCGTGTGGTGGAGAAAACGGAATTTATAGTTTCGTTTCAGATGATGGATTAATTTTTAGTGGGAAACAACTTCTCTATCATTCTGATGATCTTATCGATCCAACAATAGCTAAGATAGATGACAGCACTTACAGAATTTATTACTGGAGCATTACTACGCCGGATGAAGAGTCATATGTTAAGAGTATTTTGGTTAACATTCAAAATATCTAGTCAAATGATATGAGAAGATAATAAAAGATTTGTCTTCTTTAACTTTCTATGGAAGATTTGGTGCTATCTATTGCTAAACCAAAAATACTAGTACTAATTTGTCTTATTCTTGCAGTAAATTATGCATCACAAACTGACGTAATCGCCATAAATATAACTAGCCTTGAAAAATTAGTGGATGTTACAACTGATTTCAATTTTGCCAATTTATTACCAAATAACGAATACAGCACAGATATTATGATTAGTTGGGCAGTGCCAGACAGTGCTCTTAGGAACATAAATAAAAAAGAAGTGTATGTTTACGTCAATGTAAAACAGAAATATGATGACACACCAATCTTGTTTCAGAAAGGAAATTACACATACAAACAAATTTACCTTGCACTTCGCTGCGTGATCGAAAATGGAACATGCGTAAACGGATCAGTGTTGCAAGATAATTTTAAGGTAAAATGGACACTTTTGGATAATGTAGCCTTGAACGACGCAATAGTTATAACAGCAAGCACAACTCTGAATATGACTGATGAGATTTATGAGAAGAAAAGTATACTTGAAGCAGAAATCGCAAATTTAGAAAATTTTTCTGTAATGAATGATAGTGAAAACTTAGAAATAAAGGAACTGTTAGATGGAGCAAAAGAAGATCTGGCATTGTTACGTATTGATGATGCTAATCAAAAACTAGAAAGTGTAGATGAGATCATTAGAAGGTCAAATAGCTACTTGGATGTAGAGAACGCCATACTAACACAAGATTTGTTGGTGCCAATTATAGCAGTTTTAGTTGTTTTGTGTGGAGTATATTTTTTCTTGAGACCAAGAAAATAAACTACTTCAGCATCGGTCCCAAATTCTTCAACATATCTGAAACCATTTCAGAAAGTCCGAACTTATGATTCCAATTCCAATCTTTCCTCGCAGATGAATCGTCAATTGATTTTGGCCAGGAATCTGCAATATTTTGCCTAAAATCAGGTGCATAATTAATTTCAAATTCTGGAATGTGTTTTTTGATTTCTGCTGCAATTTCACCAGGTTCAAAACTCACTGCAGTAATATTGTAGCTTGTTCTTATGCTTATTTTTGATGACTCTGCTTCCATAAGATCAATGGTTGCTTTGATGGCATCTTCCATATACATCATTGGTAAGTAAGTTCCAGCTTTCAAAAATGAAGTATATTTTTTTTCTTTTAAAGCGCCATAGAAAATTTCAACAGCATAATCCGTTGTTCCACCTCCAGGTGGGGTTTTCCAACTGATTACACCAGGATAACGCAAACCACGAATATCCAATCCGTATTTTTTGAAATAATAGTTAACTAAAAGTTCTCCAGCAACTTTGGTTACACCGTACATTGTAGATGGTTCGAGTATTGTTCGTTGAGGCGTATTATCTCTTGGGGTTGTTGGACCAAACGCAGCAATAGAACTTGGCCAAAATATTTTGATGAGTTTACCTTTATCTTTCATTTCTTTCGCAATATCAAGGACATTTTTGAGTGTGCCCATGTTTACATGATAAGCAAGATCAGGGTTTTGTTCGCCTTTAGCTGATAGAATTCCAGCAAGATGATAAATAACAGTGATGTTGTTTTTGTGAATTATACCCTCAATTAGTTTTTTGTCATTTGCATCCCCAATTACATGAACCCCGATATCTTTCGGCACAGTTTTGTGATAAAGTGCAATTACATTATCCTCACCATATTTATCCCTTAAAGCAGGAACTAACTCAGAACCTATTTGTCCGGCTGCTCCAGTAACCAGGATTTTTTCGTTTGCCATAGAGTAGTAATGAAACAAAAGCATATAAAACAAAATTGATTGTCACACAAAAATTCGTTTATAGACGAAATTGGGACAATAACGCAATAGAAAGAGACACGTTTTAATATATTGTAGCAGAAGGTCTGCCAGGTGTTTTTTCTATGATTTGAAATGCAGGACATTTCAAATATATCGAAAACATGAGGTGTTTTCTCTATGAATGAACAACTTCAGAATGATTTACATGCAGAATTGGAAATATTAGAACAAAAAAATCTATTATGGAATCCTAAAACACTTGAAGGACCATCATGCGCTAAAGCAAAAATTGCCGGTAAAGACGTCGTCATGCTTTGCTCAAATAATTATCTTGGTCTCTCAACCAACAGATTGTTAAAAAAAGCAGCAATTGAAGCTGTTCGTAAATATGGTGCTGGTTCTGGAAGTGTAAGACCAATTGCAGGAAGTATGGATTTGCACATTAAATTAGAAGAAACAATTGCAAGATTCAAACACACTGAAGACGCCATTTATTACAATTCAGGATTTACTGCAAATAGCGGTGGAATTCCAGCTATTCTTCGTGAAGGAGATATTGTTATTTCAGATGAACTTAACCATGGTTCAATTATTGATGGTGTAAGATTAACAAAGGCAGAAAGAATGATCTTCAAGCACAAAGATATGGGTGAGCTTGAAATGAGGCTGAAGGAAGCACATGCTAAAAATCCAAAAAGAATTTTAGTTATTACTGACGGTGTGTTTTCAATGGATGGAGATATTGCACCTCTTGATCAGATTGTAAAACTTACGGAACAGTATGGTGCATGCACCTATGTAGATGATGCACATGGTGATGGAGTTCTTGGGGAAAATGGTAGAGGAATTGTTAATCATTTCAAAGTTGATGGTAAAGTTGACCTTGATATGGGTACTTTTTCAAAAGGTTTTGGAACTATGGGGGGTTACATTGCCGGAACAAAAACACTTAAGAAATTTCTCTTAAACAAATCAAGAACATGGTTATTAACTGGTTCTCACCCTCCCGCAACAGTTGCAGCAAGTATTGCAGCACTAGAATTACTTGAAAAAAGTGATAAACTTGTCAAAAAACTCTGGAGAAATACCAAATACTTCAAAAAGAGGCTCAAAGAACTGGGATTTGACACTGGCATAAGTGAAACACCAATTACACCGATCTTCACTTATGATGAAGGAAAGGCAGTCAAGATGAGCCAACGACTTTTCGAAGAAGGCGTTTATGTATTGCCAATTGTTTTCCCAATGGTTGCAAAGAGTAAGGCAAGGTTAAGAGCAATGGTAACAGCAGATCATGCTAAAGAAGACCTTGAATTTGCCATTGACAAGATAACTAATGTTGGAAAGGAATTGGAACTAATCAAATGAAAAGAACAATTTTCTAATCTCCTTTTTTATATTAGTTCGATACTATCTCCGAGTTTTGGTATGTGTGTTCTGAAACCAATATTTGTCAGGCTATTGCTAAGTGCCTTTGTTGATGCAATTTCCCCATGGACAATAAATATTTTTGGTTTGTTTTTAAAACCACTAACCCATTTGACAAGTTCTTTTGCATCTGCATGAGAAGAAAAGCTGTTGATTTTTTTTACTTTGGCTTCAACTGCCACTTCAGTCCCCATCATTTTCACAACTTCGGCACCATCAAGAATTACCCGACCTAACGTTCCTTCGGCCTGATAACCAACAAAAAGAAGAGTGTTTTTTGAATTCCAAAGATTATGTTTAAGATGGTGTCTTATTCTTCCAGCATTACACATCCCACTCCCGGCAATTATTATGCATGGTTGATTGTAATCATTCATTCTGCGTGATTCATTTGCTGTTCTCAGATATTGGAGTTGTTTGAAAGTAAATGGATTGGAAAATTCTTGTTTTAATTCTGGTGAAGCATAGCTTAAGTGTCTTTTGAAAATTTCAGTAACTTTTATAGCCAACGGACTATCTAAGAATATCTTTTGAGATGGGAATTTACCATCACGAATTTCTTGGTGAAGATAGAAAAGTAATTCTTGAGTTCTTTCAACTGC
This sequence comes from Microcaldota archaeon, assembly GCA_043816005.1. GTDB lineage: Archaea > Micrarchaeota > Micrarchaeia > Anstonellales > Bilamarchaeaceae > Bilamarchaeum. The sequence continues at coordinate 13,803 of JBDRIM010000041.1, forward strand.
AAACGAAGGGATCATCAATTTTCCATGGGAATTGAAGGTTTCTCTGACTTCTTTTAATAGAAGATCGCCACGTATGCCAGATTTTTCGTGGGTTCTATCACCATATGTTGATTCAACAAGTACAAAATCAGCTTCTTCGATCAGAGTTGGGTCGCTAACAATTGGTGTGTTCCATTGACCAAGATCACCAGTGAATACAATTTTTTTTGTTTTTTTGTTTTCAGTTACCCAAAGTTCAATTATAGCAGAGCCGATGATATGACCAGCATTTCTGAAAACCATTCTGAATGTTTTATTTATAGTATATGAATTATCATACCCAAGAGATTTGAAAAGTGGGAATGATGATTTTACATCTTCGAGGGTGTATAGTGGATTTCTTGGTGTAAGACCCATTCTAATGCGTCTTTTGTTCTCTAAGATTGTATCATCTTCATTTATGTGTGCTGAATCTTCCAGCATAATTTTTGTCAGATCAACTGTTGGAGGAGTTGCAAATATTTTACCTCTGAACCCTCCCTTAACTAGCTTAGGAATAAGTCCAGAATGATCAATATGTGCATGAGTAAGTAGGAGATAGGAAATTTCTTTTGGATTGAATCGAAATGGTTCATAATTCAATCTAGTTATATCTTTCCTACCTTGAAAAATACCGCAATCAATGAGTATTTTTTCTCCGGCTGCCTCAATTAAATAGCACGATCCAGTAACCATTTGAGCTGCGCCGTTAAAGGTTAATCTCATTAGTCTACCTACACTTATATCTTTTAAGAATGTACTTTAATTTAGTTCTGAGGATCAATAGCGCAACCAGTGCGTGCACTTAGTTCTTCCAAGGTAAGCAAACCAGTATATCTGGTGCCATCTTGAAATTCCCAAGTTGGATATGATGAGATATTGGCATCCTGACATATTTGTAGTTTGCCGTGACCATCAGGTGTGGAACATTCAACATAATTAATCAAAGACCAGCTATCTCCGAACATTGCTTTTTGATCATTACAGTGAGTACACCAAAATGCACCGTACATTTTAGCATTATTATCACTAAGACATTTAGCAAAGTTAGGGTAATGTCCTTTTGGTCCGGAACTAAGCAGAATATAACCGACTATTACAACAACTAGAAGAACTCCAATGGTTATAGCTGATTGTGGGATTTTCACAATTGAGGATTAAGATCGCGATATTTAAATATCTTTCACCATCAACGCATAAAATTCCATTCTTTTTGACTATAACGATTTGAAACCAATTCGCGAGCACATTTAAGTTCTTCTTCTGTAAATGAACTAAGCTCGAAATCTTTGCCATTCGTAAAACCTTTCAAAAGTGCGTTGTAAAGTTCATCTTTACTTACTGATTTTTGCTGAGTAACTGAGGTTACTCTTTCCTTAACATTCGCAATGAGCTTATCCTTTATTTTCTCATCAGGAACCCTAAGTAGAGAAAACATCCTGTCAACGTCAACAGAGTAAAGTATAGTTCCATGCTGGAGAAGAACGCCGTTTCTTCTTGTCTGTGCATTCCCTGAGATCTTTTTTCCATTAACAATTATGTCATTTATTGGTTTGAATTCTGCTTTTATACCGAGAATATCAAGTGAATTTACTATCCATCCGCAAATGAGCTTATAAGAGTCTATAATACCTGTTGGAAAGAGGTTGAGATCACCAATTACACTGTATGTTATTTCACCCATTTGATCATGATAGACTGCTCCTCCACCTGTTCGTCTTCTTATAAAATCTACATTTGAAGTTTTACATTGTTCAAGATTAACTTCACTTTCAAGACTCTGGAAGTAGCCAACTGAAACCGCACTTGGTTTCCATCCATAGAATCTGATTGTTGGAGTTTTGTTCTGTGAGAGAACTTCGTCCAATGCCATATTAGTAAATGCATCTTGTTCTGTATAAGGTAAAACACGCCATTTCATAGTGACACCGCTTTTCTGAATAATCTGACTAGATCGTCTATAGAAACACCAATGAGTTCTGCATCTTTTAATGCATGCTGAAGTTTACTTGAAAGTTCAGCGTCAGAAATATTTACAGGAAGTTCCAAAAAACTATCCTCAACTTGTTTTATTTGTTCTTCAGGATAAAGAAAAAAATCACCCGTTATTTTCATATGAGAAACTTTACCTTGAAGAAATTGAACTTCCATAGCAATTAATTTACCATTGGGCACTTTCTCAATTACTTTCATAAAATGTTATTGAAAACAAAGGTTTTAGATAGATCTTCTTAGAAATGTTTTTGGCAATGTGTTCACTTTGAGATTAAAAGGTTTTGTTTCATTAATTTTTTGTGGAAATAATAGAGATATCAGGGAAACGGTTTGTAATAGAACGTTTATTGTGTAAAAACAAAAATGCCACTGCTAAATTGAGAAATGAAAAAATAATTATCAACATTCCATCACGATGGCCACTTTCTGAACGGGAAAAAATTAGTGCGGATTTATTGAAACGCGCAGTTAATTCAATTGAGAATGGTAGGTGGAATGTGAATGCTGGGAAAAAAATTGAGTTTTCACATGGGCAACGTTTAATTGTTTTGGGAAAAGAATTTGAGATAAGTTTTGTCCAATCTGAAAGATTTGGTGTTAAAATAGTCGGTAGAAAGGTCGAGGTAAAAATTAATGATCATCCGGACAAAAATCAAATTGTTGCTAAATTAATAAGAAAGAAAATTGGAGCTATTTTAATGCCAGAACTTACTCAACGCGTAAGTGAATTGAATGAAAAACATTTCAAATCGGAAATTTCATGCATAAAAATAAGAGATGCAGTTAGTAGATGGGGGAGCTGTACTACAACGGGAGTGATAAGCCTTAACTTCCGTCTTCTTTTGATGCCACCGGATATTCTTGATTATGTAATTGTACATGAGCTTGCCCACACAAAATATAGGAGCCATGGACCGCGATTCTGGAATTTGGTTGGTGATGTAATTCCAGACCATAAACTGAGAAGATCTTGGCTCAGAAAGAATGGATGGTCATCAAATAACTTAACAACTGTTGAACCATTAGAAGAACCATATTGATTATTCACCAATTATTTTTACTAGTACTCTTTTGCTTCTTTGACCATCAAATTCAAAATAAAAGATTTGTTCCCACGGACCAAGATCCAACCTACCGTTTGTAATTGGCATAACAACTTGATGGCCGAGTAATTGACGCCAGATGTGTGCTGCAGCATTATCCTCTCCAGTATCATTATGACGATAATCTGCTTTGTAAGGTACTAGTTTTTCTAAAACTTTGAGATAATCACTATGAAGACCACCTTCATCATCATTCACAATGACAGCTGCAGTAATATGCATTGGATTTACAAGAACAAGACCTTCTTTTACCCCACTCGAAGTTATAGTTTTATTTACATGATCAGTAATTTTTATTATTTCGATTTTCTTTTCAGTTCTAAAAGTCAGATATTCGGTTTTTGTTTTCATAGATTTTTTTTGGAAAGAAACACTTTAATAACGCTGGTTAGTCTAAAATTTCAAGGTAGTATGTGATTATGCACATTTTGATCTTGAAAAAATGTGATTATCAATATTCATTTTTACAAAAAATATAAATAGTCAGTATTTGGTTTGTCTAATGGGGATGGAATGGGCGGCTTGGCGGGAATAATTTGGACATAACTTGTCCCCACACTCTCTCGCCATGATCGCTTATTTTCCCTATGGTGAATTTGATGAGGGGACAATTAAGCGCTGAAATGCTAATTTTGATTGTTGTTGTATTGGCAGTTGTGGCTATTGCAGCAACACAGCTTATGGGATCAGCAAAAGAAACAAGTAAAAATATCCAAAATCAAAGCAGTAAGATAAATCTAATGACTTCTGAGGCCATTAAATCTGCTGAAGGCGAATATTGCATGTATGATGAAGATTGTAGAGAGAGTTTTAGTTGTCAGGATTATCGGTGCAGTAGCTAATTTGTTACGTTTGTTTATATATATTTCCTTCTAATTTAACCTTTAAGTACCACTATCAGTGTTTTTGCTTAGAATTAGTAATAAAGCAAGGTTTAAAAGATGTTTTAATAAGTGTATATACATGGTTGGAGCACATAATTTGTTACCCCCCAATGCTAGGGTTGATAGATACCCTCCCCAGCTCCAAGCATCGATAATGAGATGGGCAGAAACTTACCATAAATTCGGTGGGCAAGATGCTTTTCCTCATGCTTTACGTGTTTTAGATCAAGCTGTAGCTCATAATATGGTTGAACTCCCAAAGATTGGTGATAGAGATACGGATACAAGAGGACTTAATCTTAGATTAGCAAATATTATACTTGCCCATGTTTTTAGACGTGGAAAAGACAATCGTAAAGACTTTCCAACTGAGGATTTTGAAAGACATAGACTAGTTGTTGATGGTTTTGAAGTATTTGATAGATTAAGAGAGAATGATCTTGGTGCAATGTCAAGTCAGGAATATGGTCGTATTCTTCAAAAGCCATCGCTTGGAACTTTGGCTAGATGTATAGATATCGCTCAATACGGACCAGATGGAATTACATCAGAGGTAGAACTTTCTCATCTTGATAAAAGACGTTTTTATCATTTTGACCAGAAGACTGGTTTAAGTGAATATAGACATATTGCCCATGTTGCAAGAATGGTATATGCTCCACTTGCAGACCTTTTGAGTTACAGAACACTGGCAGGGGATTTGATGAAAATGTCATACTACCATCTTGCTCATGATACATACGATAAGGTTAGACTACTGATACAGGAATTAAATGAACAAATAGCTGCCACTCAAAGACTTATGACTGCCATGCTCCCACAACTTGTAGCAATTCTTACTGCACAAGGTTACACGTTCGAGATAAGGGAACGACCATTAAAACATATAGGTAAAGTTATGGAAAAAGTTGATAGATACTCTCGTAAAGATGGTGGATCAATTGAAGATCACATTAAAGAATTACATGATCTTGTAGCTTTCACAGTTATTCTTGATTCGAAAAATGGAAGAACAATCACGCAAAATGATTTAGAAGATTATCGAAATGTAGCAACAATAATTGTTGGCCTCGTTTCTACGTATGCACCACTCAGATATAAGGGTAGGTATGACCACCTGTACACAGACATGATCTCAAAACCAAAAGCAAGTGGTTACCAATCATACCACGCTGACATGGAATTTAATTCGGACCAATTTGTCTGGTTAGAGGCAATAGTTAGAAATAGGACAATGGAACTGTATGCATCAAAAGGTGGTGCTGCACATCATCTTTTCAAAGGCGGACGTGGACTAACAAAAGTTATAGAACGAGCTTATAATAATGTAAAAAGGGCAATAGAGTCGGGCATGAATCCAGCAGATTTAGATGTAACCCCAGTAAATCACCAAGTTGTATTCCAAGTTCCAGGTAGAGAACGATACACTAAAATTATACCTGGTGGTGCATGTATAGCCGAAGCGCTCATATGTGGTGGTATTAGTTTGAGTGATAGGTATGCAATTTCACCTGCACGTTCTTTACTGGATCCTGTTGAAGGAACAATAAGAATTGAATTGGTTCGGACAGCTGAACCAATGGTAGCAGTTAGATCAACACTAAGACAAATACTTCCATTCTTTCAACAACAAACAAACGCAAGAAAAGCAAATGAATTATTCGTTGAAACTAGATCTCGTTAAATTCAGTAAGCCTTGTTACAATAGTTAGAATTATATTTTTTATTTGAAACTATTAAAGTGACGAACGATGTTCAACAAGTATATTAATACAAAATTTGGAAATGGATTAATCAAAAAGAGTGGTACTGAGGTATCTTTCTCCTCTATCAGGTAATAATGCAACAACTATTCCTTTCATTTTTTTTTGCAACTTGCATTGCAGCCCACATAGAGGCTCCGCTACTAATCCCAACTAGTATTCCTTCTTTTTTTGCAAGATCTTTTGCAGTTTGAAATGCATCTTCATCAGTTACATATACTACTTCGTCTAATTTTTTTCTGTTGAATATTTTTGGAACCAACGATGTCTCCATGTTTTTTAATCCTTGAATTTTGTGATTTGGATGTGGTTCTGCACCAATGATCTTTATGGATTGGTTTTTTTCTTTTAATAATTTCCCAACACCCATCACAGTTCCTCCAGTTCCAATGCCACCAACAAACGCAGTGATTTGACTGTTGGTTTGTCCCCATATTTCGTTTGCAGTTTGGGCATAATGAGCTAAGGGATTATTCTCATTAGAGTATTGATCTGGCAGAAAATATTTTTCGGGATTTTTTTCTGCTTTTTCTATAGCTAATTTTATTGATCCGTCAATTCCTTGTCCTGCAGATGTTAGAACTATTCTTGCCCCATATGCTGCCATTGTTTTTCTTCTTTCAATACTTGCATTCTCTGGCATTATGATTTCTACTTGATAGCCTTTTACAGCTCCGATCATAGCTAACGCTATACCAGTATTTCCAGATGATGCTTCAATGATAATTCGGTTTTTTATTAAATCTAATTTTTCTGCAGCTTCAATCATCATTTGTGCAGGTCTGTCTTTTATACTTCCACCAGGATTCCAACCTTCTAATTTCACGTATAATTCGACATCTTTATTTTCATTCATTCTATTTATCCTAACTAATGGTGTTTCACCGATTGTTTTTAGTATATTAGCAGGCCAACCACCTTTTTGTCATATTTTCACCTCATATTTTATTTTAGATTAATAAAAAATTTGAGATTTATAAAACAATGTAACAGTTTTGGTTAGATGATTGCATGGCAACAATAGCAAAAACAAAAACGGGCCCAGAGGGATTTGAACCCTCGACCTGCGGATCTCGCTTTTTGGAAAAAAGCGAGGCAAAAACTGATTCGCTATTTCCAAAATTAAAAGTCCGACGCTCTACCAAGTTCCTCTGCACCTTTTAGTAAAAGGCGCCCCAAAACTTATTGTCCAAAAACCTTAGAGGTTTTTCATTAACAAATTTTTGGGCGCTTTTTTTCAAAAAGCGCAACTGAGCTATGGGCCCTAAGTATGGTAAATTGTTTACAATCCTTTTAAAAATCCAACTTTTATGAACGCTTTTAAAAGTATTGACGCCTATTTAACTAACACATAGAACTTTGGATGATGATTCGTTCAAAATGTGTGCCGGGTTGGCAGATAGGCTATGCGTCCGCCTGCAGACCGCTTTTCTGAGGTTTTGTCTTTAGACAGAATCAGTGATAAGGCATAAAGCGGAATAGAGGGGTTCAATTCCTCTACCCGGCTTTTTTTATTTACCACAATTCCTCCGGTTTTATAGTGGTCGAAGATGGAAAACGACCTCCGTAAATCCGGGCTTTTCGCAATTCGCGGATCGCATCCACATTTTCCATGCAACATGTTGCATGAAAGAATAAAAGGACTGAAAACGAAGGTGATGGATGTGAAATGCGATCTTGAGTGAATTTTACTGGATTTTTTTTAACCATATTCTTTATTTAACTATCCATCTAAACGTCTATTATGGCAGGTATTAGAAGATTAATATTAGACGTTGTTATTCCATCAACAATGCCCTCAACTGAATTAGCGGTAAAATTAGCTAAACTTAGTGGTGTTGAAGGAGTGGACATAATCACGCAAGAAGTTGAACACCGAGTAGATAAAATAAAAGTAACAATTGATGGAGACGATATCAACTTTGATTCAGTAAAAAATTTACTTGACAAGCTCGGGGCGTCACTCCAAGGTGTTGATCGTATTACCTGTGGTAAGAGGCCTGTTAGTTAATGCTTGGGTTTTTCAAAAGACATAAGGAAAAATTCCAATACTACGATAGAATTACAGGTATGACGAAGATTCTTAGAAGATATTTTGTCATGGACTCGTTTGGTGGTGCGCTAACTATTTTTGGTCTAGTTTTGGGTTCGTTTGCCGCAAATGTAACTGAAGCATCTCTGGTGATCAGTATAGGGATTGGAACAGCAATTGCAATAGGTTGTTCTGGTTTAACCGGAGCTTTCATGACAGAATCCGCAGAAAGAGCAAGAGAACTAAAACATATGGAAACGGCACTACAAAGAAATTTAGATAATACTGATTACAAAGCAGCCCATAATTTTGCAAGTCTTATTACGGCGTTAGTAGATGGTATATCCCCTGTTTTAGCAGCATTGATTATTCTTTCTCCGTTTTTTTTAGTACCAATACCATCGGCGTATTATTATTCATTTTCCATCGCTCTGTCAGTATTTTTTGCCCTTGGTATTTTCCTTGGAAAGATATCCTCTGGAAATTTATTTTACAGTGGCCTAAAACTACTTTTATCAGGTGTGGCTTGTATGATCCTCATTTTAATCGTTGAAAGCCTTAAAGGTTAGACAATTGTCAAAGTTTTTTTAAGAGTATTTATAAATAATGGATGAGCGTGTATGAATGCACTTCGTGCTTCGGGTGTGGTAGCGCATATCTGCGTTGCGTGGCAACGGTTTTGACTGAGGGCATATTCCCATAATGGGCTCGCTCCGGAAACCGCATGTAGCCAGAGTGGCAGCTTACCTGTGGGCATTGATTTGTTGTAATAATATGCGACAAATCCTGCCTCACCCGAATTAAAGTGCAAGAGATAGTACAATTTATTCTCTTTAGTCAAAAATAGGTGTATCTCTTCTATATTCAATAATCACGCAGAAACCAGCAAACTTGGGCTGTGTGGGCACATAAATGTAGTCTTATGTTATAATTCTCATTTGGACCAAAGCACAAAAATTAGAAAAATCTCATTTTAGCTTTTTTCAGGTCTGGTAGTGTTTTTGAACCAGTAAGATATGCACAAATAGCCATTTGTTTTTGGAATGTTTCGATAAAATTATCAAGTTTGTTTTTCTTTAGGGCTTTTATAAATGGAAATGCTGCACCACACATGTCAGCACCTAAAGCTATTGATTTTGAACCATCAATACCGTCCCTTATGCCACCACTTGCAATAATAGGTAAAACACCACGGCATTGCATTATACATTCGACTGTTGGTATCCCCCAATTCTCAAAACCAGGAGTTCTGCTTCCGCGAAGATATTCAACTGCACTCCAAGAAGTACCACCAGTACCAGCAATATCTAAAAATTTCACGCCTGCTTTCTTGAGCGCGATTGCCACGTCCTGATTTATCCCTGCACCACTTTCTTTTACTAATACTGGTACAGATAGTTTGTCACAAACATTTTCAATTGCTGTTAAAACTCCAGTGAAATCAGTATCTCCTTCTGGTTGAATAATTTCCTGAAGTGCATTCAAATGCACTGCCAGCGCATCTGCCTCAATTGTTTGAACCAATGAATCAATTTGTGATGAAGAATATTTTTTTAACTGGAAGGCACCGATATTTGAGAGTAGTGGAATATCTGGCGCAACATCTCTAACTTTATATGTTTTTGCCAATTCTGGTTTTTCAATCATTGCCCTTTGAGATCCTACACCAAACGCCAGTTTATATTTTTGTGCAGCTGATGCGAGTTTTTTGTTTATCTGCTCCGCATCATTGTAACCACCAGTCATCCCAGTAATTAGAATTGGAAAATTAATTTTCTTACTGAAAAATTTAGTGGATAAATCAATTGACTCAAATGATAGTTCTGGAAGGGCATTGTGGATAAAGTCGACTCTTTCAAAACCAGCAGATTTTGTGTATTGTGCACCTTCAGTAACAACCAAATCAACATGGTCTTTCTTACGCGATTCTGTTTGATTTTTTGTCATTGAACTACCTTGCTAATGGATACTTCTCCATGTACATTTGGGTTTGTAGAATAGTAAGGAAAGGAAGTACTAACAATGAATTTATTAGTAATACAAAATAACCCGAAAATGGACTTGAAAAAAGAAGATCACCAATCAACTTAACTATGGAAATTAGAATTAATGATGTAAATGCCCAAACAAGAATAAAATGAACATTTGATAGTGCCATTGATATTGAACGTCTTATGGCTGTCGGCGTATCTGAACCATCAATCACAACTGCAGGTGGAACAAAAAATAACAGAAAAGAAAGCAGAAATGAGAGAATGGGGTAGAGCCACGATTGAATTGGATGCTCATATGTTAGTAATTGAAAGATCAACAGAACCAAGACTGCAATTGTGTATATATAGAATATCCGCATACCATAAGTTCCAAGGGCATGAAGAACTTCATATTTGATAGTTGTAAGGGTTCTTTTTGAACGAACGACGATATTTATGTTAACAATAGTATCTGCTATGATAAATAGAGACAATGCATATGCAAGAGCAGTAATGATTATATCAAATGTAGTCAAATCAGGAAAGCTACCAGTTCTGAGAAAAACACCACCCAAAGCAAGGTATGTTGGTGCAGGTACAAGAGTTGGTATTAGAAAAGCCAGGATGAATGGAATTGAAAACGTAATGATGATTCCAAGCCTTTTGAGATAAAATTCCCAAGCGTAAGTAAATGCTCTTGATAGTTTATCTTGCATGATAAAAATTAGAGCGCATAATTTAAATAACTACACCAATTGTAAAGTTTAGGTGTTTTTTTGCCATTTAGTAAATACAAGATAATATCAATAGAAAACTCTCAGGATGTCAGAATATACAGAATGGAACCACTAGACAAAAAAATGCTCATTTTTGTTCCAGGTCAATCAGTATTCTTACACCTTCTTGATTCTGAAGGAAAAACAATTCAAAAAAGACCTTATTCGATAGCATCGTCTCCAAATTCCCCCTATCTCGAATTTGCTATAAAAATGGTTGGTGGTGCCATGACAAGTCAGCTTGATTTGCTGAAAATTGGTGCCATACTTGGTGTGGAAGGCCCAGTTGGACATTTTACTTACAATGAGCAAAAAAATATCTGCCTGATAGCATGTGGAACTGGAGTCGCACCAATGCTTAGTATTGTAAGACATGTAGCAGGAAAAAAATTAACTGGAAATTTTGTATTGATTTATAGCACTAGAACTACAGACAGTATTCTTTACAAAAACGAATTTAATAGACTCAACGAACTGAACCAAAATATAAAAACAGTAATAACACTTACAAGAGAACAGCACCCAGAAAATTGGGATGGTGAGTTAGGAAGGATAAATAGAGATATGATACTCAAAAATGTAAAGGATCCAAAAAACAACGATTGGTGGATATGCGGTTCAATGGAATTTATCAAAACAATGAAATTTATTCTTGGAGAAATTGGCGTAGATATGAAAAAAGTCAACATAGAAGGCTGGGGTTAGTCGCTTTTGGAAACAACAGAGAACAAAGTTCTCTGTGCGACGCGAATGGTGCGCCATTCGCAACGAAGCGACACCAAAACTTACCGTTTAACGCAACGAGTTAGGTTTAAAAAACAAACCAGACCAATCCTTTATATTCTTCTAAAATTCTAGAGGTAAATTTATATGAAAACAATAGATGTTATAGTGGATGGCGGTAAAGCTACTGCTGGGCCGCCCTTGGCACCAGCACTCGCACCTATGGGTGTGAATATTGGACAAGTTGTTTCAAAAATAAACGAAGCAACAAAAGATTTTGCAGGGATGAAAGTGCCTGTCAAAGTGCATATTGATCCAAAAACAAAACAATATACGATAGAGGTGGGAAGTCCACCAACTGCAGAGATAATAAAGAAAGAAGCAGGTATTGAAAAAGGTGCAGGAAATAGAGAAGCACCTGCTGGCAACATTGAACTTAGTAAACTTATAGTTATTGCAAAGGCAAAGAGAAATTCGCTTGGTAAGGACTTAAAGGAAACGCTTAAAGAGGTTCTTGGTTCATGCGTTAGTATGGGCGTAACAATAGATGGAAAAGGTGCAAAAGCGATGATAAAGGAGGTAAACGAAGGAAAGCACGACTCAATGTTAAAAGGATGAACTTATGAGAAAAGCTTTGATACTTCTTTTATTAATTTCGTTTTCCTATGCATCACTTTTATGGCAGTACAGTACTGATGGACCAATTAGCCTAAAACCAGTCATATATCAAGGAACAGTAGTGGTGGCATCAGATGATGGTAAAATTTATGCTATTGATCCAAATAGTGGATTGAAGAGATGGCAAACAAATGTAGGTAAAAAACCAACTGACATTATTGTTTTTGATAATGGAGTTGTTGTTTCGACAACATTTGGTAAAGTAGTTAAAATAAGTAATACTGGATCAATCCTTTGGACAAGGACTATAAATTCGTCATATATTTACGGCATGAGTGCAAACCAGAAAGAGATTTTCCTCACTACTAACAATGGATTGTATCTTATGGATAAAATTAATGTCACTAAATTGTTAGTTAATTTTAGCGATTCTGTTGTCGGACTACCGACTGCAGGTCCAGATTTTGTTATTTATGGTAAAGGAAATGAACTTCGAAGAGTGAAAGAAAATGGAGATACACTCTGGAAGATGAAATTGGATCAGGGAACTTTTTGGACATCAAGACCTGTGATAGAAAACGGCGTAGTTTATATCGGTGCGTTGGATAATCAAATGCATGCATATATTGCAAACAACGGACTCGAAATTTGGCAGATGAAAACGAGAAATTGGATAATGAGCACCCCTGTTTTGAGCAATGGGATAGTGTATTTTGGTAGTAATGACGGAAATGTATATGCACTTGACAGCGGTAGTGGGAATGTAAAATGGGAAACAGAAACATATTTGGCAATACAAACAAGATTAGAATCGGGAATTATGGGGGGAGAAGAAGTTGTTTTTGTAGGTAGTAGTGATAAAAGTATTTATGCGATTTCAAAAGACAAGGGACAAATTTTATGGAAGGGAGTTGTGGGTGGAGTTGTTGGTGACCCATTATTTTATCAAAATATGATTATTTTTGGTTCTGGGGATGGACAGATCAGCGCATATAGTACCGAGAGAGCGTGTTCTATAACTTCACCACGAGAAGCTGATCTTGTTGGTCTAAAAGAGCTAGTCATAGGCGGCGAATATGTATCAGAAGCAAGTAATGCTAAAGTTATGTTAAACATAAATGAAGGAGGGTGGATAGATACAAACACTAGTCAAGATGACTGGATTTACTATCTTGACCCAAAAATAAAATTATATGCTGGTCTTAACACGTTATCTTGCAAAGTAGTTGATAGTAATGGTGAGGAACAAGGACCTACATATACAACAATTGCAATAAACCATGACCCAACGATAGCGTTGAATAATTTTGTAATTACAGTTTCTCCAGATGTAGTTGAAGGAGTGCCATTCATTATTTTTGTAAATGATGGGGAAGATGGGACACCAGTAAATAGATTTAATTTGACTGTTGATGGTAATAGTTATCTAGGAGACAAAAATGTAACAGTAACAGTTACTAACGCTGGGGAGCATAAAATAACAATAAAGAAGATAGGATTTAACGACGGTATTGTAAATGTTCATGTTAATTCAAGTGGAGTGAGTCCGTTAATACTTTGTGTTTCGGCATTAGGCATCATAGTAATTCTATTTTTCGTATGGAATACAGTTTTAAAACAAAAATTTGCAGCAAAGAAATAATTATTCCACAGTAACAGACTTTGCCAGATTTCTTGGTCTGTCTGGATTTATTCCTCTTAAAACACTTACATAGTAAGCAAGAAGTTGCAACGGAATAATGAGTGTAAATGGATAAAGTATTTCATCACAATTTGGAAGTGAAATAACAGCATCGCTTTCGTTTTTCATCCCATCATCATTAGTTATTGATATTATCAACCCACCGCGTGTTTTTGCTTCTTTCATATTTCCAAATAATTTTTGTAAAGTTTCATCTGAAGGTGCTAGAACAATAATTGGGGTCCCATCTGTAATCAAACTAAGTGTGCCATGCTTAAGTTCTCCGCCAGGATATGCTTCAGAATGAATATATGTAATTTCCTTAAACTTCAATGAGGCTTCATATGCAATTGGCACATTTCGTCCACGTGCAATAAAAAAAGCATGTTCTTTATTTACTAGAATAGTAGCAATTTTCTTGATTTCCTCTTCTTGTTCAAGCATTTTTGCTATCAGATCAGATAATTTAACCAAACGTTCTTTTGGATAAACAAGTTTGTAGATTATTGCTAATTGAGATGTAAATGTCTTTGTTGCTGCAACCCCGATTTCAGGTCCTGAATTCATTAGTATAGTACAATCAGATAATCGAGTGATAGATGAACCAACTGTGTTAGTTATTGCAAGTTTTTTGCAGTTCCCAGCATAACGCACTGCTTGAAGAACATCAGCAGTTTCGCCGCTCTGAGTAATGGCAACTATAAGCGTGTTGTTTGTTGGTTTTGCTATATATTGATAATCACTTGCTACAAATGCTTGTGCGCTTTTTCCTGCGTTTGAAAGCAAATGCGCTAACAAAAGACCTGCATGATAAGAAGTTCCTGCAGCAATAATTTCTACACGATCGTGTTCATCAATAAGTTTTTTAGCATCAGTAACGTCAGATGCTAAGCTTTCGTTAATGAAATGTTTTTGATCATGAATTTCTTTTAGCATAAAATGAGCATATCCTGATTTTTGAGCAATGTCAAGACTCCAATTGACAGTAATTTGTTTTCTGGTAAGTTCAGAACCATCGATAGAATATATTTCGTACCCAGTACGAGTTAATACTGCGATATCACCTTCTTCCAATGGCACAAAATTTTTAGTGTGTTTAAGCATTGCTGGAATATCTGATGCACAAAGCATCTCATTTTTACCAACTCCAATAATCAACGGACTGTTTTTTCTTGCGATGAAAAGTTCATCTTTGTCTTTTGCACTCATTGCTACGATTGCATAAGACCCTTGTAATTTTTTTAATGTCGAAAAAAATGCCTGTAGAAATGGTTTTGACTTTGATTCTTCTTCGAGTATATGTGCTATAATTTCCGAATCAGTTTCAGAAGCAAATTTGTGACCTCTTGCAACAAGCTGGTGCTTTAATTCAGTAAAGTTTTCGATTACACCATTGTGTGCAAGTAAAATTTTACCTGTACAATCAGAGTGTGGATGGGAGTTTTCTTTGCTAACAACACCGTGTGTTGCCCATCTTGCATGGCCAATGCCAACAGTTCCATCAACAGAAACAAAATCCATTTCTGTTGAAACATCTTCAACAGTGCCTTTACCTTTCCTCACCTCGATTGATGTACCATTACGAATTGCAATACCGACTGAATCATAACCACGATATTCAAGCAGTTTTAAACCGTCTGTGATTATCTGGGATGCTTTTTCCGAACCAATATACCCAATAATTCCGCACATAGCGAATGATGATAAACGATAGGCTTTTTAATACTACTATTAAAATATTTTTAATAGTATTCAGTTTTTTTTGTAGTGGTCGCACCTTTTAGAAAAAGGCGCCCGAAAACTGACTCTCGCGCTCCGCGGGGGTTCTGGGGGTGTCCCCAGGGGGAGAAAAAAATGATGCTCATAAACGACGATGGTAAGGTAATTGGATGTAAAGAGATAAGTCAATTTAAAGCTCTTTCTAATGACAGATTGAAAATATTAAAATACCTTGGAAGAAGACCAGCATATGCTATAGAAATTGCCAAGGAAATAGGATTACCTCCGCAGATAACATATTATCATATTAAAGTCCTTGAACGCGCAGGTATGATTAAGTTTGTTGATTATGAGGAAAAGAATGGTGGTGTGGCAAAAAGATATCTTGCAAAAGCCCAAAGTTTTGCTCTTGTGGTGGATGATAAAGGATGGAAAGATTCTGCATCGCCTTCAAAAGAGGCACCAGTTATTCTGGAACGGTTTTTTGAAAATGGTGTGTTCAATGGCTTGATGGTCGTTGGTTCTCCTGACCCACATGGAAAGCACAGGGCAAGAGGAAGTGAACTTGGTATGTTGGAATTGGCAATGCTTTTTGGTAGATATGCTGCACCAGTTTTTCCAATGTATAAATTGGACACACAAACTACCGAACGAGATCGAACTGGAAATTTGGTTCTGGCTGGAGGACCAAAAGTCAACATCCTTGTTGCAGAAGTTAATGGAAAATTACCGATCAGATTTACCTCTGATAACGCAGAATTGTATAGTACAATAACAAGTAAAGCATACAGTGGGAATATAGGAGTTGTTGAATTGATTAAAAGTCCGTTTGATAGCTCAAAAAAAATTTTAGTCATTGGTGGTTTGAATCAAAACGGAACGCGAGCAGCGGTTCTTGCTTTAGTAAAACATAGTAAAGAATTTGAAAAAATGACTAGAGTTGTTGAAGGTTTTGACGAGGATGGAGATGGGCTTGTAGACACTATAGAATTTTTAGAATAATTAAAGAGAAAGAATATTTACTTGTGGCTGGTATACAAAACTTTCATCAATCCCGTGAGCTTTATTAAATACTCTCAAAGTTCTACCATTAAAACCAACTAATGAGATAGCCGCACCGTTTGCAGTGGCTTCTAAAATTTTATGATGTTCACACAAATCTGATTCTATTAAACGAGAGGCATCGAGAGTGATATCAGTAGTTAATGCAACTGTGTGTCCGCTGCCACGTTCACCATCATGAGCTAAACTGTTTATACCTAAGACATGACCATAGGCATATGGTAATGAGCAGCTATCCTCCACTGTTAGCCTACTTCCTCCGAGAACAACAGTAACTGCGAATAAGCTGTTTGGACCTTGTTTGAAAAGATATTTAGGACCATCGGGAGTATTTGGAGTTAATCTTGCATCAACACAACAAATTCCACCGACTTCAAGAGCAAGAGAATGTGGGTCCAATACTCTCCTTAAGTCGGTTGGATCATATGCAACTGCAGAATGAGCATAGTGTGATTGTAAACTACCATTACCACCATTCTCAGCAAGCTTGCGTGCACCTTTTGCCATTTGTGCACTGAGTGCACCGAGTTTCGGATGATATTCCAATATGTCGCCATTCGCAATATCACGATTGAATGCAGTAAAATGTAGCGCTTCTTCCCCAGTCCATACTGTGTATACGATAGTAATGTTTTTTCGATCGATTATTGATTTAAATTCTTGATCTGAACAAATTATTTCAGCTTGGAATCTTGCATTTTCAAATTCTGCTTCAGGCGAATGCATCCGAGCTACATTAGGAGATATGTGCTCTAGGAGATGATTAACACTTCGTGGTTCATTTAAATGTTCACCTGTTGGAAGAGCCAATTCTGCTTGTTTGGCTCCAACTGCACCACATTTAGTAAGACCACCATGACCCAAAATTAAAAATGCACCACCAGGTACAATCTTATCTAAAATGTGCTTGACTTCGAGTCTAGCAACAGATTCGCTTAAACATATTGCTTGACCAGCCACCCTGACAAAACTTACTCCACTTAACGTTGAAGGGTATGTTCTATTTTGAAAACCGTGTTGAAAACCATCGACTAATACACCAAGTGATTCTGGGATAGTAAGAACTCTTCTTTGAGCTAATTTTTCTGCAATTTCTGGCCCTCTAATAAGTTTTGAAGCAACCATTTTTTTCACCTGATATGTTATAATATATGGTAGGAAGGGTTTTTATATACCTCTTAAAGTACAACTAAACCCTTCCTAACACTGTTGATTAGTTATGTAGTTAAATGGTTTTAAAAACTTAATTGATGTGGTTTGATATGTTAAAAGTGAGCAATATAAATGTTAAAGCCTAACTTTAACTGAAAAAGATTGGTGATTTAATGAATGAAAAAGAAATATTAGAGAGATTGATAGAAGGCAACAAGAGATTTGCATCTGGAAATACCCTTCCAAAGGATCATATGGCAGCTAGGGAAGCAACCAAAGATGGTCAAACGCCATTTGTGACTGTAGTTTCATGCAGTGATTCAAGAGTAGTTCCAGAATATATATTCGATCTGAATATAGGTGAGGTATTCACAATAATCACAGCAGGAAATATAGTTGACACGATCACCTTAGGCTCTATCGAATATGGAGTATACCATTTACACACACCACTGTTGATAGTCCTGGGCCATGAAAAATGCGGTGCAATAACCGCTGCTTGTCAAGGAGGCGTCTGCCCGCCAAATATCCAAGCAATAATTGATAAGCTAAAACTACCAGTACATGTTGGCGAAAAAGATATTGAAAAAACCATTTGCATAAATACGAAAGTAGTCATTGAAGAAATTCGCGAAAGAAGTGACATAGTAAAGCAATTGGAAAAAGAAGGAAAATTAAAACTGGTTGCAATGAAATATTATTTCGAAGATGGTAGAGTTGAACTAATCGATTAACCTTTACCTATTCTTTTAAATTATTAGGAGCGTGAAGTATAGTATGGAAAAAGTACTCATTTTATCAGGAAGCAAAAGCGATGAAGAAATAGCAAAGCAAGTGATGGATGTCCTAGCTGCGTTTGGAGTCCCGTGTAGATATGAGGTTGCATCGGCACATCGTAATCCTGACAAAGTTGATAGATTAGTAAAAGAATCAACAGCAAGTGTTTTCATAGCAATAGCTGGCCTCAGTGCAGCATTACCTGGAGTAGTAGCATCAAAAACAACAAAACCAGTAATTGGTGTTCCAGTAAATGCAGCATTGAACGGCTTGGATGCGTTATTAGCAGTTTCGCAAATGCCACCAAATGTGCCAGTTGCATGTGTTGGAATAGGTATGGGGAAAAATGCAGGACTTTTAGCAGTACAGATATTAGCCTTAACAGATTCTTCAATTGCCACAAAATTGGCCGAATTCAAAGAAAAATTAAAACAATAAGTAGGATGGATAGAAGAGAATTCATATGGCAGTAGATTCAGAAAAGATGTATCATTTACGCAAACAGTTACGTGTACTAGAACAGTTCCATGGTAGTGGAACAGAATTAATTTCAGTTTATATTCCAGCAGGATCTGCAGTGCATGAAATGAGCAGTAAATTAAGAGAGGAAATGAGTCAGGCAAGCAATATCAAATCAAAATCAACTAAATTGAATGTTCTAGGTGCCCTCGAAAGGATAATGAATCATTTGAAATTATACAAGAGGACACCAAAAAATGGGATTGCTGTTTTCACAGGAAATGTATCTGAAAATTCAGCAAAGATAGATATACAACTTTTTACAATCGAACCACCAGAACCACTAAACATCGGCGCCTATCGCTGTGACAGTAAATTTTTCCTTGAGCCACTTCAAAATATGATGGGATCGACTGATTCCTATGGAATCGTGGTTATGGATGGAAGAGAGGCAACTGTTGCAATTGTTAAAGGAACGAATATTACAATAATCAAAAAACTAAACTCCACAGCACACGCAAAGATTAGGAAGGGCGGACAAAGTGCCAGACGTTATGAGCGTCTCATAGAGGAACAAATAGAGACATACTATAAGCGCGTTGGAGATGCCATGGATGGTGCCTACCTCAAAAATGAAAGATGCGTAATGAAAGGCGTTATTGTTGGTGGTCCAGGACCTGCTAAGGAATTCTTTATGAAAATGAGCCCGTTCAATTACCAAATAAAAGTTATGGGTGTTGTTGACACTGGGTATACTGATGAGTATGGCATAAGAGAAGTATTATCGAAAAGTGAAACCATACTTGCGCAACAGGAAGCAGTAAAAGAGAAAGTACTTATTGATCGTTTTATAAAAGAGATAGTAAGCGATGGACTTGCAACCTATGGTGAACGAGAGGTTCGTGATGTCATAACTACAAAGCAAGCAGAGAAGGTGTTGCTGTCCGAAGGCCTAACCTACTTAAGTGGTCTTTACAAATGCAGCACATGTGATATCGAAGAGAAAAGAATTGTTAGAGCGGATGATACGATCCAATGTAAATCATGTAATGGCCAAATGAAATTACAGTCAAAAGAACTATTGATAGATGATCTTGCAGAATTAGCAAAACAACTGGAGATCACTGTTGAAATCATATCAACTGATACTGTGGAAGGTGCACAATTTTTAACTGGATTCGGTGGAATTGGAGCCTTCTTGAGGTACAGGAACAGGTAGATGTATCACGTTTATGCTACATGCACCTAAAGTATAATCTGACCCAACACTAACGACCATGCCAGCATTATAGTATTTGGCTTGTTCATTTCCAGCTTTTACATAAACCGTAATACCATCTTTCAACATAGTAGTGCAATCCTCAAGTGAAAGTGTGCCTGTTGGAGTCACACAGCCGTCATTTGAAAATGACATAGGAACAACTGTTTTACCGCCCATGCCACTACTTGCAGCAAAATCCACACCACATTGAAGAACATTGTTCGAATTTACAGGATCATTTGTATTTCTGACATCCATGATAATGTAAACATTTTCAGCAGATGCAAAAATTTCCTTAAATGACTCTTGGTCGATTTCAGGACCAAATTGTAAAGTATTTTGGAGAT
Organism: Microcaldota archaeon; assembly: GCA_043816005.1. Lineage (GTDB taxonomy): Archaea > Micrarchaeota > Micrarchaeia > Anstonellales > Bilamarchaeaceae > Bilamarchaeum. The sequence goes on from JBDRIM010000041.1 coordinate 34,146, forward strand.
TTAGAAAAACCAGATAAATAAGAATACCAAAAAGAACTACAATGGCCATAATTTTTAACTTCCCACTAGTATCCACTGTTTTTTTGGTTTCAACTGGTTTTTGAACTTCTTTGGGTTGGTGGATTTCGTTGGTTTTTACAACTCTGATTTCTTTTGGTGTTTCATTAACAGTAGCCATAACTTTTGAATTTACTTCTTTTTTCTTCGAACGTTTAACGGATTTAGATTTCTTTTTCATATAATCAACCAAACATTGATACTAATGGACATGAAGTATAATATTGTTTATTTGCAGTTATTTCTGCACTGTTCTTATAAATTATAGACAACCGAATTGAATTGCTAGTATCAGAATGGCCAAGGATAAATGATGAAGGAGAATTGGCCGTATTATTGATACATTGTAATGAAGTTGCTGCAGTAGACGTATTTGAACCATTTGCAATCGTACATGTGCTTGGTGTTACAGTATAAATTGTCCATGTTTTATTTTTACTACCGAGTGAATCTGCTAGTTTTTCAGCACATGTCTGCATTGCTTCTGCATCTGATAATGTAACATTCCTAAGGTCAACCATGATTACAGCAGATTCTTTTGGCTCGAAATCTGCCATAAATTCCGTGAGTGTTGCACTCGATGATGTTTTCCCTAAAAATACAAACATAAAGGTACTAAATAGGAATAATAATACCAAAACTGATAGTAGTGCAGCTGCCAGAAGATGATTGGTTTTTGGAACTCTGAAGTTGTTTACAGCAAAAAGATACAAAAATGCCAAAAGAACTAATGAGGTAAATGAAAGGAATGTTACAAGTGAGAAAATAGCTAATACCCATGGATTATCAGGGATCTCAGCTCTATTAATGAAATTAGTATTGTCTGCAAGAGAAGCAATACCAACATTAACTCGTCTTGCAAAACCTCTAAACATAGATACTGCTTTCTTAGATGGGCTATCTTGTTCATTCTGAAGAAGATTTTGGGCTCTTAATGTTAAATCAGTGTAATTTCCCTCAAGAAGTACTAGCTCATCAATAGTAAGACCATCTCTGAACTGAGCATTAAGATCATATGTTTGGTTGATTAAAACATTAAGAGAAGACAAAGTGATTGGATCAAGATCTTTTGTTTCTAACACCATGATGACCGAATTCTCAATATTTTTTGCGTTTAATGTCCGAGTATATTGATCCATAGCTACATCAGTCATATTTGAAACAACAATAGTGAGATTTTTGTATTGGATAATGTCGCTATCAAGAGTAGTAAAGTTTCTTTGTGAGATCCTCAATGGAATAGAAGTGTGAAGTGATTGTAATGATGCCAATTTTTGAGATAAAACCGGATCTAGAACGTGGCTAATAGTTTCTTTGGCTAATGTTATTGTATCATTTGCAGATTGATTAAATGACTTAAATATTTTAGTATAGTTTTCTGCAATTGCAGTATTGGTAGCATATTCAATTCTTGATTGGGTTTCATCGTAGATTGCAATGGCAGATGAATTGAAATTCTGCAACGGTGCTACTTTTGTAACCAACGCAGTTGATTTTGAAACCACATCATCTGCAGCACCCTGATCAATATCTATGGATGGACAGATAGCCATACATTTGAATTGACAAGCTGCACGATCAGCAGTATCATTGAGTTTAGGAGTACGAAAAATGGAATATTCGATTTTTTCTGAAAGTGGTTTGAGTTCCGTAGATGTTGTTTTGATATAATTAAGAGTATCTACCAGACTATCTTCGTCTAAATTGGTAAGCTTATCAGTATAGTTAGCAACAAACAAATCCATTTTGATACTAGATGGAGTAAATTGGAAAAGCGGGTCCATCAAGGTTGTTGGTGAGCCTAAGCCTAAACCTTCACCATAAACACTGAATAATAGCATTGCATTTTTCATACAAGATTCATTGTCAAGACAACGAACAGGTTGACCAAAAACTGAAATTTTACCATTTGATAAGAGAATATCATCACGGCAAATATATTCTTCTTTGTTCTTGAAGTCATAACCATCATTTCTACTGTCATTGAATTTTTTGATTGTTTGTAAGAGATCGTCGATTTCATCTTGTGTTGGATAGTAGGTTTTCATATAATGAGTGTAGATTGCAGAATTGATTTCTGCCTCTTCTGTTATCATATTATTATTCTTCAACAAAAACGTATCTACTCCGTCAAATTGCACTATGGAATAGTTATCATCATCCAAGGAAAAGTTTGAATAAGTAACAGTAACATTCGCTTCGTCTGCAAAAAAATAAGGTGACAGATTGAAAGCAAAAATCAAACCGGATAATAACAGTAGGAGCGCTACTGATTTGAGGGAGGTCATCGACATTAATTTTGTAAGGTTAGTTTAAATACGTTTTCATTTCAACGCTCACGATTGATAACATAGTCAGCAATTGATAAAAGTGCTTTTTTATCTTCAGAATCAGGAAGCAAACGCAATTCTTTTTTGGCATCAGCAACAAGATTTTTTGCATATGATTTAGCATAATCAATAGAACCATGTTTGTCAAGGATCGTTATTGCAGTAAGAATGTCCTCTTGATTTTTTGAATGTGAAGAAAGTATGGATATTAAACTGGATTTATTAGCTTCATTTGCTTTTTCAAGGCAGTGAACAACCATTAAGGTTCTCTTGCCTTCAGATATGTCTCCGCCGATTTCTTTTTTGTATGTTTCAAAATTACCAGTAAGATTTAAGATGTCATCCTGGATCTGAAAAGCTGCACCTATTTTCTCTCCGTAATCATGGAGGGCAACCATTACTTTTTTCGATGCTCCTGCAAGTAAGCCACCAGCTTCGCATGATAAACTTATCAAAGTTGAGGTCTTCCCATTGATCATAGTGAGATACTCTTTTTCGCTTATATCAAACCTACCTGAATGAATCCATGATAATTCAATACCTTGTCCATCTACGACTTTTTTGAATGCTGATGAGTACAATTTCTGAAGTTTAGATAACAGTGATTGTTTCATATCTAAGAAAACAAGTTTCTTCCAAAGCAATGTATATAGTGCATCCCCTGAGTTAAGTGCAATCGGTAAACCACAAGTTATATGTAGAGTTGGTTCGCCCCTCCTAAAATCAGAATTGTCTTCGATATCATCATGTATGAGAGTAAAATTGTGAAAAAGTTCCAATATCACAGATGCTTGAACAACTGATTCGTATTTTCCACCACTTGCACCGCATGATAGAAACATAAGCGCAGGACGAATGCGCTTGCCACCACGTCTTATAAAAGGTGATATCATGCCATAGGTACGACTATCCTCATTTGAAAGTTCCTTTTCTATAGTTATTTCTACCTTATCAAGATATGATTTTATATGAGAATAAAGTTCCATAGATCTAACCTCTCAAAATATTATTTACAGGGGGTTAAAAAGGGACATGGGCCCCTTTTATATTAAAGTCTTTTCGAATATCCACATTTGCAAGTTACCCTTAAACAATTATTCTTTCTGTCAAAGTTAACTTTTATTGACTTGTCAGGTATCCAAACCAGATAACATTTTCTACAAAAACTATTTTTAAGGTCTCCTGGAAGCTTTATTTTGTGTTTTTTCAATAAATCAAATGCTAATTTTACATATCTTTTTGAACGGTCTGGCTTTGCACCAACATAAGCATCACGAGATTGATGTAATAATTTTTCTATGGATGAGCGTACGCTGGACTTTATAATCTTTTTCAGTTTACTATCCATGGAAGGGGTACGATGGAAAACTTTATATACGATTACTTTATCAAACCAATTTGGGACCATAGTGGGTATAATATCGTCAATACTTTGACGTATGCGATAATTGCAATAGTTGCAGTTTTCTTAATCCACAGGTGGTTCGGTTCAATAAAACTCAAGATTGATAGTAATTTTATTCTCGGTGTAATGGCATTTGTATTATTTGGTTCAACTATAAGAGTCGTTACTGATTCAATAGATACTGGAATATTTACATCAATTACTCCAATTCATGAATTCGTATTGAATAGTCATCTTTGGGATTATGGGTATTTGACAGTTTCACCGGGAATTTATATAGTAACTGCTGCGATTTTGTTAATATCCATAGGAATTTTACACAGAATAAAAAGAATGGAGTTGTTGAAGTTTGTTGGAATTGGGATCTGGTTTCCGCATTTTCTGCTTCTTCTACCATTTATGAAATATGCTATTTTTGCAATCCCAATAGTTATTCTTGCAGCAATTCCAGCATATATTGCTTATATGTATTTTAAGAAAAAAGTTCTTGCAGCAATTGTTGCTGGTCAGGCACTCGATGGAGCAGCAACATTTTTTGTTATAGATCATTTTTCCAAAATTTCTGGTATCCAGTATTTCGAACAACATGTTTTTTCAGCTGCTATAGGTACTCTTGGTGGTAGTTACTTTTTCTTCTATTTGGTAAAAACTGCAATCGCCTTCCTAGCCGCAGATGTAATTAACAAGGAGAAAATGGATAATGAAGCTAAGTATTATGTTGCACTTGTCCTTATGATAATGGGATTTGCACCTGGAATAAGAGACATATTAAGGATGATGATGGGCGCATAATAATTGTTGCTGAAGATTATAGTTTAGATGCAATAGCAATTAGCAAAAGGATACCACCAAGTAAAATAAGAGGAAGAGTAATTTTGGATATTGCAACTATTGAATTTACAGTAGAAATAACCTCAATTGATTGTTTTGCACCGATGATACGGATGTCAAACCAGCGAGTATCAGAAAAGAATTTTGCTTCCTGCATATCCTCAATGGCTTCATTGCACGCATCAACTATAATTTCAAGTGTGGTTTCTTGGTCTTTTAATGGGTTCAAAACTCCGCGAACCATATTTGTCTGGTGAGTATCCGTTGTGAAAACACCAACAATGAAATTTTTCTTCTGTTTTTTTCCCAATGCAATGATAGATGATTCAATTTGGTCCCGAAATTCGGGCGTAACTCCATTCGAATCAATAAGAATAATAACGTACTCTGGATTTGATGAAAAAACTGCAACTTTTATTCCTGCTTTTCCGATTGTTGTTGATTCGAGTGAACGAATTGCAACTCCGATGCGTAAGTTTTTTTTCGCCCCCACTTTTGAAAGTGCATTTTTAATCGCATTAATATAATTAAACGCAACTGGGCTTCCTGGTTCAAAACTTGTAATTTCCCCAGTTTCAGCATTATGTTGATCTATGATCATCGCATGATCAACATATTTCTCAGCCTCAGATTTCATAGCCATTCCAAGACCAAGATTGATATCTTCAGTAACTTCTGGAGCCCTACTCAGACCAACCATTGCAGAATTGTTGATACGAAGAGCTTGTGCTTTACATTCTTCTTTGTTACCAAGTGAGATTGAAACTTTTGCATTTGAATAAACTGCGTCGCTTATGGCACCATCTACGGCTGTCAAGATTTTGCTTATTTCACTTGTCGCTACTGGATTTAGATCGTGAGTAACAGTACCGTGAAAAACAAATGTTTTTGATTTGTATTTCTTATCGATTTCATTTGCAATCAGATAAGAAAATTCACTTCCCCCCAAATTTCCAAAAGGGCCATAATGGACATATGGAGTTACAAAAAAGACAGTATCATTTTTACGTTTAAAACCAGATATAGTGAGCATGGTTTTTGCATCTTCACCAACTTGTTCAAATGCCTTTTCGATATCTTTGTTATGGTATAGCCATGCACTAAAAAGATAGGATGCAGCGTCTGTACTGCTCAATCCAAGATTTTTTTTCATTGGTGCGTTTATTATGAAAAAGAATAATACAATTGAGCCCAAAAGAACGAATGATGATATGTAAAATTTTGCTGCAATATCCCAAAATGATGCATCTGTGTTATATAGAACTTGATCACTCAATAAAAACAAAATGTAAAAGAGAAGCTGTATCATTGCAAAGAGAATTGAACGGTATTTTAGGATAAATACAAACCTTGCGATTATATACCAAAAGACAAAGACAATTGCAGCACCAACAAGAATCACAAGTTGAGCCCAAAATTGATTAACGTCAGAGAGAACCATACTAACCAAATATGCAATGGCATATACAGTTTCACCTGCAAGAGCAGTAGCAGCTATACGCCGATATGGCATTTTTGAAATCATGATTTTTATCACGATTGATGATAATAACGCCGGTAGTGTCAAAAGCATCATGCCACTAATGACTGCATTTTGAAGGATATTTGGATCACCGAGATTGAGTAGAATTCCGAAGATAAGACCCACAATAATCATAGTAATGATGATAAAACGAGATGGGGGGAGTGTAATGAAGTATGATGTAAGATTAATAGCACGGTTGATGTTTTTTGTCATAAAAATCCTTGATTTTTATTATTGAAATTTTTCCAAAATTTCAATGTCATCGGTTTTTAATATCATTCTCAATGGTTTAAAACTGTATGTTGAACCTTATTTGCCCAAAATGTGGTAGAACAAGTGATAAAGTTGGATTCGTAGAGGCTTTTTGCATTGATTGTTTTCCGATACGCTTAACATTACCGCACAAAATAACCTTTGAGAGATGTGTAAGATGCGAAAAAATAAAATTTCGTGGATATTGGACAGCGTACAACGAACGTAAGATTACGGATTTTATCTTAAGTAAATGTAAGGGAGATTTCAAGTCAGCAAATTATGACTTTGAAAAGAATGTTGTAATATTTGAAATTAAAAGCAGTACGAAAATTGAGAAAAGTATGTTGCTCGAATTTACCAAAACAATCTGTCAACAATGTTCGCGAATAAGTGGTGGTTATTACGAGGGCATAATACAATTACGTGGCAACCGAACGAAAATAGAAGAATATGCAAAAAAAATGTTAGAGAGACTTGAGAAGGTTACTTTCCTTACAAAAACAGAAGAAAAAGATGAAGGAATAGACTTGTATGTTGGACGATCAAAACCAGTCATAAAATTAGTGTCTGACCTTGGGATAAAAACAGTGATGACAAAAAAACTTGTTGGACAGGAACAAGGAAAACGACTTTACAGAACTACTTTCTTAGTTCGCTTGTAATTAAACATCTCTGAACCGCAATGTGAATTTCAGTGGTTTGGTGTTTGGTGCAAGACTTAATGCAGGTGGAATTTTGAGATTAACATTGTTTGTGAACTTTAGAATTTGATCTATTTGAGTTTGTGTTAATGAATCAGAAAAACAATTTAAAAAACAAAGAAGATTTTCAGCACAAAGATAGAGTAATGCAGTTAAATTGTCTTTAATTTCCTGTGGACGTTTCTCCATCGTAGTTGTTCCTTCGGAGTTGGGAGTATTGTAGTTCAACCCGAATATACTTGAGTGGGATTTTTGGCAAAGAATCCAGTATTGATTGAAAAAGAATTTCTCGAAGACTTCCTTAGAATATAGTTTCTTCATTACTTTTTGGAAATTGTATTTTCTTCTCAAATTCTCTAGTTTTTTTTCACTTGTATTTGACCATTTTTTTTGAGTGAGAAGTTTGAGTTTTTCTGAATCAAGATCATCCATTTCTTTGAAGTTTTTATAGATTTCAACATCAGTTAGATAGGCATATTGCCAAATAATTGTCTCGAAAATTGTTCGCATATTATTTCCGGCAGGATCAATAAGGCCGCTTCTTGTCATCTGGTATGCTGCTGAAAGATATATTGTATTGCGATAGAAGAAAGCTGCAAGATATTGGGAGCGTTCATCAAGTTTTTTTCTCACTAAATTTGCATAGCTATCGAATGAAAAGGAAATTGCATTTTCTAGAAGACTGCATTGTTCAGCAAATAGTCTACCGCTTTGCATGTAAACATGTTCATGTTTCTCTTGAATTTTATCAAAGCTCATATCAATCAATTATAATTTTTTTTCCAGTCAGTTTTTCATAAACTGTTTCAGATAATTGTTTGTGTTGTCCTTGGAATACTGCATACTGTTGTGGTTTGTCTTTTTTTAATTGTGAGAAAAAACCTGCAAATTCATCACGAATTTGTGCAGTTATGTTATTGTCAGCTAATTTTAATTTCTCGTTCCAGCTAGTTATTTTCTTTTGAGTATTTTTATAATCATCTGATTCAATCAGATCTGTAAGATTCATTCTAACACCCCAAGATTCTTTTTTGCTTGTCTAACAATAGGGTTTTCAGCCCATGTAAGAATATCAACTTTTGCAGCTGAGGCTTTATTTTGTAAAAATAATAACGCATCTAGTGGTTTTGATTCGAGTTTGGCCATAAACTCATTGAATGTTCCTTTGCCTAGTTTCTCATCAACTAATTTTGCTACCTCAGTGAAATTACCCGTAAGATAAGCTTCCTTGAGAACTTCTTTTCCAACAAGATGCTGGAGAAAAGAAGCAGATAATACTTCTGGAGCATATGCAACATAACTCGGAGTCATATCATGAGAACGTACTAGTTCTTGTGCATGTAATTCTGTAAGACCTTCGTGAAGTGGTTTGATATAGGTTCCAGAATGATACTTTCCTTCGCTATCAATAAAACGAATGTTAAAGCCACCACCAAGATAGGCAGCATAATGGAGATCTTCATGGGCAACTACCGAAAAAGCATCATCGTGGTTGCGTCTAGTGTTGAAACGATCAAGCACCGCGATATGATTCGTATCGGTAAAATAAATACCAACTGATGGACTACCATATGCTTCTTCTCGCTTCCTGAAAAATGATTCTGGTTCGGCAGTAATGACCGGAGGTGTTTTCTTAAAACGACTTGCAATCTTTTCTCCAAGATAAGAAGCATCCAACCAACTAGAAACTTGTTGCTCTGCTTTAGGAATTGGTCTAGTAATAAAGACAGAACTGAGAGTGTCAGTAATTGCAGAGTTGATACGTTCAAAAAAATCACTTATTGCTTCAGTAGCATCAGTAATAGCTTTACCAACTTTTTTGATCCCATCCCACAATTTCTCAAAAAAACCTTTTTCCCCAAAACTCTCTTCTGATGATTTTGAATGATCTATTTTTCTCTCAATTCTAAGTTCTGCTTCTACAGTTAATATTTCTGAATGTTTTTTTGCACTTTTCTTGTCCATAACTAGTGGCGGAGCAAAATGACCACTTGTAATATCTTCTAGCTGAGCATATTTTTTTGGATCAGTAGGATGGATAAGTTCACGATGGCTAGAAACTCTGGGATCCTTGAGAGTATCTTCAACTGTACCTCCGTGTCCAACTATATCAAGTATTGCATCGAGAGCTCTCTTAGCAGATGCCGTAACCTCGGTTGGAGATGCAATTGGAAGTTGTTTTGCATGTTCAGTAACTACTCTAACTGCCTCTTCAGCTCCTTTGATTTTCTCAGGATCAGCAGTTTTTTCAGCACCGCCCATTTAACCATGTTCCTCCAATTCGATTTTTTTACAAATTGATACAAAATCCCGAAGTCTTTTTGTAACAGAATTAAGATCTTTTTTACCTTTTAGTGATTTTTTTTCCCAATTTGAAAATAAACCATGACAGGTGCGCAAATAATCAATCTTAGCTGCAAGATGTTGTGGCTTTTTCTTTGTTCCTTCCCAATCAGCTATCGCAACTTCTATTAGTGAGATTGAGTGACTAACTTTAGTTTGCGTTTCAATCTCAAGATCAAAAAGTTTAGCTCCGATTTCTGTTTCATCCATTGAATCCACCAAACTAATTTCTATTCTGTAATTTAAATATTTTTGGACTGAGCATACCCCCAGATCTGACTTCTGTTGTTGTTACCATACCTTTTTTCTCAAGTGAGTCAAGATAGTTTCTTATCTGACGCTTGGAAACATTGAACTTTTTTGAAAATAACGAGTAAAGTTCTGTGGAACCAATTTCACCATTTTTCAAAATTTCGGTAATAAATGATTCTTCTGGAGTTAGATTAAGTTCTTGTTTCTTAAAATCAGGGGTTTCTGCGAGAATGTCCTCCAAATCCTGAATCATAATCTTAGATTTACCAGAATTTTCTGCATGTTTTGCTGCTTTCCACAATCGTTCTATTGCAATTCTTGCAGAACCATCTTCTACTGATCGTGCGATTTTTGTAAGTAATTTTTCATCAAAAGCCTGTGGCATAAGTGCTACTTCGGCTCTTGATCGTAAAATAGATGCTAGTTGTTCGTCGGAATAGGGTTGAAACTCCATAGCTGTAAATCTAAGCGAACTTCTTATTCTTGCATCGAGTTTAGATAGAAGGGATTTATTATTGGAAATACCAATTATACCGAATGCAAGCATTTTTTCATTCGAACGAGAGATAACATAAAGGAGTTCGTCATGGCGCAGGCCGTCCATTTCGTCTAATATTAGAAAAACTGGCTTCTTGTAACTTTTTATATATTGCATTATTCTATCGAAAATCTCATCTGGTGCAAGACCACGACGTGGAAGTGGAAGACGCATTTCTTCCACAATTCTATTATATATTGCCAATTGAGTGGGATTTTCCCAGCAGTTCACATAAACAGAAATGACGGAAGATGACTGTTCAGATAATTCTCTAATCAAATATTTTATACAAGAAGTTTTTCCAGTTCCTGAAGAACCGTGGATAAAAAGATTTTGAGGGGTTCTTCTGCCTAGCAGTGGTTTTATACAATCAGCAAGATATTGAAGCTCTTTATCGCGATAAACAAGTTCATCTGGTAGATAATCAGGTAGAATCACACGCTCGTCACGAATGATAAGAGATTGGTTATCTCCCCTATCAAAGTATCCTGACATAATTATGATGGGACAGCAAAAACATAAAACAGTTGGCTTCGCATATCATTTGGTGTTGGATTGCAAGATATATTTGTAGTCAAGGAAAGTGGCGAAAGGGAAAAGTACAGACAACAAAAGGTAAGACACGCACTTAAGAGAATCGGATTGAGTGAAAATGAGACGGCAGAAGTACTTCATGAACTCGAAAAAAGATTATATGAAGGTATGACAACAAAAAAAATCTACGCTATTCTTTATGAAATCATAGAAAACAGAAAACCGGAATTGTCACACAGATATAATCTTAAGCGTGCTCTTTTCGAGATTGGCCCTGATGGTTACAGTTTTGAGACCTTTATTTCAAGATTGCTCGAACTGAATGGTTATGAAACAAAACTTAGACAGATAGTAAAAGGCAAATGCATAAATCATGAAATCGATGTTGTTGCAACAAAAAACGATAAAACATACATGATTGAATGTAAATTCCATAATCAACCAGGAACCAGGTGTAGAGTGCAAACTATTCTTTATGTCCATTCACGTTATCTTGATTTAAGAGAAGGGACAAAAAAAGGATATTGCTGTAAATTTGACAAACCCTGGCTTATAACAAATACCAAATTTTCTGAGGATGTACGCAGTTATGCAGAATGTATGGAACTGCCTCTTCTTGGATGGAGATATCCAGCTAAAAATAGTCTTGAAGTAATGGTGGATAAATCAAAATGTTACCCGATTACTGTGATAAATATGAATAATGATACCTTGAGAAAGCTTCTTAGTAAAGATATTGTAACTGTTTATGATATACCTGAGAATGCAAATAAATTAGCAAATATTACAAGCGTACCGATATCTATCGCAAAACAAATAGTTGAAAAGGCCGCTTACGCCCGTGATTGATTGAAAAGAATATTAGAAATAGATGCGCTGAGGGGCGTTGCCATTGTATTGATGATAATTTATCATTTTCTTTTTGATCTTAATTTTTTTGGAATTGTGAATATAGATATACATGACACAAACATAGTAATTTTCCAAAGAACAATAGCAATTTTATTTATTGGTTTAGTTGGCATTTCAATAACACTTAGTGAGAACCGCAATAAACGTGGATATTTGAGTCATTTCTGGCGCGGACTTAAATTAGTAAATATTGCAATTTTGATAACTGCAGCGACGTGGATTTTCCCCCATGATGGATTTATTACTTTTGGAATTATACATATGATTGCACTTTCAACTTTTATCGCACCTGCTTTTTTTAAACTTGGAAAATGGAATTTCTTGGTTGGTCTTGGCCTTGTAAGTCTTGGGATTTGGCTGAACACACTAGTCACAAATTCACGTTTCTTTTTTTGGCTGGGGTTACCATTTCCAGAATATTTTGCTTTGGATTATTATCCGATGTTGCCATGGTTTGGAGTTATTTTGATTGGTATGGCAATTGGCCAGGCAGCATACCACAAAAATGAAAGTAGGTTTAAGATAAAGGATATTGGACTGGTGAACAAATTAGTTTTTTTAGGTAAAAATTCATTAGTCATATATTTAGTACATCAAGTTGTTCTGGTTGGATTAATAATTACTTATTTGTACTTGAAATAAAATGGGCCCGATGAGATTTGAACTCATGACCTTTCGATTATCAGTCGAACGCTCTAGCCGAGTTACTCATACCGTTTTAGTTAAATTAATGCGCCAAAAAGTACAGATAGTTTTTGGACGCACCTTTTTCCTAAAAAGGTGCGCTGAGCTACGGGCCCAAAAGTAAGCAGAATATGAAGGGTATAATTTTAAAATGTCAGCTCTCCGCCACAACAATCATTGTTTTAGTTTTTGTGATGCCTTTTGTTGATTGTAGTCGTTGTAACAAAAGATTTTGAAATTCTTCCATATCCCTACAGCGAACTGTGATGAGAAGATCTGCATCTCCAGTTACAATATCAACTGTTTCAACACCATTTATTTTTTTTATGTCATTCGCAACATCTTTCTGTGTTCTTTTCAGCTGTATTAGCATAGTTAGATCAACAAATGCAAGGATATGTGCTTTCATCCTTAATCCAAGCAGCTTGTTGTTCTTTTTTATTGTCCATGAATCAATAAATTTCTCTTTTTCTAATCTTTTTATTCTGTGGTGAACTGTTGACGCTGGAATGCCCATTTTTCTGGCGAGAACATGGATTCTGATTTTAGCATCTGCTTCGAGTAACTGTAATAATTCCATATCTATTTCGTCTGCTTTCTTTTCCATATTGGATAATTTCCAATAAAAGTTTAAAAAACTTGCTATTTTTGTAAATTTTACAAATAAATATGGATAAAATATAAATACTAAATTTGTTGCAGCAATTGTAGGTGAATTATATGAGAGACATCAAAAGAATCCATCTGAGAATTGTTTCTGGTTTGTTGAAGTATACTACTGAACACTTCCACCATAATGGATTCACTCAACTCATGCCAGTTATTTTATCATCAGTAACAGATCCGCTTGGACCAGATCCTGGAAGTAGTGTAATCAAAACTGGTGAAATTGAGTATCTTGGTCAACGATTATCATTAACACAGTCAATGATACTTCATAAGCAGATTGCCATTCGCGAAGGAATTGAAAAATTATTCATTATATCCCCAAACGTAAGATTAGAACATCCAAACCGCAGAGAGAGTGGAAAACACTTGTTTGAATTCTCACAGGTTGATTTCGAAATAGCACATGGCAGTAAAGAAGAGGTATTCCGACTAATGGAAGGGTTCATCACTGGTGCAATTAGTTATATGAAACTTCATCATGCTCATGATCTTGAAGTATTAGGAAGAGCATTGCTATCTATAGATGGGCCATTCAAAAGATATACCACATATGAACTCAAAGACAAATACGGCGATGATTGGGAAAGTTTAGCTTCTTTGGAAACAAAACAACCATTTTGGGTACTTGATCACACTAGAGAGTTCTATGACAAAGAAGATCCAGATAGACCTGGACATTATGTCAACTATGATATGATTTACCCTGAAGGTTTTTGTGAGGGGTTGTCAGGTGCTGAACGTGAGTATGAATATGATATCATATTGAGGAAAATTACAAAACAGGGTCTTGATAAATCTCGTTATGCGCCATATTTAGAACTTGCGAAGGATGGTTTGACTCCATCTGCAGGTGGTGGATTTGGAGTTGAACGACTGGCAAGATATATTACTGGTGCAAAACATATTGGTGATGTTCAGCTTTTCAGACGAGTTCCAGGTGAACCTGTTGTAGTTTAATTTTTATTTTCTTTTAACTTATTTTGTTCTGGTGTTTGAATGGTAGTAAAAACAATAAGATTAGTTGGTGATCCTGTATTAAGACAAGAATGCCCGGATATAAAAGACTATCATTCGGTAACGCAAATTGTGGAAGATTTACAAGACACACTTTTAGATTTCAGAACAAAAAATGGTTTTGGTAGTGGTATAGCAGCACCTCAAATTGGAGAAACAGTTCGTGCGATTTATATTTCTACAAAAGAGTTTGAAGGGGAAATATTGAATCCGCAGATTACAAAACATAGTGATGTTACTGCGCTTTTTTGGGATGCGTGTTTTAGCTTTGAACCTTCGTTTTTTGCAAAAGTAAAAAGATGGACGTCTGTAGAGGTAGAATATTATGATATTTTAGGTAACAAGAAGATCATCAAAAATACCACCGAACACCTAGCTGCGTTATTACAGCACGAAATTGACCACATTAACAAAGTATTATTCATAGATAGAATAGTTCAACAAGGTGATTATATCATACCTTGCAGTGTATGGAAACATATGGGCAAACCACTGCGAGTAGATTAATTTGGCGCTGATTTTTATTTCCTTTCAAACAATTTAATATTAATGAAAATCGCGATTTTTTCTGATCCTCATTTAGGTTACCTAAGATTTGAAGAGGATAGCTATATTCAGGCTGAGAGAGTTATAGTTGATGCATCAGAAAAAGCAGACGTTATTCTTTGTGCTGGAGATGTTTTTGATGTAAAAATTCCAAAATTGGAAACGTTGAAACATGCGGTGGAAATTTTCAAAAAGGCAAAAAAACCAATATACGCAATTCATGGAAATCACGAAAGGAGAGCGAAGGAAATGGTTAATCCAGTTCAATTGCTTGCTTCGAGTACAGAAATGGTGTTGTTGCATGGATCCGACGCAACATTTGAAAAAAATGGCGAGAAAATACAAATATTTGGAATGGGAAGTGTACCGGAAGAATATGCTGAAACTGCATTGAAGAACGTGATGCAAAAATTTAGCAAGCAGGATAGTTCGTTTCGAATTTTGATGATACATCAATCCATAAAAGAGCTAGTGCCTGGCGGAACGGAAGAACTTTCACTTGAATATCTTGAAAGTTTGCCATTTGATTTGATTATCAATGGGCACATCCATGAAACAATAATAAAATTAGATGGACGTTTTCTTATACCTGGAAGTACAGTGATAACGCAATTAAAAAAAGATGAGACAGCACCAAAAGGATATTACATATATGATACGAAAACCAAAAAATCAGAATTCATAGCTGTTGAAACCAGAAAATTCTTCTATGAAGAATTTAAATTTGACAATAAGAGCGAGATAGAAATTAGAAAACAAGTAAAAGAAAAAATTGAGAGTCTAAGATCAGAAAGCAAGGATGCAATAATTGTTATAAAAATCAAAGGTAAATTAAAAGATGGATTAAATAGTTCGGACATAAGAATAGATGAATACGAAAATGTTTACATTGACAATAAACTCAACGAAGAAAATCTAGCTGCAAGAATCGAAAAAATCAAGAATAATCGTGAAGCAAATCTTTCGGTAAGAGAGATAGCAGTTAGTGAGCTGAAAAAGAAAACCGAGAATAAAATAACACTATTTGATAGTTCTGATTTATTTGAAAAACTCCTTGAGGGACCTGAAGAAACACTTGTTTACCTAGAAACACATAATAAAAAGGAAACTGGTTAGTAATAACAAGCCAGATGTGGCTTAGTAAAAAAATTCGTCAAAATTAACAAAAAGTTTTTTGTCGAACTTTTTTTCTAAAAAAGTTCGCAGGGATGACAGAGCCCGGTCTGGCCCCTTTTCTTTTGGAAAAGAAAAGGCCCCAGGGTTCAAAAGAAAACTCTGGCTTCAAAAATAGAATTGGGGCTCCGGAAAAATGTGCGGCGCTTAGGAAGGCTTTTTGTCTCGTGCTTCTCAAAGGGAAAAAACCCTGGAAAAAGGTCATGAGATAAACAAATGCTTTATGAAACGCCGTGGCTTAGTGCCTGCGCAGGTTCGAATCCTGCTCCCTGCATCTAGTTTTTTTCTATAATCTCAACCTTTTTCGTCAATGACCAGATGGTCATCCGTTTCGTGTCGTGAGTTTTGCCGAGGTAAAACTCAGGTGATCGTCTAACCCCGTTCAGGCCTCAGTTTATAAAGAACTCAGGCAATTGACGAGATGACCTCAGGCCAGAGCTTAAATACAACCTACCTCAGAACCCCACACATGAACGAGTATACCATATACAAGCACCAGACGAATATGGTCCAGGAGTTAAAGCGCCTGGCAAGGGACGATTTGCCAGAGCCAACCAAGAAGAAAATAGAAGAATTCGGAAAGATCAGGTTGGCAAGGGGCACCACAAAGTTAAGGATAGTTAAATGCATGTGGTGTCTAAGATCACTTGCCAAATGGCTTGGAAAGGATTTTTCCGACGCTACAAAAGAAGATTTGCTTAACCTTGTAACTGCGCTTGACCTAAAAGATTATGCTGAACACACGAAATACGACTTCAAAATAGTTCTCAAATTATTTTACAAATGGCTGCTTGGGAATGATGAAGAATTTCCAGCAGTAATCAAATGGCTTAAGCCCAGAATGAAGAGTCAGAAACATAAACTACCCGAAGAGCTCTTAACGGTTGAAGAAGTCCAAAAACTGGCAAATACAACTACAAACGCTCGAGATAAGGCTATTATTTTGATTTTATACGAGTCTGGTTGCCGCATAGGTGAATTGCTTTACCTCAAGCTGAAGAACGTTTATTTTGACAATTACGGCGCTGTTTTACGCGTTTCTGGCAAGACCGGAGATAGACGAGTTAGGATAATAGCCTCGGTACAAGTGCTAACCCAATGGCTCCAAGAGCATCCTGATAAGGACAATCCAGATGCACCACTTTGGCCTGCAAGGATGAAAAGATACAAACCTGAACCTTTTGCTTATGCTTCGCTTTTGATTATGCTGAAATGCATTGCAGTTGCTTGTGGCATTAGAAAAAGAATCTACCCCCATCTTTTCAGGCATAGCAGAGCTACTGCCTTAGCAAATAATCTTACTGAAGCCCAGCTCAAGGAATATTTTGGTTGGACTCAGGGCTCGGATATGGCGGCTACTTATGTACATTTATCAGGCAGAGACGTTGATACAGCGTTGTTGGCAATGTATTCTTTAGCGGATAAACCAGTTCAAAGAGAAACAAAACTTGATATCAAAATTTGCTCCCGCTGCAAAGAAAAGAATTCTCCAACACAATCATTTTGTGGAAAATGTGGCAATCCATTTGATGACAGACTTTTATTTGACCCCAACAAGAAGCCAAACGAACTCATGAACATTTTAATCGAAGATGAAGAAGTCAAAACTTTGTTATTGAGGAAAATTACGGAAAAAGGCCTACAGAATTATTTAGGGTGATTAGATAGACTGGTGGAAATTGGCTGAATATCTTATTGGCGGAGCTGCCATTATTGTTTTTGGCACAATTTTGGCAGTAATTGCCACGCCTTTTGTAATTGGCTACTTTATCACGATAGGACTTTGGAATCTTTACGATTGGATTCACGAGAAATTCCCAAAAAAGAAAATGGAGATGAGAAAAATGTCAGCTGCTGAAATAAAGGAATTGGAGGAAACGAAGCAAAAAATTAAGGAGGATGAACGCAAGGAAAAGGCAAGTTTATTGCTGGAATTTGAAGAACTGGCAAAGAAAAAAGAGGAACTGAAAAAAGACATTGACAAACAAACTGAAATGCTTGAAAAAATGGTTAAAGTTGTTCGAATTGCAACCTATGCTGACCCCTTCAGCCATGGCTATGATATGCGCCATACAACCAATACCCTTGCCAACTTCAATATAAGCGATATAGATAACTATGAACGCCTAAAATCAAAAGCACTTGAATACGAACGTCTGACCTTCAGGATGTTCACTATCAACCAAAAATTGAAGCTGCTGGGCCTTGATTACCGTGTGAGGGGTCCTTATGCTTGATGACAAAATACCTATTTGGCTGGCAAGGTACATCGAAGAACTTGCTGCCACGCACAGAGCAGAAGAAAATATCAAATTAATGCAAATCAAGGCAAGTGAAGGGGAGCGTAGGGAAAAATATCAGGAAGAACTCCAAAAACTAAAGGAGATGCATAAAAAAGAAATAGACAGGGAATTGACTAAGTTAGACCGATTCTATGAAATCCTTGCCACAACAGGTAAAACCTATCGTGAAGCCGAGGCCGAGATTTATCATAATGAGGATTTTTACAAAGCGTATGAAAGAAGATTGGCAGAAGAAGAAAAAAGAAAAGAAGAAGCAAGGCATTACATGAGGGTTCCAGAGGAAAAGGAACCTAAGCACAGGACGCCTACCATCAGGCAGCCAGCGCTTAATTTATACCTTGAAAAAAACGTGAATGTCAAAGACATGGATATATTGCTTAACAACAAATTCAAACGCATAAAAATAAGTCCGTTTGGTGATACTGGAGCGGCTTATTATTGGATCAAAACTCGTTATAACGAAGGAAAGGAACACGCTTTCTTTTGTTATTTGATAGAATCTGAATTGAAAAAGCATATCAGAAAAATAAGATTGAATGTCAACAATGGTCCAGATGTGGAGTTTGAATATAACAAGAAGAAATATTGCTTTGATGTTGAGACTGGCAAGAAACTTGAACGCAGCAAGGTTTCAGTTGACTGGAAATATTCCAAATACAAAAAGGAATATGATCAGATTTTCATTCTGGTAACCAGGAAATCCTTGAAGTACAAATATACTCGATATGGTACGGTATTAACCAGAGGCAAGCTAAAAGATACTATTTCTACTATATTCGCTTAGGCGTTCTCTCGCTACTATATATCTATATATAGATATATAGGGAGGTCGTTAGGGGTTAGTGATTTTGGTAGTTTATCGAAGTGAAAACTACCGGAAATCAACTTTAATTAGGGGTAGGTAAATCTTACTCCTAAAATTTAGGGGTGAGTGAAAATGAGTCAACAAACTTTGTTATGATCTTCACTGCCAAACAATTCGTTGAATCTAGCGGCCACCCTTTTCCTGAACTTGTAGGAATTCGCAAATTCGGCATATGCAAGCCAGCCTTCCAAGCTTTGAACGATTTCTTTTCTGCTCATTTCACCCTTATCATATCTCATTTTGAATTTATCCAAGCGTTTCCATATCCTTCTCGCGTTGCTTTTCTTCAATAATCTGTATTTTGTGAATATTCTGAAACCGAGAAAAGTTATCCCTCTTCGTAATGGTATAATCCTTGTTTTTTCAGGGTGAAGTTCAATTTTCAAGTTCTCTCTCAGAAAGATATCTATTTCATGTTCCCAGTTTTCCAATACTCTTTTATCATTATGCAGAATAACGAAATCATCCACATAACGGATATAATATTCGGCGTTCAATTCGTGTTTTACGAAATAATCGAGTTCATTGAGATAGAAATTGGCGAAAAATTGCGAGGTCAAATTACCTAACGGCATTCCCCTACCAACAACTTCTATTTTATGATTTTTCAATATGGTTTCAATTAGCCACATAACTTTTTCGTCTTTGATTTTTACTCTGATCAACCTAAGTAAAATTTCATGATTTACAGTTTCAAAATAGTGTTTTATATCTGCCTTGAAGATATAACCGATGATGGCATTATTGTCCAAATTCGTTCTCCCCCCCCCATTTCGGCATTGGAATGGTTGGTGGAGACTGCCCTCAAGAACTTTTCAAACCGTTTTATCGCCGGATGGGTTCCCTTGCCTTTTCTGTTGGCGAATGAATCGAAAATGAAGCTACTGCCTAGAATTGATGAAATGACATTGCACAACGCATGATGGATAACTCGGTCTCTGAAATCAGATGCACCAATTTTCCTCGTCTTTGGATCTTTCACAATGAACATCGTGATAGGTCTTGGCCTGTAGGTAAAAGTTTGAAGTTCAAACTGCAGATCACGAAGATTTTGCTTCAGATCGGCTTCAAAATCTATCACGTAATCCTTCAACGTTTTTCCCTTTCTTGCGTTAAGGAAAGCAAGCTCGAGGTTTTCATAGGACGTGAGTTGTTCGTATAAATCGTTATACCATCGCATACAATATGAAGAAGATGAGAAATAGAGATAAAACCCAAGCATTGTAGGTTAAAGTCATTTCCGAATCATTGGACCAGTTGTCATTGGCATTGACGTTACGCCGGTTGTCGTTGTTGAAGTTGTTGCCACGGCCAAGAGGACCGCCCAATGTAACCCGCTTACTCAAATGGTACTTGCGTACCTCACCGTAACTTCAGGTTTCGCAAAAGAACGAACTACTAACTGTCGTTACTGAATTTCATAGCCGATAATCAGATGATTACAGGCACTATAAGCGAGTGTGTGGCCCTAACCTACAAACCATGAACTATTCGTTCATGATTAGCCAATAAATTGGCCAAAGCTAGGGATATTAATTAGAAATAGAAAATTAAAAAATGAAAGGGATTATGCTTTTGGCTGAATTGATTCTATTTTTCCTGCCAGTTCTCTTAGGAACGCAGCCTCATCTAGGATTGGCTTAATTAAACTGGCATGCGCATCTACGCTAAGCACTGCACCGAGGCGTTCTGTTAGTCCTTTTGCTACAGTTTCTAATAGTTCCGCTCTTTGTACTAGTGTTTTTGGGTTTGCAACATCAACCAACTTTTCTTCAGGTACTCCTACCCGCGGCGCGGTCGCTTCGCGACCAATTAACGCCACCCCCGAATCATTGGACCAGTAGACATTGGCATTGACGTCACGCCGGTTGTCGACGTTGAAGCCGAGGCCACGGCCAAGAGGACCGCTAAAGCTTCGATCTTGATAACGATATAAATAGAGTGCGTCTGGATTATCGCGATTGCTTGCTTTGCCATTCGGAATAGCAAACGGATTACCATCTGGCACGTACCAACCATCTTTAAGAGGCAAATCTATGCTGACTTCAGCTTCGCCTTCATTATGGGCTTTCGCCTTTGTCGCACCTCGTTCGTAGATGAGCAACGTAGCTGTTCTGGCTGGTAAGAATCCTCTTACATTTTCCCAATCAGTACGAATTGCTTCACTAAGCACGGCATGAATCATCATCCTTCTCGGATCGGTTGTTTTTTCATACTTCGGAACGGTTACAGGACCCATAGATACACCTCATAAACTTATTTGAATTGTATTGATTTTAATATAATATTATAGACCCAATATCCTTAAAAAGCTATCATTTACAACAATTAGAAACTAAGAACGCCTATAGTAGATGTTTGGGACTAGATCCTATCAACCCCAAAAGTAAAGGCTTATATATTTATCAGGTTATATCTATATCAGGTGGTATTATGGGAGCAGTACAAATACAGATGGTTCATTCTCCAACGCTTAAAACAGTTATGGCAATCGAAGAAGTTATCAAAAATTCTGATATGGCAATAAGTCGGAACAAAATATTAAGTAATTTACCAACCGCAGTAATGCGCTCAACCTTGAATACTGCATTAGATTATTTGGAGAAAAAGGGAATTATACTGGAAACTAAAAAAGGATTTGTATGGACTTTTAATCCAAGTAAGAAACTAGCCAGGGCTGAAGAAGACGGATTAGAGGTTTGATTATGGTAAAGAAGGCAGTAACCATAAAGCTTCTGGGTGAAGCCAAAGAGGAATATTTGAAACTGCAGGAAACAGTCAGGCAAGAGATAGAAAAAGATATTACCACGTCATTCCATCAGACACTTCTACGTTCCATTGATTCGAAAATCGCCCTTCTTAAGGCTAATTATTCCTATGGAATCCAGATACCAAGAAAGCAGATTCCACGAACCTATTTGGAGAATTATGAAGTTACTAATTTATGGAAGGTTGACCTTTCGGGTTATTGGCGTCTTATTTATACGCTAAAACAGCCTCAACGAGAGGAAACAGAAATAGATATCATAACAATATGGCTTGATGTTCTTGATATTTTGGATCATCCGACCTATGATAAAAGGTTTGGATATCGAAAAAGGTAGTTGAAGACTCTAGATTCATTCTTGAGTTTTGCTCCCTGCACTTTCTTTTCCTCTGAGTTCTTCAGCCACCATGTCGAAATTATCGCCATGAACTTTCCTTCCGTCAAGGGAGGTTCTGATGTAAGATCTATTTAAGCTCTGGCCTGAGGTAAGTTAGACGATGTCATGGTCGACGAATCGACCATGAGCATGCTCGTAATCGATGCGTCGATTACGACATTGTCTAGGTCGAGGCAAACAATTCGTTGAATCTAGCAACAACCCGTTTTCTGAATTTGTAGGAGTTGGCAAACTCCGCGTAAGCCAGCCAACCTTCCAAGCTTCGTACGACTTCAGCTCGTGCCATTTCTCCTTTATCACATTTCAGCTTAAACTTTTCAAGGCGTTTCCAGATTCTTCTTGCATTTTTTTTAAAAAAATAAAAAAGATTATTCTCTTCTAGTTAAAAATGCACCAATAGAAATTGCACCTAGAAGAAACGCTGGAGCACAGCAATTGGAGGTTGATTGAGTAATTGGAGGAGTGACTGGGGGGGTTATTGGTGGAGTGATTGGATCTTGGATAGTGTCCATACAATCCATATAATTAGTAAAACATGTTGGACAATGTTGATCCATTAAATCGTATACTTCATCGTCAGTATAAGAACTATCAATCATACAATCGTCTTCAACATCAGACCATGTACCACCCATGCTTGGACAACATGATATTGCACACGGACGTGTTTGATCCCAACAATCCTCTGCAGTTACAGCAAATGTAATTCCAGCAACTAAAAGCAGTAGCAATGGATAAATTAATTTCATATTACCACGGTTTTGTATTTCAGGTGAGATTTATAACTTTGTCGAATCTACAAGTGACTGTGAATAACAATGTTCTGGTAACTCAACTAAAAATCTTGAAGGTCGCATTTCATTAGATTCATAGAACCTGCCGGTTGATTTTGGATAGCTCATAATTAATTTTTCTTTTGCCCTGGAAGTTGCTACGTAAAACAATCTTCTTTCTTCTTCTATGTTAAATGAACGTTCATGAGGTAGAGAGCCATCGGCTAAACCAATGATAAACACGCTGTCCCATTCTAATCCCTTTGCTTGATGGATGGTTGAAAGAATCAGATTACATTGCGTATTATCCACAGAAGAATCAACATCAAGTGAGAATGCTTCAAGAAATTCACCAATTGACTGATAATGTGACGCAGCACCAACAAGTGCTTCAATATCTGGTTTTCTTTCCTCAGCATCATCAAATTTTTCTTCCAGATACTGACGGTAGAAGTTTTCATAAAAATTATCAAGCATGAATGCCGCATTTCCACCTGAAGAATAAATATCTGATATGAGCGAGGAATAAAGTTCGTTTTTACCAATTTTAGCAAGTGCTTTTGGAATCGTAAGCGGATCGGTTATTGTATTGATTATTTTGGAAATTGATTTTTCACCAACTTTTGGAAATAGTAGGAATAAACGTGATAATGACTGATGATCACTTGGATTATGATAAACTTTCAATAAGGAAACCATATCTTTGATGTGACGTTGTTCAAAGAATTTGACTCCCCCTCGCATCTCGTATTTTATCCCACGCCTAGAAAGATCAACCTCTAATTCGCCAGCAAGATATGCTGCGCGGAAAAGGACACCCACTTTTCTTTTTTCCTTGAGTTCTAATTCAATTAAGTTTGTTATGATATGAGCTTCTTCAATTTTATCTGTAACTGTCAAAAAGGTGGGGAGATCATTACCATTAGTGATTGCTACGAGTTGTTTTTCCAGTTTTTCTTTGCTATTCGCCATTGTTTCATTGATTAAAGTTACTATTGGCTTGGTACTGCGATAATTCTTTGTTAAAAAAAATGTTTGCGCGTTATATTTGTCTCTAAATTCTAGAATATTCTTTATGTCAGCACCTCTAAATGAATAGATGCTCTGTGAGTCATCACCAACAACCATCAGATTTTTTTTGTAAATTAGATCTAATATTGCAGTTTGAAGTTTATCAGTATCCTGGAACTCATCCACAAGTATGTTGGTAAAATGGTTTTTGTATTGCTCAGATATTGTTTTATCAGATAGAATAGTGTACGCAAAAAAAAGCAAATCATCAAAGTCTACAAGATTTTTACTTTTTTTAAGTTTCTCGTATTTTTTAGCAACGTCAGAGATAGTATCTGTGTGGATTCTCATATGGAAGAATTCTGGTTGCATAACCAATTCTTCAATTGATTCCATCTTTAATTTTGAAAGAGAAATGAGTTGTTGAATGCTATTAACTACCCCGCGCTTGACGCTTTCATGATCGTCAAGTATGGCTTGTTTTAGCAATGACCTTGCATCTTCTTCATCAAGAATAGTAAAGTTCTTCTTAAGGCCAACGTGATTGGCATATTTTTTTACCACTTGGTTTGCAAAATAATGAAATGTACCTGAGACAATTTGTCTTGCATTAGCCCCAATAAGATTTTCTGCTCTGTTTTTCATCTCTCTTGCTGCTTTGTTGGTGAATGTGAGCAATAAAATGGATTCTGGTCTTTCGCCACGTTCAAGTAGATTGCATAATCGATACACTAGGGTTCTTGTTTTTCCAGAACCAGGTCCAGCAATAACAAGTGATGTACCATCCCCATTAATAACAATGTTAAGCTGTTCTTCGTTCAGTTCTTTAGTATAATCCATGTAAGTCACTTTGAGTTATCATAAACAATTTCATATAATTTTTTCTTGATGTTGGTAAATTGATCTAGATTTAGTGGTCTTGGATAAGTTAGTAAATAAAGCGGAACCGGGGATTTTCCTTTGCCATAGGATGGCTGGACATAGGGATAATGATTCAATTTAAAACCGAATTGTTCGTAGAATTTTATTCTCAGATACTGTTGCTCGTTTTGGGGTTTTTCAACTTCAAGAATTATGTTTTGGTACTTATTCATAAATTCGCCTAACATTTTGGAACCAATACCTTGATTACGAAGTTCTTTTTCAACTGCCAAGTGTTCTATGAATATAAATGTACCAAAATCCCAAAAAGAGATAAAACCTATAACCCTATCTTCAACTGCAGCCATTAGGGAATAGTCTTTTTTGTCAAAAAGCAACAGATCGAGTTCACGTTTCTCATCAGAAGGAAATGATGTCTCATAAATTAATTTTACTGCATCGAACAAAAATGAATCAGGTGTTATACGTTCGAAATACATATCTTAGTTTTAGCTGGTAGGTTATTTATTATTAAGGAATGTGTGGGCTTTATCTAAAATTTTCTTTGCGTTCTCATATGTTAAGCGTTTTCTTGCCTCACCATAAGATAACCAAAGAAACTCGGTATGCTCATGTGAAAGATTTATATTTTTGTTTTTTGATCTTGCTAGAAAAAATAGTACATCCTTATGGAATTGTTCTTTGTTTCTTGTATATTTGTAGTCAAGAATCTCTTTGAATCCGCCAATAAGATCAAGATCGATAATGCCTGTTTCCTCCTTGACCTCACGCAATGCCGTATTGATTTCACTTTCACCAGGCTCTACATGACCTTTAGTAAAATCCCAGTGGCCCTCCACGTAATGCAATAGGAGATATATGCGCGGAAGACCCAACTTTTGTTCCATAAATAGGATAATGCCACAGGATTTCTCTTTGATCATGATAAACCAAAGGATGGGCAAATTTAAAAACAATGCTAAGCATATGTTAAGGTTATCAATTACGTTTAGGTGTTATTAGATGGGTAAATTTCCAGAAGCTGATCTAAAACTTGCAGGCATAACTGTTTGTAAGAAATGCAAAACAAGAAATAAGAAAACTGTAAAAATATGCAGAAAGTGTGGCTCAAAGTATTTGAGACCAAAAAGAAGAGAGATCAGAGCTAAGAAGTGATGAAGTAGTATGAATGGTTCGAGAAAGAGCATTCAGAAACTTTATAAATCCTTCTCAGTATCATTTCATGGCGAGAACGACGATTCGTTCTTGATTATCGTGAAATGCTTTGCGTTTCACTTCATGGCTTGAAGCAAAGCTTCAAGATAGTAATGATCGTTGCGACGATCATTCCGTGGCTTGAATGAACTGAGAAGAGTTCATTGATTAGTTTTAATCTTTATCATTTAGGTGAATTCTGCTTGAACGGCGAACCGTTCAAGTCATTCACCAACAGGTGAATTAATGAGTAATGGTGAATTTGCAGGAAGAAATGTACAGAGAACGCGCAAGAAGCATAAGTGGCTCTCTAAAAGATGGAAGAGGCGAACACTCAAATTGAAAGAAAAATTTGATCCTTTAGAAGGTGCGCCACAAGCTAAAGCTATAGTCTTGGAAAAGGTTGTTTTGGAACAAAAACAGCCCCACTCAGGTTTGATTAAGTGTGTGAAATGCCAACTTCTAAAAAATGGTAAAGTTGTAACTGCACATGCGGTCAGAAACAAGGCAATTACTTTCATTGACGAACACGACGAAGTTCTGCTTGCAGGACTCGGTGGTTCACAACGAGGACAGATGGGTTCTATACCTGGTGTTCGATACAAAGTTGTAGCAGTAAATAACATCGATCTCCAAATGCTTAGAAAAGGCAAAAAGGAGAAGGCAAAGAGATGATTGAATGGATAAATTATTTGGTAAATACTCATTGGACAATGTAGTAGTCAAAGACCTAAGTTTGGCACAGAACATCTCACTTACGCCAATCCTTGTTCCACATACATTTGGTAGAAACTCAAGAAAGGTCTTGGGTAAGACACAAGTAAATGTTGTAGAGCGACTTGCAAACAAGCTCATGAGAGGTGGTACTGGTGAAAAGACCTCAGGTAAGGTCATCAGAACCAAAGGAAGAATGCAAGGTAAAAAACTTAGGGCTTTGAAAATTGTTGAAAGAGCATTTACTATTGTTGAAGGACAAACAAAAGAAAATCCCGTTCAGGTTTTAATAAAAGCACTTGAAAACGCTGCTCCAAGAGAAGATGTTACAAGAGTGTCACATGGTGGTGTCAGCTATCAAATTGCAGTTGATGTTTCAGCAACAAGAAGGCTTGACATGGCTTTGAGAAATATGGCACTTGCTGCTTTGATGGGAGCTTTTAATAAACCAAAATCACTTGCACAGGCACTTGCTGATGAGATTATCTCTACTGCAAAAGGAGACACGCAAACAAGTTATGCGATCAAAAAACGTGACGAAACCGAACGTATGGCACGATCAGCCAGGTAAATTTCGGTTTATTTCTTTAATTTTACTTTTTCTATTTGCAATTACATTAATTGATATGCTAATTATAGAACCGAACAACCTCCTAATTAGGAATAATAATTTTGATATAGAAGGTAATTATCAAATTAAGGTTGTTTTTTTCAGTGACATTCATATTGGTCAACAAAGACCAGGATATCTTGAGGACATAGTTACCAAAGTAAATGCACAAAACCCAGATATTATCCTAATTGGTGGTGATATAATAGACAGGAGTGAAAGCGAACTGGCATTACTAGAACCATTAAAAAATTTAAAATCAAAATATGGAACTTACGCAGTCCTTGGAAATCATGATTATGGGAATTGGGGTTGTGGTATGCCAACCGGATTAGGGGAAAAGGTTGCAGAAAAATTGAGCGAACTTAAGATCACTGTACTTAGAAATGACAATCGGATGGTTACCGCCAATGGGACCAAAATCGCAATAGTAGGTCTTGATGATGCATGGATGTGCCTTGAAGATTATCAAAAAGCAATAATTGGACTTGATAATATATCAAAAATTATAGTTGCACATAATCAATTTGCAATGGAAGAGGAAGAAATGGAAGAAAATTTCATTGTTCTGAGCGGACATACGCATTGCAGCCAAATTAGAATTCCAATTTTAAGTGATTTGGTTTTAGAACCATTTTTTGGAAAAATAGGAGGACAATATGCGTATGGTAATGGAACGCTTTATGTAAGCTGTGGAGTTGCATCTGGCACGGTGAGATTCCTTGCACCACCAGAAATAAACGTAATTCAACTAGAATAAGCGTTCACGTAAACTTAATAAACCTTATTTCTGATTGTCATTTGGTGATAATAATGGCTAGAAGCCCTGTAATGGCAGTAGTAATGGCGATTATACCGTTTGTAGGATTGTATCTGTTGTATAAATGGTTTAGTGAATACAAAGAAGCTACAAAAGCAACGTATAATCCAATTATACAGTTGGTTTTGTGTTGTATTCCGTTGGTAAACTTATTTATATTATGGAAGTTTTTTGGTGGTGTTGAAGAAGCAGCAAAGGCAAAAGGTTCTGCGGGATACCCACTTGGAACAACCGTATTATTCATAGTTGGGTTAGTAACCGGTATAGGTATGTTATTTATGATTTACAAAACCCAGGAATTAATGAATACATTGTAATTTTTTCTTATTTTTTATTTTAATCCCCTTAACCTCAGATTTATATTACTTTCCCATTAGATAAAACTTACTCTTTATGCTAAAGCAAACCAGGTTTGTTTGTAGCGCATTAGATAGATAAACTATAGGTGTAAATATGGCGAGAAAAGAATTTGTAGTTGAAGAAGTACAAAGAATGATGGAAGGTATTGATCAGGTACGTAACGTTGCAATCGTCGCTCATGTTGATCATGGTAAGACAACATTAACTGATTCTCTTATAGCAAGAGCAGGCCTTATATCAAAAGAACTTGCAGGCGCACAAAGATGGACAGATTTCGATCCTCAGGAACAGGCAAGAGGAATTACAATTAAATCTGCAGATGTTTCACTTGGCTTCAATTTCGAAGGTAAAGATCACTTGATTAACCTTATTGATACTCCGGGTCACGTTGATTTTGGTTTTCATGTTGTTCGTGCCATGCGCGCGGTTGATGGTATTTGTCTAGTTGTTGATGCAGTTGAGGGTGTTATGCCTCAAACAGAAACAAATCTGAGACAGGCACTCAAAGAAAGAGCAAAACCAATCCTTTTCATTAACAAAATTGACAGATTGATAAATGAACTTAAACTTGATTCTGCTGGAATGCAAGCAAGATTTATAAAAATTATCACGCAAGTGAACAAAATTATCGAGGCAAATGCACAACCAGAACAAAAAGATGATTGGCTTATTTCAGTAAACAAAGGGAATGTAGCTTTTGGAACTGCATACAACAAATGGGCAGTTTCAATAAAATCAATGAAAAAATTCAATATAACTTTCCCAGAAATTTACCAACGATGTGTTGATGGTGATCATAAATCCCTTGTAGAAAGAAGTCCTTTAGACGAAGTACTTCTTGAAATAATAATTACACATCTTCCATCTCCAAAAGTTGCACAGCCCTACCGTATCCCAGTTCTTTGGAAACATGGTGATTTGACAACCGAAGCAGGTAAATCCATGCTTTCATGCGATAAAAAAGGTAAATTAATCGGCGTTTGTTTCGGTGTTGTTTACGATGAACATGCAGGTGAAGTTGCAGTTATACGATTTTTCTCAGGAACTGTGGAAAAAGGAATGCAACTTTATATTGCATCAAAAAAGATGTATGCTAAAGTCCAGCAGGTAGGTATTTTTATGGGACCTGATCGTGTTGCTGCTGAAAAAGTGATGGCAGGTAACATAGGTGCAGTTGTTGGTTTGAAAGATGTATACGTCGGAGAAACTATCTCTGTTGAACCACTAGAACCATTTGAACAAATAAAACACTATTCAGAACCAGTTATTACAAAGTCTATTGAGGTCAAGGAACAAAAAGACTTGCCAAAATTGATTGAAGCACTAAGAAGCATTTCAAAAGAAGACCCAACATTAAAAGTACAATTGGCAGAAACTGGCGAACACTTGATTAGTGGAAATGGTGAGCTACATTTGGAAATTATCGAATATAAGATAGTCAATGAGAAGAAAGTTCCGATAATAACTTCAGCACCAATAGTTGTTTACAGGGAAGCTTTGCTTGGCAAATCACCAGTGGTTGAAGGAAAATCACCAAACAAACACAACAAACTTAAGGTCATGGTTGAACCTTTAGAACCAGCAATCATTCAAGCAATTCAGGATAATGTTGTTAAGGAAGGCAGACCAAAAGGAAGAGAGGTTTGGGAAAAGTTTATTGAATTAGGTATGGAGCGTGAAGAAGCGAAGAGCATTTACGATATCCACAATGGCAGTGTGTTTATTGATTGTACCAAAGGTATCCAATATTTGAATGAAGTTGAGGAACTTATGATACAAGGTTTCGAAGAAGCACTTGATCAAGGACCATTGGCAAAGGAAAAGATGAGCGGGATCAAAGTAAAATTGATTGATGCAACACTTCATGAAGATAATATCCACCGTGGTCCTGCGCAAATGATTCCAACTACTAAAAGAGCAATTTATGCTGCTATGCTTACTGCAGGAGTTACGTTGCTTGAACCAAAACAAAAAGTGCTCATAAACACTTTGCAAGAGTATGCAGGTAGTGTCATTACCCTTACAAACGGAAGAAGAGGACAGCTAGTAGATATGCAACAAGAAGGAGAAAACACTGCGATAACCACCGTCCTGCCAGTTGCAGAGATGTTTGGTTTTGCCAATGAACTTAGAGGTGCAACACAAGGAAGAGCAATCTGGTACCAAGAATATGGTGGATACCAACCGATGCCAAAGGAACTTGTTGCTAAGGTTGTTAGGCAAATACGTGAAAGAAAAGGAGAAAGACCAGATCCACCAACTGCAGCATTCTTTATGGAATAGTTGCGGAACAACTATTCCTGCCATTGTTGCCTTGCAACAATAGCATGGAGTGATTTTTTGTTTGTGAAACCTACGGTTTCACACATCCCTTTTTATTTAATTTTTTTAATTCGAATTTTTATTATTCTACAATTTTTTTAATAACCGTGAACTGGAAGTGAGCGCAATAAAAAATTAGATTCGGTTTCTTGAAATCTGTATTTCAAGCCAATTTTTTACTTCCCCAAATTCTACAGGTTCAACTAAGATGCCTCTGGTTGCCTTACCTTTAACAAAAAATACATAGGTCGGGTACCTTTCAACTTTATAAAAATCAGCTATTTCCTCAAGATTAACAGCATCAAGACGATAAAATTTGATTTTATCAGCAAATTCATTGGCTAATTTAGATTCAAATTCTTCAGAAATTTTGCAATCACCGCACAGAGGTGCATAAAAAACAACCACCGCAGCACGAACGGTTTTTAGTAATATTTTCGGATCTTGATCTATTTCGGTGGTCATATTAGTCAACTTTTTCTATTACAACAAAAAAAATTAGTAATGCGCATGATTAATTTATTTATACAACGTAAAGGATTGAAATTTGAAATGCAATTCAAGTGTAAACTATCGCTGATTTCAGACCAACCCAGATTTTTCAAAACATATAATTTGGATTTGTCTTGACGCATTATTGGTTTCTTAGATTTCTTTTTCACAAGTTTCACCAAATCGATTATATTTGAAATTTAGATACAAAAGATATTTAACAACTGCCACTGTGAATTTTTTGATGAAATTATTTGATACGATGATTAGAAAGAAACGCGAATTTAGACCATTATTAGGAAATAACGTAAGGATTTACACTTGTGGTCCATCTGTTTACGCTTATTCGCATATAGGCAACTTCAGAACATATGTTTTTGAAGACATTTTAGTCAGATATTTGATTTACAAAGGGTATCAAGTAAAGCGCATCATGAATATTACTGACGTCGAGGATAAGGCCATATTGTGTGTTAAAAAAGAAGGAAGAACATTGGAAGCAGTGCAGAAAGAAAAGATTAATGCATTTTTATCGGATTTTAATGAACTTGGCATGTTGAAACCAACAATAATTGCAAAGGCATCAGAACATATTGATCAAATGACAACCTTAATAGAAAAAATTTGTAAGAACGGATATTGCAGATACGAAAAGGATGGAGTTTATTTTGATGTTCGTAAATTTTTGAGATATGGAAATTTGAAACATATTAAGAACAAAAAATACCTTGGTAAGATGAACAAAGATGATTATTCTCGAGAGGGACTGTGGGATTTTAGATTGTGGAAATTTTGGACTCCGAGGGATGGTAACGTCAAATGGAGAAGTTCTTTTGGAATAGGAAGACCTGGATGGCATATTGAATGTAGTGCAATGGCGATGCATTACCTTGGTGATTCATTTGACATACATTGCGGTGGTAGTGATAACATATACCCACATCATGAAAACGAGATAGCACAAAGTGAAAGTGCTTCTGGGGAAAAATTAGCAAATTTTTGGCTTCATGCTAAGCACCTGACAATAGAAAAAAAGAAAATGTCTAAGAGAACCGGAAATGTGCTTTATGTAAAACAACTCAAAAAAGCAGGAGTACCACCAAATTGTTTGCGTTTTTATCTGACATCAGAAAAATATAGAAATCCTCTTGATTTTTCAATTGAAAAATTCAAAAGTAAGGTATGCGACTGTGAAAAAACAAGAAAACTGATTAAAAAATTAAAAAATATTAGTGGAAGTGGAGGGAGTAAAATTGGGAAAACATATGCAAAAAAGCTCCTCGAAGGATTTGAAAATGCAATGGATGATGATTTGAACACAAAATTAGCCTACAAAAGAATTTTTGCAGTGATGGACAATGTGGAAATTTTAATTAACGCAAAAAAATTATCGAAAAAAGATTGTATAGAAATTGTTCGTGCAATAGGAAAAATTGATTCTGTATTGCGTGTTTTCTAATTTTGTATTTCAGCAAGTGATTTTGCATATTTGTGTGGTCTAAAGAAATCACCGTTTTTAGGTGGATTTTCAGCTGTTAATCTTAATGTTTCTTTTGAATCAAATTTTTCATTAACAGCATCAAGTAAATTTTTTCCTAAGACGTATGGGAATAAATTTGAGCATGCCCAAGCAGAAAAAAGACCAAGAACCAGATCTATTGAATTGGCAGCTATTGGTCTTTGAATAAAAATAGTTATGAGACCAACAGACATAGAACCTAACGTAAGTGCAAGTATAGCCTCAAAATTACATGAAATTTTAAATTTAAGTCTTTCAAAAAATGTAAAATCTTTTTCATTATCTCCAGCAAGCTGTTCACAAAATTTAGCTCTGCCTTCAATAAGAGAGAGGAGCCGGAATTTTGCTATTTTATATCTCAACGACGCTAATGGTCGCTTAAACGTTGTTAGAGCTTCCAAACGATCAACTTCATCAATAAGTTCACGGATTCTGATATTAGCGGAATCTGCACTATGAGTTGCTTCGTGTAAAACCATCACCGTACCCGTATTCTCTTGAATATGAAATTGCCCCGTAGTTAGGCTACAAAATGCTCCTGGAAATGGACTGCACCGATAAAGCATTTTTATCAATGCTAATGAAATTTTTCCTGATCCATTACCTTCTTCAGCTTCAACACGAGCATGAATCAAAGATGCTTTACTATGATGTGTGATAATTTGATGTTGCTCAATTTGAAGGTCTAACTTAGCAAGTGCATTACGTACCCTATCTATTTTTGGAGGGATTTCTCTACATCTAAATAATTGAGCCATTATAATACATATATTATCACAACAGTATTTAAATGTAATGATTAGCTAACCCAACCTTGCTAATTTACCCTCTTTTCTTGCCTTTTCATACATAAAACCATTGAATAGATAACCGCAAATAAGCCACAATGCAGTCATGGATACTAAAATACTCATATCAGGACTACCAAGCCCATCAATTGATTTTAAAAGTTCAAATGCTTGGGTGCTTGGTAACAATTTAACAATTGGCAAAATAGATGCTGGATAAACAGCATCAACAGAAAAATACACACCTGAAAGCAAAACTATAACATCAGGCCAGATGAATGCTATATTGAATGCTTCTTCTTTCATGAAATATCCAAGACCAAGAGTGAAAAGTCCCATGGAAAAGCCAATTAAAGCAAAGAATATCATGGCCAATAAAAAAACTGGCCAATTTGTAATTGAAAAATTGTAGAGGTAATTTGTTGCAATAATATAAATGATAATAACGAGTATTGCTTTTAGTAATCCGCTTATCGCAGTTCCAAAAGCCATCTCTAATCTTGTGATTGGAGAGATCATAAGATGAGCTAGAGATTTAGACCAATGTTCTTCAGTGTATGAACTTACCATTTCAAGATTAAGAAAATATATCATTCTCCACCCCATCATACCAAGAATAATCATATTTAGGTAAACGCTGTCGGTACCAAGATAGGTGACAAAAAAAGTTAATGTGAATAGAAAAATCATTGGCCATATGAATATGTCTGACAATCTGAAGGTGTTTCGCTTAAGTGAGAATATGCTCTTGTGAACTTGAGAATAAATACGAGTTAGTGATCTAATCATGTTTTTCGCCTTTTTTTATTAATTTGAGATAGGTTTCTTCAAGAGTTGGTTCGAGGACACTTATATTGAATATTTTTGATTTGGTTTTCGAAAGGGCTTTCATCACGTCTTTTATCCTCTCATAGTTGTCAACCTCCATATATACAAGTTTAGGTGAATGCGAAAAGATAGATATTCCTTTTAAATTACCAAGAGCTTTGAGGATTAAACTACCATCAGAACAATTAATTTCGATTATCCTTTTACTAACAACTTTTTCCTTAAGTTCTGCAAACGTACCAATATTAAGAATTTTGCCGTGGTTTATGAATGCAATCTCATCACATAATTCTTCTGCTTCAAACATATTATGCGTTGTTAGTAAAATAGTTCTGCCTTCTTTTCTAAGGCATTTGATAATTTCTCTTATATTAATTGCAGATTCAACGTCAAGACCAACAGTTGGCTCATCCAGTATAAGCACTTTTGGATCATTAAGAAGTGCCTTTGCAATCAAATATCTTTGTTTCATACCAGCAGAAAAATCTTCTACTGCAAGATTTCGATCGTGTTCTAAATGAACAAGTTCAAGTACGGTTTTTATTTTGTTTTTAGGATTTGGAACGTTGTAAAGTAATGAATAGTACATCAGCGCTTCTTCACATGACAATCTAAAAAGTGCCCCAGTAAAACCAGAAACAAGGTTAATAGTTTCCTGCATTTTTTTTGTGTCTCTTGTGCAATCAAGTCCAAGTATCTCTGCTTTACCCTCATCAGGAGTCAGAATACCAGCTAGAATACTTATGAGGGTTGTTTTGCCTGCACCATTAGGCCCAAGCAATCCGAAAATTTCTCCTGAATTGATAGATAAGCTAACATCATCCAATGCAACTATTTTTTCTTTATTACTGGAATAGAATTTAGAGACTCTAGATACTACTATTGCTTTATCCATATTCATCTATAGCTCAAGAGGTTTTTATAGTTTCTCAAAAACTAAACCTTGCAAACGAGCAATGTGTTTTATGTTTTTGAAACCAATTGCAGAAAGACGTTTTTGAACCTCGCTTTCAATTTTTCTTCCTTTCTCCTTTCCAACTGATCCAACATAATGAAATATTCTGGCGTTTTTTTTACAAACACGATGAAGATTACTATAAAATTCTTTTGAATAAAGATCAGGAGCGTGTGAAAAACGAGGCGGGTCATGAATGACAAAATCAAACATATTCGATTGAAAATCATTAATCAATTCTGATGAGCTTCCTCGCATGAGAACAATTTTGGTATTTTTAGCAAATAAAAAATCACTAAACGGATTCCATTGGGCCAAAGTAATCACGGCTGGTGAAAATTCGCACGTAACAACCATTTTCACAGAAGATTGTTTTGCTGCTTCAATTGCAGTATAACCCAGACCCATACAACTATCAAAAACACTAAATTCTCCTTTTTTTGATATTCTTAATTGTTTAACGACTTCCTTTGCATAATCCAATGGAGTCTTAAAATCGCGAACAAGTTGCATTCTAAGACCATCTATTTCAAGAATTGGAATTCCATCAAATGGACGAAGTTTATAATAATGCCCATCAAAAAGATCAAGACGTACGATAACACCATCTTTTTCTGCATATATGAAATTGCCGTCACTAGTGTAGTTGATAGAACCATCAAAACTTTTACAGAAAAATTTACACTCTTTTTTTGCCACAACTGGTATGATATACACTAAATTTTAAGTTAACATATCATAAATAGTTAAGCACAAATGGTATTTTCAGGTTAAAAGTGTACATTTATAAGCATATCCCCGTATAATGCTAAAGTATGAGTGGGTTACGATTTGCTGCCGGCGCATTAGCAGCAAACGGAGGGGGAGGAGGTTCAGGTAGCGATTCCGATGCTACTACGACAGTTCTACCATACGATCCAGTAGACCTAAAAACCCCAATTTTACTAACTTCTATTTCTGACATTGAAGCTTTTGATAGAGAACTAGCACTTGTAACAAAAGGATTACCATTACTAATAGATATTGGAAGTGTTTTACGTGTCACTAGTTCACGTTATGCAGAATTTGGAATTGGATTAACTGATGATAATCGTGCTGAACTTGAAACAAAAGCAAGACACATATACATCAATGACGCAGCGCAAGACAGATCAAGTAAAACACCAACTGATACATGGTATAAATTCAAAAAAAATCTTGCTGATCCTATCCTTACTGATATGGCAATGGCGATTAGTGTTATTTTGACAGAGATATTATCAACTGTAAAAAAAGATGGCCCCGTAAGAATATTAGATATTGCAACAGGTTCTGGAAGACTCGTATCGGCAGTTATAACTGCACTTGCATCTGACACAAGAACAGCAGATCTAGTAAAAAGAATAGAACTTCATATGGTTGATTATTCAAGTAATTTGTCTTGTGCACAAAATAATGCCATCCGTTTGGGTGTCTCCACAGTAAGAACTCACAGTTTATATGATGAACAATATTTAGATGAAGCACATGTAAGGGGAGACAAATTCGACATTGTAATGACGCTAAGTCATTTACATAGAAAACCTTTCATAGACGGGTATTTAAGATTGTTAAAGAATGTTTTGGAACCAGATGGAATTATAGCTAGTGGGGATTTCCATTCCACTATGACTCACCACCCTTCTCATTTGTATACTTTACTTGAAAGACATGGAGTTGAACCCGTAAGAATGAATTTGCTTAGAGAACTTTTTGGACCATTATTGACACCAAAACCATGTCATTTGACAGCATGCGAAGATGAAGCAATACAAGACCACCTTAGATATTGGGATAAATTACTCAGACAGGCAGTAAGGTTTAGTGGTGGAGCACGTGTCAGAATATTAGGTGGTTTCTTATCAAGTATTCAATTATGTAGTGCATTAGATAGAATAGGCATGTCAACTAATAAAGACGCATTGGAAAGAGCATTCCCTAATGCGAAATTGCCAAATCATCTCCCACATAAAGTCAGACCAAACACTGATACGGGAGTTGTAACTATTGCACGAGTGAGATCGTGAAACCTGCTATTGAAAGTATTAGTGATTTAGAACGATTAGACGACAGATTCCAGGATATATGTTCTAATTTAATTGTACCCCCAGGCACTTTATTCAGAATAGTAAGTTCTTATTTAGAACAATGGGGGATACTGGTTACACCTGAAAATGCTGCATGGATAGAGAAAAGAGGGCAGGAAAGTTATAGAACTGAATGGAGAACTACTCCAGGAACAAGTTATAACGCAATAGATAATGCAATTGAAATTGCAGGTTTGGGTCATGACAATAAAAACATGAATGCTGCTCTTGCAAATATTGCAGCAAGAGCACTAATTGAAAAGGTACGCACAAAAGATAGGGAAAAAAAACTAGTAGTATTGGATGTTGGATCTGGAACTGGAGGAACAACTGGTGCATTGATTAGCGTATTAAACATTATGGCACCAACCGTACTTGAACATTGTACATTTCTATTGTTGGAAATGGCCTTTGAAAGACATGTTGATGCAATGAAGAACACCCTTAGAGGAACAAATGCAGAAGTTCTACCACAAACAAGGGAATTTTATGAACATTTTGAAGGATCAGGATCTGGAACTATTGATCTTATTATATCAAATGCAGTTTTCCACCATATGACAACAACAAGATATATAGACCTCCTTCA
Source organism: Microcaldota archaeon (assembly GCA_043816005.1). Classification (GTDB taxonomy): domain Archaea; phylum Micrarchaeota; class Micrarchaeia; order Anstonellales; family Bilamarchaeaceae; genus Bilamarchaeum. The sequence goes on from JBDRIM010000041.1 coordinate 72,209, forward strand.
TTCAAGATTACGAGATGATGGATTGGTGATAATGGGTGATTGGTATACTGCTATTTGGTCACACCCGGGTTTTTTTATGCAGGTCATGAAGGAATTAGGTGCAAACGCTAGAGAATTGCTGGCATTTCAGCAAGAATTTGATGTAAGTGACTGGCAAACACAAGAAGAAGAAGAGAGATTGGGAATGGGGGAAAGAGAAACTAATAGACAAATGAAACGTTTTGTAAAATGTTTGGCAGATCAAATGCAACGCGTACCAAGAGGAGAAAGATTACTATTACTAGAGGGACATGAACGATTTACTGATAGAATGAAAAAATTCGATGAAGGGGGATTTTTAACTGTACCTGGAGAACTCGCAACAAAATACACTGAATTTGTAAGAGGAAGTATAGCTAGGATGTACCGAGGACGTGATTTTGCAACTGTAGTTGGAATTGCAAAAAAACCACTCTAGAACTCAATTGTTTCCTGCCCCATAAAATCTTGAAGAGCTCTTGGGATCACAATAGTTTTATCTTCCTGGAAATTTTCAACTATTGCAACCATTGTTCTTCCCACAGCAAGACCACTACCATTCAATGTATGAACAAATTCTACTCCCTTTGAACCTCTAAATCTAATGTTTGCTCTTCTTGCCTGAAAATCAGTACAATTTGAACAAGAGGAAATTTCGCGATATTTATCCTGCGATGGCACCCAAGCTTCGATATCATATGTTTTTGCGCTTGCAAATCCAAGATCTCCAGTGCAAAGTTCTATTACACGATAGGGGATCTCAAGCAGCTCAAGAATTCGTTCTGCGTCTTTAACAAGACCTTCTAGTTCATGAAAACTATTAGTTGGATGGGCAAATTTTACAAGTTCAACTTTATTGAACTGGTGCTGACGAATTAATCCCTTAATATCCTTACCATATGCACCAGCTTCACGTCTAAAACAAGGAGTATATGCAGTGAGTTTTATTGGGATGTTTTCTTCAATAATTTCCCCGGAATAAAGATTAGTAAGTGGAACTTCTGCAGTTGGAACTAAAAGAAGATCATCGTCTTTGCATTGATACAGTTCTTCTCTGAATTTTGGTAATTGTCCTGTTCCAGTCATTGTTTTAGCATTAACTAAATAAGGAGGAGAAACTTCAAGATAACCACGTGAAGTATGAATTGCAAGCATAAAATTGATTAATGCTCTTTCTAGTTTTGCAAAATCACCATAAAGAACGCTAAACCTGTGGTGTGCAAGTTTTACTCCGCGTTCAAAATCAATTAATTTTGTTTTTTCACCCAAATCATGATGATCCAGCACATCAGTAGAATATTTTTTAGGTTCTCCCCATTTTCTTATTTCTGGATTGGAGGTTTCATCTTTTCCAATAGGTACAGAAGAATGTGGAAAATTTGGAAGGAGAAGCAATTGATTGTTTATTTGTTCTTCAAGTGTAGTAGTTTCAATCGAGATATCTTTTATCCTTTTACTCACATCGCTTGATTTTGTGATTTCACTATCAAAATTGTCTGCTGCTTTCTTTTTTGCATTGATCTCCATGCTAAGTTTGTTTCTCTCTGCTCTGAGTTCTTCTTCTTCTTTTTTGACTGTGCGCCATTGTGAATCAAGTTCGATGGTTTTTGATAGAATTGTAAATGCCTCTTCAGGATAATTCCTGGTTCTTAATGATTGTTCTACAATTGCAGGATTCTCCCTAATAGTATGAATATCGATCATGTTTATTATCTCTAAGAAAGGGTTTAAAGTCCTTGAGGATGGATTTGCAGCAGCAAAAATTATTTAAGCAACGATTGTAATTTAGCTACTGCTTCTTCCAATTTGCCTTGGTTGTTGAAGATAACAACTGCTGGAGCACCAGTAAATGCACTATATGCTGCAAGATAGGAACGATTTAGGCTATCGTGAAGGAAAATGTCATCGGCATCTCGTTTTCTTGTTGGATCTGAGGCCCTTCGCGCTGCAACTTCTTTTGGATCTGCAGTAACAAGGACAATTGCATCAACTTTGAGCATTTTTAAATAATCAAATGGGAGTCCTGGAAAGAAACCATTTGGAGTATTGATAGAACAATGAGTGTCTAGAATGATCTTACCATTTTCTTTGGAAAGTTTCTCATAAACCATCTTCTGAGCTTGTTTTTGTTTTTCAATAGAAAGTTTACGCATGTCATCCCTATCTTTAACCCCAAAATGTTCTTTTTCAATCTCGAGCATTAAATCTCCGTAATTAAGAATAGTGTAATCAGTTTTAAGTCCTTTGAGAACAGTTGTTTTTCCAGCGCCTGGTAACCCCATTACAATTATCATATCAAAACCCTCCATAAAAAGGACCAATGTCCTTTTTGAATCTCCTTTTATTTCTATGGGTTTTGGATGTTCTTGAACAACGTTTCATTCAAAACCCTCCATAAAAAATTGAAAATATATCGGGAAAAAGAAAATTAATTTATTCACCAAGGAATTTAGTAAAGCTTGGGTACATTTCAAATGTCTTCATCTGTTCAAGCTGCTCATACATTTTATGTAGGATACCAACTGTAAGTAGAATACCAGTTCCAGTACCAAGAGCACCAGTTAAATCTGCAATTCCTGCAAGAAGACCAACTGAAAATGACCCCATTACAGTGAGAGGAAATATGTGTTTGTTAAGAATTGTTTCAAGCATTCTCGGATCTCTTCTGAAACCAGGAATCTGCAGTCCGGATTCTGAAAGCTGAGATGCAACACTTTTTGCATCCATGTTTGATGTTTCAACCCAAAATAAACCAAACACAATAGAAACAGATGATAACATTAAAATGTACACAATTGCATGGACCCATTCTGGAATTCCTAAAACAGGTGAGGAAGTAGTAAATAAAAGTGAATAATATTGCGTACCTTGACCAACACCATAGAGCGGAGTAAAAAGATAAAGGATACCATCACGAAGCCTACCGTCAGAAGTTGTATAACCTATAATTGGTAGGACGCCATCTCTTCCGAAATCGTATTGACGAGTTTCAAGAAGTGCTTTATATGCAGGTACTGCAGTTGCAGCACCAGTTACTGGAGATGTGTCCCAGTATGCACCTGTTAAAATCCCTCCTGAAAACAACTGCATGTTAATTATAAGTGCACTGGCAAAAATAACTGGAATGTTAGAAACATAGAAAAACTTAAGCGGCAAATTGGGAACCATTCCACGTACACGCTCAAATGCAATTGGTATTTCTACCTTAAGAGATTCTGCATAGACTACCACTATGAAAACAAGAACCGTAAAGCCAAATGGCAATAATGTTAACAATGCATTTGGCAATGCCTCTGCACCACCCTCACCCATTATTGCTATGAAACCAGTAGATTGATCAAAAATTAAATGAACCAACCCGAGGAAAACTGCAAGAGAAACACCAGCAGCAATGAAAAGACTAATACCGCTACCAATTCCGTATTTTGTTACTAGTTCATCCAAGAACAAAATTAACACAGAACCAATTGTAATTTGTAGAATAACAAGAGCCATAGTAAATGGAGCGTGAAGATGTTGGACACCTGCAGCATCAGTTATGTAACCCTCTCCTAAGCCATCAAACATTGGTTGTATTGGAACAATACCAGTAAATACAACAAAGATCAATGCTTCTGCGATAGCAAGCACAATAGCAAGTATTTTTTGTGTTTCTAGGAATTTAGCTCTTTCTTTCTTGTCTTTCATGTTGAGGTTGATAATCCCAGCACCAACAAATAACTGAAGGAAAATACTTGCAAGGACTATTGGGCCAATACCAGTAGTAAGGAGACTTCCCGTACGTGATGCAGTAATTGTTTGAAGGAAATCGATTGCAGTATTATCTTTATGCATGACACCGAACGCAGTTGTCTCATACATCATAAAGTACAATACAAGAATTACCCCTACCCACATTAACCGTTCTTTGGTCCCAAGTGCTTTGATAGGGGATTTTATTACCGGTAAATATCCTGCAATTATGTGTATTATGTCAAATACGCCCATTAGAATCAGCTATTTGTCCAGATCTAATTTTATAAAGCTTTCTTCTGAATTAAGAAGCCTTCTCCATATTCACAATCTGTCCGCCTGCTTCAGAAAGTTTTTTCTCAACATTCTTACTCCAGTAACGCGCACGAATTGAAAGTGGGACCGTAACATTTCCTGTTGCAAGAACTTTACCTTTGAAATCAAAGCAGTACTTGCCGTCTTTTTTCTCAAGTTTATTGAGCAATGCTTTTTGGTTTATCTCATAAAGATTTACTGTTTGAACCTTTTTTCTGGTTGTGTTCACAAAACCAGTTTTACCAAAGTAGCCAGGAGCAAATTTAACTATCCAGCTGTTTTTGTGTTTGCATGCACCACCCATACCTCGGCCACCGCGATTACCACTACCTCTTCTGTTTTTTATATTGCCGCGACCGTGTGTTCTGTGGCCTAAGAAACCGCTTTTTTGTTTACTTTGTCTTTTGCTCATATGATCACATCATTTTTCTCAGAATAGAACCCATATTCTCTCTTTTTCCAAGAGTTCCTTCTGGATATTTTACCTTCACATTTTTATGACCTTTTGAAGGTGGGCTAAGCCGAAAAACCGGATTCATATAATCAACAGTTTTCTTACCAGAGAATATGCTTTTTGCAGCGTCTTTGATTTGTTCTTCCTTTAGAACAGATCGTAAAAATACAACACCCTTCTTTCCTCTTTTATACAAAAGCGCTTGTATTGTGCCCTCATCAACAGGACCATATGTAACATAATCTTTTACAATTGAAAGCATACCCAAATTCTGTGGAGTATCATCAACTAAGACACAGTGATTTGGTCTTTCAAGACGAAGAAGCTCGAATGTTTTTCTTATTTTAGGAGCTACTTTCCTTACTCCCCTTATACGTAATACAGCAATTTTCATGATTAACCCCTCATTCTGCCCTTGGTTTGAGTGTGTTCAAACTATCAAGAGCTTTCATTGTTGCGACGGCCATATTATAGATGTTTTTACCGCCCTGCATAGAACTCCAAACATCCTTTACACCTGCCATACCCAAAACTTTCCTAACAATATCATTGCCAGCCAAACCAAGACCTCTTGGAGCTGGTTTTAGTGTAATTATAGTACTTCCTTCCTTCCCAACTGTTTTTGATGGAACAGAGTGATTGAATGCACATTTACATTCCCAACTTCCGCACCCTATTCTGATTGATATCATGTGTTTTTTTGCATCTCTTACTGCATAATCAATTGCAGGTTTGAGCTCATCACTTTTTCCTACACCAAGACCTACATGACCTTTTTTGTCACCTATAACAGCAACAACACGAAATTTTGATCTTTTACCTGAGTCAGTAACTCTCTGAGTTGTTTTTATCAGAAGATTTTCAGATTCCATATCAGGTAATAGAACATCTATCATCTCTGATTCAAGAATTGGTTTACCAGTGTCAAGAACTTCTTCCAGAGTGGTGATTTCACCATTCTTTACTTTTGTTCCCAAAATTGTTTTTGGCTGCCATGATTCCTTATCAATAGTTTTTACTTTTTCACTCATTAATATCACCACTAACCTGCTATTATCTTTGCTTTTACCTCATTGAACATTGACTTGTATTTATCAGGAGGATTGGAAATTTTTTCTTCTGGAACTTTTTCCTTATCATATGAAATTACTACACCTGCATCTGCTGCTCCTTTTTGTGCAGCAAAAATCACTGAACCTTTTGAAGGCGTGTACATACCCATATCTAATATTGCCTCTTTGACTCCTTTTTTCTGCGCGACTTTCGCAGCCATTAAACCAACGAGATAGGCAGTCCAAACATTTCTTTTTGACTGCCATTTGTAGGTTTTTGACAAGTGAGACCCACTTAATGTGACTAAAGTTTTATCTCCTTTAGGATCAAAATTGACAAATTGAACAATTATTCCTTTATTACTTCTTCGCACTACCATTCTTGTCTTACCGCCACTAACTAATGCAAGTCTCTTGGCAAAGTTTGTTTTACCATCCCTTCTTCTCCTGAAATATACTCTAAAGCTAGGACCTGATGCTTTCGTCATTGTTTTTCACCTTTTGATTCGGTTTTTTTTGGTTCACTTTCAACCTTTGGTTCAGCTTTTATTACATCAGTTGCAGCTGGTTTCTTGGTTGTAGTTTTTTGTTTCTGTTTTGGAACTTTTCGTGGTTTTGATACATATTCTGCTTTTGGAGGTTCGTAGTCTTTTGCAACGAATTTGTTATCCTTTAAGTAAAGTAAAAATGCTCGTTTATTTCTAAATATTCCACTTTTTAGTTTTTTGTAAAGGATTCTTTTTTCTTTTTTATCCACTGCATTATTTGCAAGTAGCATAGAAAGAAATCTTCTCTGAGCACGTATTTTCACCATCCAAACTTTTTTACTGTCTTGCGTGCTACTTCCTTTCCTGTGTCCATGACCACGCCTGGTCTTTTTTTTGGTGCTTGTCCTACCTGCATTTTTAAGCTTGATAACAATACCCTTTTCGATCAAACCTTTAACATCAGATCGAGTGAGCGCACCTTCTGCATCTTTCAATCCCTCTGGATTTATCCTGATTTTATTTTCACCCACGCTGAGAATATCAGCCGCAAGTCTTCTTACAGTTGCAAGTGTCATGAACGTTCACCTTTTTTTCTAACCGTATCTTTATTTACACCAGTCTTTTTCGGAAGGAATTTTTTCTTTTCTCCGCCAGCGTTAACAACTTTTAAGCCAAGTGTTTTTACCTTATCAACGAGAATTTTCCTTTTCTTTCCACCGACACCAGAAGCAATACGAACTAAAACATTCTTAAGACCTTCAAGCTCGGTAAGATTATGAACCAGGATTTCTTTTAGACCTGCTCGTAACCCTCTTATTGCGGCTGCATTTTTGTAACCAATATTAGGTAGTGCACCAGCCCATTTGAATTTCATTCTCTTCTTGTTGTGTGTTCCTCGTGGTTTTCTCCATCTTGCCTTTACGCTTTTCATGAAACCGAGATTCGGAACATTAAATTTTGGTTTTTTCTTTTTTGTTACCATTAAGAATCACCTTTTATTTCGTAGATGCCATCTTGGAAGATTCTGCCGTCTTTATCTTTTATTCGCATGGCAGTTACCAGATTGGCAATTGTTTGTCCAACAGCTTCTTTATCCGGACCTGAAACCGTAACTGCCTGGCCTTTTGCTTGGACTTTAGTTGTACCTATTGATTTTGTTTTCCGTGCTTGTTTTTCACCTAAAAAGTTCTTAATCATAATTTCAGTGCCTTTTGATTCGATTGTTATTGGAAAATGTGCATAAAGTAGTTTGAAATTTCTTGTGTAACCTTCAGTAACTCCTTTGAACATGTTCATTACAATTGCTTCGTTAGTACCTTTAAGAGCTTTTGATAGTGTATGGACTTCGATTTTATCTCCGTCAATCTTTACAGTTATGCCTTTTGCAATAGTTTTCGTAACTTCGCCATGTGGACCTTTGGCAGATAATTTATTTCCGTCAATCTTTACAGTATGCCTTTTGGAATTTCCATGAATAACACCTAGTAGACGTAAGCAAGAAGTCTTCCGCCGACGTGCTTTTTTTCTGCCTCATTATTTGTCATAATCCCATTTGGAGTTGAAACTATCAATAGACCAACACCAAAACCTGGAATGAATTCCTGTTCTCTTTTTGCCCAATCAGATCGTTTTACGGGCATTCTGGGCTTGATAACACCACAATCATTTATTCTACCGTCTAAATGTACTTCGAACCATCCACCACGACTATTTTCTAATTTTTTATAGTCCTTGAGATATTTGTTGTCCTTGAGAACTTTGAGTATGTCAGCAATTATCTTAGTTGCTTTCACAGTACAAATATTCTGCCCAACTATTTCATGGGTTTTTATCGTATTAAGGGCATCTGCCAAGTGATCTGTCATGTTTTCAACCTCCGTATTTGCGGAAACCAATGCTTTCGGCCATTTCTCTAAAGCATCTTCTACACACAAGCAACCTGTATTTTCTAATCAAGGCTCTTGAGTTGCCGCAATTTCGGCAAACCCGTTTTCCTTTTCCCTTGTATCTTTCATCAGATGTCATTTTCATAAAAATCACTCTAATTTCGCGCTAAGAATATTTTTTGCAAACTCCATTGCTTCATCTCTCGTTACGCGATGATGTTTACCAATTTTGGCTGATCTAAGTTTTCGTATTGCAACTCTTCTGCCTTTGCGCGCTAGTGAAACACAAATATCAAAACCAAACATTGGAATTCCAGGATCATATTTTGCACCTGGAAAATCTATATATTCCTGGACTCCGAATGCAAAATTACCTTGTCTATCGAAGTTGGATAACTTGAGTTGTCTTCTTTTTGCATTAAGTGCCTTGTCTAAAAATGTTTTCGCTGCATCCCCGCGCAGAGTAACTTTTGCACCTATTGAAAGGCCTTTTCTTAATTTGAAAACAGGATCTCTTCTTCTAGCGTGAGTCTCAACAGGAATACCTTCAGTTAATCTTTCTAATAAAGATTTGGCCTGCTCAAGTTTATCTCCTGGTGCGCCAACACCTATATTTACTGTGACTTTTTCTATTAATATCTCCCGCATTTTATTATCAGTCATTTAAATCGCCTCGATTTAAAGTTTTGAAAATTATTATTTTCAAAATCATTAGCTGTCACCCGTGAATTGTTCATCAACAACAAAGAGATACTTTGCAACTGTGATGAATTCATCTTTGTGATCTTTTACAACCGCTTCGTTTGGTTTTCCACCTTTTCTTTCGATGATTTCCTTAAGTGTTACTATCTTTCCTGCGTGTGTACCTTCCATGATAAGACAACGTGATCCAATATCTCGTTTTAAGTGATTTTTGAGTTTGCCATCTGGTAAAGTCACAAGAACGCTATCACCAACATGTAAGTGATTGTCTCCAATCATGTTTTTACCATCGTGAAATGTGTATGTGAGTTTCCCGCCAGAAACCGTGTGTTTTTTGATCACCTTACAAATCTTTGAGGCTGCATTGTCTTTGGTTATTTCTGTTGGTATTAGACGACCTTTTCGATCAACAGTAATGCGAAAATTTTTGCTGATTTTTGGAAATGACACTACATCCATCAAACCAACTGGGAATTTTTCTTCCGTTCTAACCCGACCATCAACTTCTACCAGTCTGTTTGAGAGGATTCTTTTTGCTTCTCTCATAGTTGTAGCAACCTTAAGAACATCACGCACTAAGACCCCCAATGGAATTGCTTTTTTCTTAGGATGTGGTCCTGCAATGGATTTTGTCATCCAAGTTTTTGCTTTTCTATCATGAACGGGAATTGCTTTTGGTGATGCAATTCTCTTCAGATGTTTTGTTCCTCCTCTTTTTGCCATAAAAATTTCACCTCATGATGTGATATTAGAAATTTTTAGTATCGATCGATTCATCGATCGATGCCATAGTAATATCACCTTATTTTTTTATTATTATCAACTTTCATTTTCACATCTTGTATATGTGGCATGCTTGCTGGTGAGTCAACTTTTTTATCAGTCTTTACTTCAGTTTTTGACTCTGTAGTTTCGGTCTTTATTTCAGTTTTTACTTCTGCTTTTGGTTCTTTTTTGACCTCTTTTTTCTTGAAAGCATCATCACTGAATATTTCTTTTCGTTCTGGTGTTGATTCAAGCGAAACAAGCAAAAGATTTGAAGGTTGAATAGCAAGTTTGACTTCTTTTCCTTTTGCAGTTTTTGCAGTTATACCCTCAAGAAAAACAAGTCTTTTTACAACACTGACTTCTCCAACTTTTGCTTCTTTTCCTTTTTCAGGTCCACGCATAATCTTTACTGTGTCACCTTTGCGAATGAGTAGGGATCTTTTCTTTACTGTGAGTTTGCCCCGTAACTGTTTTGAAAGATGAACATGAAGTCTGTTCTTTTTTCTATGGAGTTTTTCCTTATAATATCTTTTTCTTTCAGTATCTGATTTCATTTAAACAACCCCTGCAGAAATAGCAGCAACTTTTGGAAATCGCTCTGCGATTTCTCTTGCCACAACACCCTTGATTTCAGTCCCAACTGGAAGGAAATCATCATTAACTAAAACTGCTGCATTGTCTTCAAAGGACATTCTTACACCATTTGCCCTTCTGAATTCTTTCTTTTGTCTTACAATAAGCGCTTTTACGACTTTTTTAACCATATCAGGCTTTCCTTTTCTTACTGATGCTATGACAATGTCCCCTATACCTAATTGCGGCCCTCTACCTCGAGTACCCTTATAACGTAATGCACTTATTATATAGACCATTTTAGCACCGCTATTATCAGTACAAGTCATAATTGTCCCAGTAGTCAATGTTTTTGTTATTGTACTCGTCAATCCTTTCATGAATGTTCACCTTCGAGAATAGAAATAACTGTCCATGCTTTTGTCTTGCTGATTTTTCTTGTTTCAGACAAACTAACAAAATCCCCAACCTTGGCATTTATACATCCAGGATTGTGTGCAGCGATTCTTGATGTTCCTCGCGCCCATTTTCTATATTTTGGAAAATATTGGGTTTGTGTTCTCTCAACAACAACCGTGTGTCTGCCTTTTGCACTTATAACTTGTCCGCCAAGAGTTTCTCCCCTAACTTTTATACTTCCATGTTTGAAGCATTTTTTATCATCACATTTGTCTACCATTATATCACCTTTGAAAGATGAATTATGAACAATTCACCGACTGCAGTCTCACTCTCTAGAGTGTGGTCGTGAAACTGATTTAATACATGATGCAGTAAATCTTAAGGTAATGAGCCAAAAGGTGTTTACTGATCTTAGTGATTTATCTTGTTGTTTTGGAAATAGAATTTCCAAACATGACAAATTTATGAATTTGTCCTTAGATAAGTGTCACTATGCTATTGTTGCTATGCAACAATGGCTGTCAAGAACGCGTACGTTCTTGCCATGCTAGAGTTAGCAGGTGTAATTAGGATACATATATTTTTAAATGCGATCCACAGTCGAAAATTCATTTTACCATCTAGGAGTTCAGTAGAATGAATTAGAAAATAGAAGATAAAATTAAAAATAAGAAAAATTAATTAGAGATTAACTTTCAAACCAAGCTCTTTTTTTAGTTCACGATAGCGGTTTCTGATCGTAACTTCAGTAACCCCAGCTACATCTGCAACTTCCTTCTGAGTTTTTTTCTCGCCATGCATAGCACTTGCAATGTAAAGTGCTGCTGCAGCCACACCAGTTGGACCTCTTCCTGAGATTAAGCCTTTTTTCAAAGCTTTTTTGATAAGTTTCACAGACTCTTCCTGAACT
>JBDRIM010000042.1:0-9972 GCA_043816005.1 Microcaldota archaeon
AAAAGTTGATGGAGACGTTGAAGGAACAACAGATTCCAATGGAAAACTCACTTTTACTAGATGTGGTGAAACAGTTATCATTACAGTATCAAAATCCGGTTACACATATGATTATACCTCAGCAACTTTAGCTTCATGTTCTTTATGTGTTCAACCTTCATTAGAATGTACATTAAACTCAGAATGTAATACAGATGAATTTTGTTCAAATAATGTTTGTGAACAAATAACTGGAACATGTGGATACATCACAAACCATGCATGGGTTTCCTATGAATGTTGTTCAGCTTCTGATTGTGACATTAACCAAAAATGTACAGAACATGTTTGTGTAAATGTTCAACCTCCAATACAAAATGATACAACTCTAGAAAATGCTCAATCTGCAATTTCTGAGGCAGAAGCTGCAATTTCTGATGCGTTAGCAGAAGGAAAAGATGTAACTAATGCTCAAAACAAATTAGCTGAAGCAAAATCTGCATTCGCAGAAGGTGATTTTGACAGTGCAACAAAACTTGCAAACTGGGCTACAAACTTTGCTGATGCAGCTACAAATAATCTCGATAACGAATCAGTTGTGGTTCCACAAACTCCACAACCAGAGCCAGAACCTCAGCCAAAAACTGACTTTGGAATTTTACTATTACTAATTCCAATAGTTGTAGTAGTTGGTTTAGTTGCACTTTACCTTGCCTTTGGTACAAAGAAGTAATTATTTCTTTTTATGTTTGGTTTCTTTACTTTTTTTCTTATCTTCTAATGCGTCATCATCAACTTCGTTCAAATCATTCTTCTCTGGACCTTCCTTTTTGTCAAAAACAAATATGCTTACGGTTGCTACAATATTAGATATTAATAAAACTTCAAATGCAATTGGCTGGAATCCAGAAATTACAATCCCATTCGTTAGTGGCATGGTGGCAAGTACTGCAGCTGCAAGTCCTCGTGGTAATACGCTAACAACGATATTCCTATCTTTGATTGGTAAATCATTCAAGACTATCCTCTGACTTAATGTTCTAGCAATCAGGAAAAGGACTATCAAAATTATCGACACTCCAACTATTTCAATTGTGAAATAGCTAAGTGATAATAACAGACCTATATACACAAAGAAGAATGTTCGCACGAAAAATGTTATTTCCTCTTGGAATAAGTGTATTGTTGGATTTACAGAAAAACTACTCTCTATCTTTAAAAGTTTCCTTAGTTCTTTTGCATTTCCTAATACCAATCCAAAAATAAAAACAGCAAATCCGCCATTTGCCTTAACTGCTTCAGTTATTGCAAATAATCCAAACACAAGTGCAAGTGTCAACATGTAGGCATATTTCGTAACAACAAATCTCTGGATTAAAAGTATCCAAATCACTGCACTTATAACCCCAGTAATGACTGCAAGGCTAAATGAGGACACAAGCAAGTTTATTATCGTTCCTGCGTCTAGTGCTTGATCGGTAATAATAAGTTGAATAATTATTACTGTGACAATAATACATAATGCGTCTGTCATAGTGGATTCAACAGTAAGTAAAGATTTTGTTTCCTGTTTTATTTTTATTTTCTCTACCATAGTTATAACTATTGCAGAGCTTGTACCACCAACAACTGCACCCAATAACATTCCGTGCAAAACCGGCCATCCTAATATTGCTTTAGCAAATGTTGTGACAAAAAGTATGCTTAGAATAAAGACCAACACAGTGAACACTGTGCCTTTTGGTATTGCTCTTGCAACTGAGAAAACATCTATATTCAATCCAGCATCAAACAAAAGCACGATAAGTGCAAGTGTGGCAATAAAAGGCATTATAGAAACCATAATGGACTCTTCAGATACGTCTATTATGTGAAGTACAGGACCAAGAAGAAATCCAAATACCATAAGTAATATTACTTGCGAAACTCTGATTCTTTCAAAAATAATAGTTGCCAAAAAGCCTGTGAGGATGGTCAGGCCTAGGACAAAGAACAATTCATACATGTTTTTTGTTTATCTCGGATTATTTAAAAGCCTGCCTGGTAAGGACATTCATTTGGTTTTTCAAATATCCTTAATTGGCATTGAACTCTAATCCTGTAGCTCTAATCTATTCCGTCACCTGTCGTGTAAATTCGTAAAAACATTTATAAATTCTTCAATCAATTTCATATTCTAATTCTAAAGGTTCAGGCGGAGCCGTGTAAAGGGGGGATCACCTATGGTAAGTTTAACTGAAAAAATAATTAAAACACATATAAACGAAGGAGAAATGACTGTTGGGCAGGAAATTGCTGTTAAAATAGATCAAACTCTGACGCAGGATGCAACCGGTACCATGGCATTTCTTGAATTTGAAGCAATGGGTCTACCTCACGTAAACACCGAAACTGCAGTAAGCTATGTTGATCACAATACACTTCAAACAGATTTCAGAAATCAAGACGATCATCTTTATCTTCAGAGTGTTGCAGCAAAATTCGGTGTATACTTCTCAAGAGCTGGAAATGGTATCTGCCATCAGGTTCATTTGGAAAGATTTGCAGCACCTGGAAAAACAGTTCTCGGAAGCGATTCACACACCCCAACTGCCGGCGGCGTTGGTGCACTTGCAATTGGCGCAGGTGGTCTTGATGTTGCAATTGCAATGGGTGGCGGTCCGTTCTATTTTGAAATGCCAAAAGTTGTTGGGGTAAAACTTACTGGCAAACTCAACGAATGGTGCTCTGCAAAAGATGTCATACTTGAATTACTTAGAAAACTTACAGTAAAAGGTGGGGTTGGGAAGGTATTCGAGTACTTTGGTCCTGGTGTTGAAACTTTATCAGTACCAGAACGGGCAACCATAACAAACATGGGTGCTGAACTCGGTGCAACCACAAGCATTTTTCCAAGTGATTTTGTTACTTTAAAATATTTGAAAATGCAGGCAAGAGAAAAATCATGGAAGGAAATGCATGGCGATGGAGATTATGCTGAAATAATCGAGCTTGATCTTGGCAAAGTCGAACCTCTTTTAGCAAAACCACATTCGCCAGATGCAGTTGTGTCAGCAAAAGAACTCAATGGTACAAAAGTTACTCAAGTTATTGTTGGTTCATGTACTAATAGTTCGTACAAAGACCTTATGACAGTAGCTTCGATAATGAAAGGAAAAAAAATTCATCCTAATGTAAGTTTTGCAATTGTTCCTGGTTCAAAACAAGTATATGAACAAATTGCAAGAAATGGAAGTCTTGCTGATCTTATCGGTTCGGGTGCAAGAATCTTGGAAAGCGCCTGTGGTCCATGTATTGGAATGGGACAGGCACCATCAAGCGGCGGTGTATCTATTCGATCATTCAACAGAAATTTCCAAGGGAGATGTGGTACTCCAGATGCATCAGTCTACCTTGCTTCACCTGAAGTCTGTGCAGCATGTGCATTAAAAGGTGAAATAACTGATCCGCGAGAACTTGGAGATGCACCTAAAATAGAATGGCCGGAAAAAATCGAAATCGATGACTCAATGATTTTCGCTCCATTGGAAAGATCCCAACAGAATAAAGTCGAAATAGTTCGCGGGCCAAATATCAAACCATTGCCAGATATGAATCCATTGGAAAATTCTTTCAAAAAAGAAGTTCTTCTCAAACTTGGTGATAATGTAACTACCGATCATATTATGCCAGCTGGCGCAAAGATTCTTCCACTAAGAAGCAATATTCCAGCAATAAGCGAATTTGTGTTCAGTTCTGTTGATCCTAAATTTGTTGCACGTGCAAAAGAAAAACAAGGTGGCATAATTATTGGTGGAGATAATTACGGCCAGGGAAGTTCACGTGAACATGCTGCCATAGCACCTCTCTATTTAGGAGTGAAGGCAGTTATTGTGAAAAAATTTGCAAGAATCCACAAAGCAAACTTACTTAATTTCGGAATCTTACCTCTTACATTCGCTGACCCTGCAGATTATGATAAAATCGAGCAGGGGGATGTTCTTGAACTTGAGGGCATTGTTGATGGTGTGAAAAGTGGCGGAAATATAAAAGTAAAAAACATCACCAAAAATTTCGAGTTCATGACAAAATGCGATGCAACTAAAAGAAATGCCGATATGTTGTTAGCAGGCGGTTTGATAAATTTAACAAAAAATGCAGCAAAAGGAGCGTGAAACTATGGTAGAATTTACTGATTTGAAACCACCGACAGAAGGAAGTACCATTTCGATGGAAGATGGCAAATTACATGTGCCACATGACCCAATCATCCCAATTATCGAGGGTGATGGGGTTGGTATTGACATTTCGCCAGTAATGAAAAAAGTTGTTGATGCTGCAGTGCAAAAAGCATATCATGGAAAAAGAAAAATCGTATGGTTCAAGATTCTTGCAGGTGATGAAAGTTTCAATAAATACAAAACCTATCTGCCAGATGATACAATAAAAGCAGTTCAAAACTATCTTGTTGCAATCAAAGGTCCATTAACAACTCCAGTTGGCGGAGGACACAGAAGTCTCAATGTAACAATGAGGCAGATGCTAGATTTATACTGTTGTGTTCGTCCTGTTAGATATTTCACAGGAGTACCTGCACCAGTAAAAGAACCAGAAAAACTTGATGTTGTTATTTTCCGTGAAAATACTGAAGATGTTTATGCTGGGATAGAATGGAAACAGGGAACCGAAGAAGTGAAAAAAGTAATTGAATTCCTTAATACAACCATGGGTAAAAAAGTTGCTGCAGATTCTGGTATTGGTATAAAACCAATAAGCACAACAAGAACAAAAAGGCTTGTTGCTGCCGCAATTGAATATGCAATAAAATACAAAAGAAAATCTGTTACTCTTATGCACAAAGGAAACATCATGAAGTTTACTGAAGGTGCATTCCGTGAATGGGGGTATGAAGTTGCAAAAGAACAATTCAGAGACAAAATTGTTACTGAAGAAGAAGTTAACGCAGGTGCAAGCAAAGAAGGAAAAATATTGATTAATGACAGGATAGCAGACAGCATGTTCCAGCAAATTTTGCTAAGGCCTGATGAATATGATATCATCGCAACTACAAATCTTAATGGTGATTACATAAGCGATGCAGCTGCAGCCCAAGTCGGTGGTTTAGGCATTGCACCTGGTGGAAATATTAATTACAAAACAGGCCATGGGTTTTTCGAAGCAACCCATGGAACTGCGCCAAAGCATGCAGGACAGGACAAAGTGAATCCTGGTTCTCTTATACTTTCTGCAGTTATGATGCTCGAATACATGGAATGGACAGAAGCAGCAAACTTAATCCTGAAAGGTTTTGAAGAGACGATTAAACACAAAGTTGTCACCTATGATCTTGCAAGACAGACTGAAGGTGCAAAAGAAGTAAAATGCTCTGAATTCGGAGATTCAATTATCAAACACATGGAATAAGTAAACGAGGTAAAATATGTCAAGAAAAAAAATTCGGGAATATGATGCAAAGAAAATGCTCTCGACCAATTTGGCTAACTATGGTTATGCTGGGCTCCAGCTAGAAGTTGCGCTTGCAGATGAAACTGCAGTTAAAGACAACTTTGAGAAACTGGCAAAAGAGAACGGCTGGCTTAAAACCAAGAAACTTGTTGTGAAACCAGATCAGCTTATTGGTAAAAAAGGCAAGCACAATTTAGTTTTGCTAAATGCTGATTTTGAAAACGCGAAATCTTTTATTAAAGAAAATATGGGGAAGACATTGGAAGTGCAGGGCGTTCCAGGTGTTCTTACTCATTTCATATTGGAACCATTTGTTGAGCATAAAGATGAATATTTCTTTGCAATTCTCTCGAAGCGAGAAGAAGATGTAATTCTGTTTTCTGAAAAAGGGGGGGTTGATGTTGAAGAACATTGGGATAAAATGGTACAAATCCCAGTTCCAATTGGTACTGATATCGCCGACATAGATATGGAATCTGCATTAAAATCCTCTTCTCTTCCAGAAGACAAAAAGAAAAAACTGATTTCATTTGCTAAAGCACTGTACAAATATTCCATTGATTTTGGGTGTACTTATATGGAAATGAATCCACTTGCTTTTGATATGGAAGGAGAACTAGCACCACTGGGCTTGGTATGCGAACTTGATGATTGCGAATTTTTCAAGTGCGAAACAAAATGGAATGGTTTAGAATTCCCCGAACAATTCGGAAGAAAAAAATATCCTGAAGAAGAATTTGTAACTGCACTCGACGATAAAACAGGCGCATCGCTTAAACTCACAGTTATCAATCCAGATGGCAAAATCTGGCTGCTTGTTGCAGGTGGAGGAGCAAGTGTAATTTACACTGACACGGTGGTTGATCTTGGATTTGGAAATGAACTTGGAAACTACGGTGAATACAGCGGAGATCCAAACGAAGAAGAAACCTATCAATATTCCAAAACAGTTCTTGATCTTGCAACAAGAAAAAATGGTAAAGTTTTGATTATCGGTGGTGGAGTTGCAAACTTTACAAATGTTGCAAACACTTTCAAAGGCATAATCCGTGCATTGCGTGAATCAAAGGAAAAACTCCTGAAGAATAAAATGCATATTTATGTTCGTCGTGGAGGGCCTAATTTTGAAGAAGGCCTCAAAATGATGAAGGATCTTGGAAAAGAACTTGGTATCCCTATGGAAGTATATGGACCAGAAACTCACATGACCAAAGTAGTTGGTTTGGCAATAAATTATTTACGTGGTGGGTAATATGCAAGATTATGATCTATTTTCAAAAAATACCGAAGCATTCATCTATAATCTTAAGGCAGCGCCAATTCAACGTATGCTTGATTTTGATTTCATCTGCAAAAGAAGCAAACCAAGTGTTGCAGCTGTAATTCAACCTGGTGGAGACAGCTATCACAAGGCCTTTTTTGGAACTACTGAAATTCTGATTCCAGTTTATCCTAATATTGCAAAAGCAGCTGCTGTCCATCCAAACGCCGATGTTATGGTAAATTTTGCATCTTTTCGTTCTGCCTATCAGTCAAGTAAAGAAGCATTGGAAACAAAAACAATCAAAACAGTGGCAATAATTGCAGAAGGAATGCCTGAACGAGAAGTTCGTCAATTAATTGCAATTGCCAAAAAATCTAAAAAATCGATAATCGGTCCGGCAACTGTTGGTGGAATAACTGCAGGTGCATTCCGTATTGGCAATACTTCTGGTACAATCGAAAATATTATCTCGTGCAAACTTTATCGTCCAGGCCATGTTGGTTTTGTATCAAAAAGCGGTGGGCTTACCAATGAAATGTGCAATGTGCTTGCAAGAACAACTGATGGTGTTTACGAAGCAATTGCAATAGGTGGTGACAGATATCCTGGTTCAACAATGCTTGAGCATATGTTGAGGTTTGAAAAAAATCCAGAGATAAAAATGATTGTTGGTCTTGGTGAACTTGGCGGTGATGAAGAATATGCAATCATTGATGCAAAGACAAAAGGGCTATTATCAAAACCAATTGTGATGTGGGTTGCAGGAACTTGCGCCAAAATGTTTCCAGGTGAAGTTCAATTCGGTCATGCAGGTGCAAAAACAGGCAAACAGATGGAAAGTGCAGATGCAAAAAACAAAGCATTGCGTGAAGCTGGCGTAACAATCCCGAATTCATTCGAAGACTTTGACAAAACAATTTCTGATACTTTTAACTCGTTAAAACTTCCTGCCATAATTGAACCACCAGTACCAACAATTCCAGCTGATTACAGTGTGGTTATGAAAAAATCAATGATCAGAAAACCAACTAATTTCATATCAAGCATAAGCGATGATAGGAAAGACGAACCCTATTATGCTGGCATACCAATGAGCAAACTTATTGAGGACAATTATTCAATAGGAGATGTAATTTCTTTACTATGGTTTAAGAAAAAGCTTCCAAAATATGCAACAAAATTCATTGAAATGTGTATCATTATTGCTGCTGATCATGGACCTGCTGTTAGTGGTGCTCACAATTCAATTGTTGCTGCGCGTGCAGGAAAGGATACTGTTTCATCACTTTGCAGTGGTTTGCTTACAATCGGTCCAAGATTTGGCGGTGCGATAGATGATGCTGCAAGATATTTCAAGGATGGATGCGATCGAAAACTATCTCCTGAACAATTTGTTGATGAGATGAAAGCAAAGGGTATCCGTATTCCAGGTATAGGTCACAGAATAAAATCTGCAAAAAATCCAGATAAACGGGTTGAACTACTGAAGGATTATGCAAAAAAGAATTTCCCATCGCACAAATATCTTGATTTTGCACTTGCAGTTGAACATGTTACTTTGAAAAAAGCTGATAATCTCATAATGAATGTTGATGGTTGCATTGGTGTTCTGTTTGTTGACCTATTCGATTCATGTAATGAATTTTCAAAAGAAGAAGTATCGGGAATGGTTGAGCTTGGTTATCTTAATGGAGTGTTTGTTTTAGCAAGAAGTATTGGTCTAATGGGTCATATCTTTGATCAGAAACGATTGAAACAGCCACTTTACAGACATCCGTGGGATGATATTCTGTTCCTTGAATAACCTACTAAGATTTTATCATTGTTAAAAGCATCTTAAATTTTTTTATTGCTTTCAACGCATGTGGTTTCCCACTTGGCATTATTATCATTTGGCCACTTGTTAAATTGTATGATTTCCCATCAATGGTCACCTTAGCTTCACCATCTAGAATGTGGACAATAGCATCGAAAGGGGCAATATGTTCACTCAGGCACTGGTTCTTATCAAAAGCAAAAATGGTTACTATCCCTGTTTTCTTCCTAATGATTTCGCGACTTACTACAGACTCTTCTTGATAAGAAACAAGTTGTACTAGCATCTGCGTCTCTGTGTAATCTCCCATAAATACACCTCGCGGATCTAATATATTAAGTAACTGTATGGAAGTTTCCATCCCTGTCTCTTGTGAATTTATGTGTTACATTAACTTTACAAACGTAAACTCCTTCTTTGCTCTCGTTTAACGGAGACCAAAGTCCCTTAAATATGTGACAATTTGGACATGCTGGCATGGATAAACACCCTTCCTATCTTATTTTTTGGTCAAGGATAGACTAATTCGCTTAGATTTAAAACATTTTCCATAGCTTGTCTGTATTATGAAGCTAATTCTATTTATTTTAACAGTGATTCTCGTTTTTGGTTGTATTGGGCAGACAAGTCCAGTTGCAAATAATAGTCAAGATGCGCCTGTTAATCCCCAGCCACCAACTCAGAATCCACCTCAACCATCAAATGAACTGCAAACATGTGAGGAATATTGTCACACTTCAACTTCAATCTCGTGCAATGGTAGTTGGATAATTTCAGGTACTTATCCAAATTGCGATTGTCAATTCAACTGCGTTATAATTTCAGATGAACCAATTGAATTTCCTCAATTACCGTCAGAACCACAAACAGAACAAGCTGCAAATTTCTCTTTGATGCTTGAGAGTTCTATGAACAAAATTAATACTGAATTCTATTCTATGCACAGCGGGATGTTTACAGAAAAAAGTCACAAATGGAAACGTTCGATTACAGGATCATCTGATTCTATAACATTTGCTCCACATGAAGTTAAATTTAATGGAGCTTCAATAAATTCACTCCAAGCGTCAGGCTATTTTACTTTCGAAGGTGCATCATCAAAAGATATTATTGGCACTGCGATTTTTAATGAAGAAACTACTCCTTTGGATAGTTATGGGTTTATTGGGGAATTTGATGTCGAATACATCCCAACACTCATAAAAGGAACACTGACGGATTGTAAAATATATAATAAAGAGTACGCCTATTCAGGCGTCATATATTACTTCGAATGTGAAAACGAAGAATTAAATTGATTTGAGGAATCCGTCATTGCTTAGTGTGAATTTATGTGCTGGATTTGCACTGCATCTGAATTCATTTTCTGCTTTTGCAAGCGGTGAATTCATACCAAAACTCATACAACATTCCGGGCAACCTTTTACATATTCGCTCATGGGGATCTACTCCACCGATTGGGTTATCG